>ONLU01000014.1 GCA_900318795.1 uncultured Prevotellaceae bacterium | reverse complement strand
TTGCAAGCAAACTTCATGCTGCCCCTCGACTTGCATGTGTTAAGCCTGTAGCTAGCGTTCATCCTGAGCCAGGATCAAACTCTTCATACTAAATATTCTGTTTCTTTTGTTTCTCTGTCTCAGAACGCCTTGTATCCGGTAGTATAGAATTTGACGGTTTCACTTCTATTGTCTTTACCCAAGAACACTCTCACATCATGCAAGAGCGTCCTCGCTTCTTGTACTACTTCTTTCTCTGTCTATGTAAGTCTTTCAAAGAACTCTTTTCTCTGTGCTCCCAAAGGTCTTGCCCTGAAAGCGGATGCAAAGGTACGACTATTTTTCGAATCACCAAAACTTTTTGAGAAAAATTTCCGTTTTTCTTTAAAAAAATAATTGAGAGTTGATTTATATCAACCCCCAATTGCTTTATACCTTAATATATATGTAGTCTGCGGCTACTTTTCGGCATCAGGAGCCTGTCCGATCAGGTCCATAAACTCGTCGAGTTTCGGAGTGATGATGATCTGTGTGCGGCGATTGCGCTGCTTGCCCAGCTCGGTGGTGTTAGGCTGGAGGGGGTTGTACTCGCCACGTCCGCCGGCAGTCAGGCGCTTGGGGTCTACGCCATAGTTGTTCTGCAGAGCCTGTACGACAGACGATGCACGCAGACAAGAGAGGTCCCAGTTGTTGCGGATATTCTCACGCTTGATGGGCACATCGTCCGTATTACCCTCAATCAGCACATCGTAGTCCTTGTAGTCCTTGATGATCTTGGCAATCTTAGAGAGCGTCTCTGCAGCACGGTCGTTAATCTCGTAAGAACCACTCTTGTAGAGCATATTGTCAGCCAGTGAGATGTAAACGACACCTTTCAGCACCTGCACATCGACCTCCTTCAGTTCTTCCTTCGAGAGCGAACGAGTCAGGTTGTTGGTCAGCACCATGTTGAGTGAGTCACTCTTAGACTTCACTTCTACCAAGTGGCGTATGTACTGGTTAGACTCATTAATCTGGTCAACCAGTTTGTCGATAGACACATTGTTCTGACTTGCATTGGTCAGGCTCTTGTCCAGCGAGCTCTGGAGGGTGGCATTGGTTTTGCGCAGTTCTGCCAATTGTTCCTCAAGGCTGGCTACACGGGTATTAGAAGCCGCCAACTGCTCCTTGGTATCCTGGAAATTAGACTGTAAAGTCTTGTTCTCTTCCTGACAAGCGACAAGCTCTTTCTTGGAAGCACAGCTGGTCATCAGCAATACTGAAACCAGCGAAATCATGAAAACACTTTTCTTCATCTTTTTTTCGAATTTAATTAATATTCGGGTTGCAAAGTTAGTGATTAGACGCAGAAAGTCGTCGAAAGTTGCAGTGTTTTAGAGATTTTTAAGTAACTTTGCACCCAAAATATATATATTAAGGTATAAAAGATATGATTCTCTTTTTCAAGACTCCCCAGAAGAGTGTGATTGCCACTGAGGCCAATCACCCATTGAACGAACAAGAAGTAAAGGAACTGAGCTGGCTCTATGGCGATGCTGAGCTGTTGAAGGACGAGACGCTGACAGGCTATTACGTCGGCCCCCGTCGCGAAATGGTGACCCCTTGGTCTACCAACGCCGTGGAAATCACGCAGAACATGGGTCTCAGCGGCATCCAGCGTATAGAGGAATACTTCCCCGTGCAGTCGGAAGAGGCCGAGCACGACCCTATGCTGCAACGCATGTACAACGGTCTGAACCAGGACATCTTCACCATCAACATTAAGCCAGAGCCCATCAAGTATGTGGACAATCTGGAGGAATACAACGAGCAAGAAGGCTTGGCCCTGTCTCCCGAGGAGATAGAATACCTTCACAAGATAGAGAAAGAGAACGGCCGTCCGCTGACAGACTCTGAGATATTCGGCTTTGCGCAGATTAACTCCGAGCACTGTCGCCACAAGATTTTCGGAGGTACGTTTATCATTGACGGCCAGGAGATGGAAAGTTCGCTGTTTGCCATGATCAAGAAGACGACGCAGGAGAACCCCAACAAGATACTGTCAGCCTACAAAGACAACGTAGCCTTTGCGCAAGGACCTGTCGTAGAGCAGTTTGCGCCCGCCGACCAGTCGACGAGCGACTACTTCCGCGTGAAAGACATCGAGAGTGTCATCTCGCTGAAGGCCGAGACCCACAACTTCCCCACCACCGTCGAGCCTTTCAACGGCGCTGCTACTGGTACGGGTGGTGAGATTCGCGACCGTATGGGCGGTGGTGTAGGTTCGTGGCCTATTGCCGGAACAGCCGTCTACATGACGGCCTATCCCCGTATTGAGGATGAGAGCCGCGACTGGGAAGAACTGATGCCAGCCCGCAAGTGGCTGTACCAGACCCCCGAGCAGATACTGATCAAGGCCTCCAACGGTGCCTCAGACTTTGGCAACAAGTTCGGCCAGCCACTGATTTGCGGTTCGGTGCTGACCTTTGAGCACCAGGAAAAGAAGAGCCAAGGCGATGCCCCGGCAGACAAGACTGGGGAGACCAAGTACGCCTACGACAAAGTCATCATGCTGGCAGGCGGTGTAGGCTACGGCACCAAGCGCGACTGTCTGAAGAAGGAGCCCCAGAAGGGCAACAAGGTCGTTGTGGTCGGTGGTGACAACTACCGCATCGGTTTGGGAGGCGGTTCGGTGTCGTCTGTTGATACCGGCCGTTACAGCAACGGCATTGAGCTGAACGCCATCCAGCGTGCCAACCCTGAAATGCAGAAGCGTGCCTACAACCTGGTACGAGCCCTGTGCGAGGAAGACAACAACCCTGTAGTCTCCATCCACGACCACGGCAGTGCCGGTCACCTGAACTGTCTGTCGGAGCTGGTAGAAGAGTGCGGTGGCGAGATAGACATGACGAAGCTGCCCATTGGCGACCAGACCTTGTCAGCCAAGGAGATTATAGCCAACGAGAGTCAGGAACGCATGGGTCTGCTCATTGACGAGAAGCATATCGAGCATGTGCAGAAGATAGCCGAGCGCGAGCGTGCTCCGATGTACGTTGTCGGCGAGACCACTGGTGATGCCCACTTCTCGTTCAAGCAAGGCGACGGTGTGAAGCCCTTCGACCTGGACGTTGCCCAGATGTTCGGTCACTCTCCGAAAACCATCATGCGCGACAACACTGTCGAGCACACCTATGAGAATGTTACTTATACACAAGATAAGATCAACGAGTACCTCGAGCGTGTACTCCAGCTGGAAGCCGTAGCCTGCAAGGACTGGCTGACCAACAAGGTAGACCGCTCCGTGACGGGTAAGATAGCCCGTCAGCAGTGCCAGGGCGAGATTCAGCTGCCCTTGAGCGACTGTGGTGTCGTAGCCCTGGACTATCGCGGCCGCAAGGGTATTGCCACCGCCTTGGGCCATGCTCCCCAGGCAGGACTTGCCGACCCTGCAGCAGGCAGTGTGCTGTCTGTAGCCGAGGCTCTGACCAACATTGTCTGGGCTCCGCTGGCAGACGGCATGGAGTCGCTGTCGCTGAGTGCCAACTGGATGTGGCCCTGCCGTTCGCAGGAGGGCGAGGATGCCCGCCTGTATGCTGGTGTAAAGGCCCTGTCAGACTTCTGCTGCGACCTGCACATCAACGTTCCCACAGGTAAGGACTCACTGTCGCTGACCCAGCAGTATCCCAATGGCGAGAAGATTATCTCTCCGGGCACCGTCATTGTCAGCGCCGGTGGCGAGGTGTCAGACATCCGCAAGGTAGTAAGCCCTGTGGTGGTAAACGACAAGCACGCCTCCCTCTACCATATCGACTTCTCGTTCGACGAACAGCGTCTGGGTGGCTCAGCCTTTGCCCAGAGCCTTGGCAAGGTGGGTAGCGACGTGCCCACGGTGAAGAATGCCGAGTACTTTGCCGATGCCTTCAATGCCGTTCAGGAACTGATCAAGAAGGGCTGGGTAATGGCTGGTCACGACATCTCTGCCGGTGGACTGATTACGACGCTGCTGGAGATGTGCTTTGCCAACACCAAGGGTGGCATGCACATTAACCTGCACGACCTCTGTCAGGACGGCGACGTGGTGAAGGCCTTGTTTGCCGAGAACCCCGGTGTCGTCATCGAGGTCAGCGACACCCACAAGCTGGACTTCAAGGACTTCATGGAAGACCTGGGTGTGGGCTTCGCCAAGATAGGCTACACTGTCGAGGATAGCCGCGACATCGTTGTCAAGGCAGGCGAGAAGGAGTACACCTTCGACATAGACACCCTGCGCGACACATGGTACAAGACCAGCTATCTGCTGGACCGCAAGCAGTCGTTCAACGGCAAGGCCAAAGAGCGCTACGAGAACTACAAGCAGCAGCCCCTGGAGATGAAGTTCAACCGCGACTTCACGGGTACGCTGAAACAGTACGGACTGTCTGCCGACCGTCGCGAGAAGACAGGTGTCAAGGCTGCCATTATCCGCGAGAAGGGTACCAACGGTGAGCGCGAGATGGCCTACTGCCTGTATCTGGCCGGCTTCGACGTGAAAGATGTCATGATGACCGACCTCATCAGTGGCCGCGAGACACTGGAGGACATCAACATGATAGTCTTCTGTGGTGGTTTCTCCAACTCCGACGTGCTGGGTTCTGCCAAGGGCTGGGCTGGTGCCTTCCTCTTCAACCCGAAGGCCAAGGAGGCGCTTGACAAGTTCTATGCCCGTGAGGACACACTGTCGCTGGGCATCTGCAACGGTTGTCAGCTGATGGTTGAACTGGGACTGACAGGAGCAGCAGGAGCAAAAATGCTGCACAACGACTCGCATAAGTTCGAGAGTGAGTTCATCTCGCTGACCATTCCCCAGAACAACAGCGTGATGTTCGGCTCGCTGAGCGGCAACAAGCTCGGTTTGTGGGTAGCCCACGGTGAGGGTAAATTCCAGTTGCCCGAGGCCGAGAGCGCCTATAACGTCATTGCCAAGTACAACTACCACGGCTACCCAGCCAACCCCAACGGCTCAGACTACGACGTAGCAGGCATCTGCTCTGCCGACGGCCGTCACCTGTGCATGATGCCCCACCTGGAGCGTGCCGTGTTCCCCTGGCAGTGTGCCTGGTATCCTGAGCGCCGCCGCATGGACGAGGTGACTCCTTGGATTGAAGCTTTCGTGAACGCCCGCAAGTGGGTTGAAGCGCTTCGCTAGTGAAAAGTGAATAGTGAATAATGAATAATATTTACTGGGAATCATTCAAGACCTTCTTTAAGATTGGCATGTTCACCCTCGGGGGTGGATATGCCATGATTCCTATCATCGAGGAAGAAGTGGTGAACCGCCACCGTTGGGTCGACAAGGAGGAGATGCTGGACCTGATAGCCATCGCCCAGAGTTGCCCGGGTGTCTTTGCCATCAACATCAGCATCTTCGTGGGCTACAAGCTCCGGAAGGTCCGCGGCGCCATAGCCACCGCACTGGGCACCGCCCTACCCTCGTTTCTGATTATTCTGGCCATCGCCATGTTCTTCCACCAGTTTGAAGACAACCGCTACATTGCCGCCATGTTCCGGGGCATCCGCCCTGCTGTGGTGGCGCTGATAGCCGTCCCCACCTTCAACCTGGGCAAGAGTGCGCAGCTCAACCGGTTTACGGTGTGGATACCCGTCGTGTCTGCCCTGCTCATCTGGCTGTTGGGTGTGTCGCCCATCTGGATTATCATTGCTGCTGGCTTGGGCGGATACATTTGGGGGAAGTTAAGGGTTCATGATTAAGGGTTAAGAGAATATGATTTTCCTCTATTTGTTCATCACGTTTTTCGAGATAGGCCTCTTCGGTTTCGGAGGCGGCTATGGCATGTTGTCGCTCATTCAGCACGAGACGGTGGAGCACTGGCACTGGCTGTCGTCAGCCGAGTTTGCCGACATTGTCGCCATCTCGCAGATGACCCCAGGCCCCATCGGCATCAACTCTGCCACCTACTGCGGCTATACCGCCATCAAGAATGCCGGTTTCTCCATGCCGATGGCCATTCTCGGCTCCGCCACCGCCACCTTCGCCCTGGTTTTGCCCTCGTTGATACTGATGGTGCTCATCAGCCGCATGTTCATGAAGTACATGCAGACGCACACCGTGCAGTCCGTGTTCATAGGCTTGCGACCAGCTGTTGTTGGTCTGTTGGCTGCTGCCACGCTGTTGCTGATGACTCCCGACAACTTCTCCACCCCGTCCGACGACCCTTGGCAGTTCGGCGTCAGCTGTTTCCTGTTCGCAGCCTCGTTCTACGGTGTGCTGGTGGTAAAGATCAACCCCATCCGCATGATACTCTATTGTGCCGTAGCAGGTCTGGTGCTATTGTACTGAAAATACCTAAACATCTAAACTTCTAAACTTGGACGCGTAAGGAATTTTTACCCAGCACCAAATGAACGCTGAGATGGTATCACGAGAAAAAAAATATTCCCTGGGCAGGGAAAAATATTTTCCTAGGCAGGGCGCAAAAAATTCGGCGAGACGACACGAAAAACTAAATATAAAGCGAATTATATTGTAAGATATTTTCGTAAACATTCATCAACTTTAGAAGTTTAGGAGTTTAGGATTTACCCTATAATAATAAAAAATATAATTAAATTATATTCTTTTTATATCTACCCAATACTAAATATCTAAACTCTAAACATTTGGCGTTTTCGGCAAAAAGCAGTAATTTTGCACGACAAGAAACAACTACACCTATTTATATATACACGCGTATGAAGATTATCAATTCACACTATATCCCACTGCCCGAGCCTCGCTGGCTGATTATGGACCCCAGGGGTGACATCTACGAGCAGGTGGGCACGCTGACCGTCGTTGAGGATGCATCGACGAAGAAAGAGGGATATGCCATCAAGACGCACAGCCATCCTGTGGTAACCTTCGCGGACTTGATGAATCTAGAAAAGGACGACAAGAACATCTATTATACAGGCGCTCTCACAATAGCTGAAGGCGAGGTATTGGACGATGTGCTCTTGAAAGACTGCACACGCCTGTGTCTATCAAAACTACGCACAATGAACTTTTTACAGTTCAACATGCTAGTCATCAAACTACTGACACGATGGGGCGATGAAGGTGTCGATTTGGACAGTCTTATTGAAAGTTTGAAGTTATGCGGCATCACATTCATATTCCCCGATGAGGAATTGCATGAGCTGAATCTGACAACCATGGAGTACGAAGGTCAACTTTTCGTTATAAGTGATGCGCCATGGAGCCCAGAATTTGGAATGCCATACTATGCTTATCTTGACAAAGAAGGTGTGCATATCGATTACGACAAATTGTTCATGGAGTTTGTCAACCAGGCACGCGCTTATCTGAAAATTAACCGCAAGTACCGCTTTCATTTCAAGACAGCACTTGAGGATCTGCAACCCTTGGCCGAACGTTTGAATGCTGAACTGAACGACTATCTGGAGCGCAAGGAGGAATAAGATGGAACTGGACGATATGTTTCTGATGGGCAAGCGCCCGATGACGCTACGGCTTGTGCTGGGCTTGATGGAGGATGCAGACAACAGTCTGGAGACCTACCGTTGGGCTACGCCAGCGTTGTTGCACTCCATCCACACGAAGGACACGACGATTTCAGATTACGTGAAGGAGGTATTCGAGCAGAAGGGACTGACGCCTTATAAGCCTTATAAAGAGGGAGAGAAAACGGATACTCTGTCTGTAAAGGAACAACTTAGGAAGGTGAAGATGGACGAATTCGTGATGCGCTCGAAAGCGAAGATAGCGCTGGAGGAGCTAATGGCATTGAAGGATGCCAAGGGGAACGATTTGTTCTGCCAGAAGAACCACTGGTGGGCGGTGTTCCGCATCTTCGTGGACCTTCAGGTGTGCGGCATCAAGGAGAACCGCTACAAGGAGTTCATAGAACTGATAGAGAAGTTGCAATTGAACAAGGTGAATGCCGAGCTCGATATGACTACGCTGAGCAACATCACACAGGACATCTACCGATTTCCGTTCACCATGTGGGAACTGAAGGTTCCGAAGGATGCCAGCACACGTTGGCTGACGGCTTTCGAACGCATGAATCAGTTGGCTGAAAAACTGAAGAAATCGCTCAGGCTAAAAGGCTTCTAAACGGCCTTAAAACTGATAGTTCAACTGAACGACTGAACGTAAAAATGATACTTCTGAGACCTCAAATGATAGGGGTCTCAGTTTTATTTTTACCCTATTTTTATTGCCGAACTTTGTGATGCGAAAAGTTCGCAGCGGGGCCCAAACACCCCGTAAACGTTACATTTTAAATCATAAAGTTTATGGCAACATTAACAATTCAAAAGAAACTTTCGGCAGTGACGGAACAGATTACCTCTGCCGAACAACTGGAAACAGTTTTCAACAATCCTGAGACTTACCGCAAGGTGTGTCAGATTCGCGAGGCTCGCAAGAAGGGCGACCTGAAGAAAGCCAACAGCATCAAGAACTCACTGGAGGGACTTATCTTCGTAGCCGACGACTTTGCCGAGTGTGAGAAGCCTGTCAACATCGTTGCGAATGGCAAGAAGCAGGAAGTGATGGAGCTTGGCAAGTGGCGACTGCAGAAGTCGGCGCACCTGAACGGACTTGCCGTGCTCGATGTGGATCACTTGGAACAGGACCCTCGCGTGCTGTTCCGTCAGTGGTCGGATGAGCAGTTGCGCCAGCTGGGCGTGCTGCTAGTGTTCGTTACCTCTTCCAATGAGGGTATTAAGTTTGTGTTCATCGCTCGCAAGGAATGGGGCAACCTGATTGAGAATGCCTGTGAACTGGCCCGTCAGCTGGGGCTGAAAGCCGACGAGAGTGGCAAGGATGCCTCGCGCATGTCGTTCGCACCCTCGCGTCAGGCAGGCGACATCCTCTTCTATGACCCAGAGCGTATGTTCAGCTACGAGAATCCAGAGTACGACGAGCTCTACGGCGAGGCCTATCGCAAGGGTGACAGCAAGGGTGCTGCACAGGAAGTCAAGAGTTCAGAAGTTCAGAAGTTTAGCATTTCGGACTTTAAGTACAAGGGTGTACCCGTTCAGAAAATCGTCGACTGCTGGGTGGGCGACAAGTTGCCAGAGCCTGGCGAGCGCCACAAGACCTCACTGGAGTTAGCCGACCAGCTGCGCTACATCTGCGACGCTGACCCAGTAGCCATTGAAGGCATCCTGCGCGCACAACCCTGGGTGCAGGACATCATCAAGGAGCGTGGCGAAAATGTCAGTCAGACCGTCAAGTCGGCGCTGAGCTACAAGGAAGAGAAGCGCATGCCCAAACGCATGTACCACGCCCTGCGCGATGCCGGTATCGACGAGTTTTCCGGACTTAGCAAGAACCGTCTGCCCTATGGTGAATGGTCACAACGCATGAAGAAACTGCCGCTAGGATGCTACGAGTCCGCCATTGACTACATCGATGATGCCAATATCAAGCCAGGCGGCGTCATCACAGCGGCAGGCATGTACGATACCCTACTGACCAAATGTCAGTACCAGGACTGGGAGGGCTATCCTCACCGACTGAACATTTTGGCGATGGTTATCGGCGGACCTGCTACGGGTAAAGGATTTGCCGTCAAACAAGACGAGTACATCATGAGCGTGTTGCGCGAAGCCGATGCTGAGGGACGTGAGATGGAACGTGAATACAAAGAAGGACTCAACGAGCGAGAGACCTCGCAGATGGAGCAGAAGAAGGGAGCCTTGAAGCGTCCGACAGCCATCGTGCGCGACTGTCCGGTGAAGACCTCGAACAACGTCATGTACCGACGCATGCAGAATGCCACAGTGCCTACTGCCGATGGTGCCCTCTACTACTATCATCTTTACACATTCGCTGCTGAACTACTGTCCATCGTGAAAGCCGCAGGGTCATTTCAGGAGAAACGCGACATTTGGCTGCACAGCTTCCATAACGAGATGAACGGTGTGGATTACAGCAACAAGGACAGCGTGAACGGTTTGTTCCCCGTACACTTCAACGTGGTGGCAACAGGCACCAGTACGTCGCTGAAGAAGTTTATCAATCTTGGTAACATCGGCGACGGACTGGCCACACGTCTCACCGTATTCGTCATGCCCACAGGCCATTTCAAAATGCGCCCACTGGTCAAGAAAGCCAAAAGCATGAAGGCAGCAAACGAGATGAAAGTCTGGGCGCGTCGTTTCGATTCGTTAAACGGAGAGATCAAGGGGCTCGACAAGTTGGTGGCGCACGTCTACAACCTCATAGCCCTGCGTGCTGAAGAGGCCGCTGCCGAGAATGACGAGGTTACGCTGACCATGCTAAAGCGCATGCAGGATAAGGTAATGGCTGTCTGCATCCCTCAGGTCATCTCGACACAGAAGTCGTGGGATGAGTTCCAGCGTACAATGACGGTGAAGATTACCCGTCAGCATCTGGAGTTTGCCACGCTTATGTTTGAAGTTATCTACGCCTGCGAGGATGCACTTTTCGGACTGATGTGGCAGGACTACTTCGACAACGAGCATCGCGACGAGCAGCCACGCATCGTTTATGACAAGACGAACGAATACTTCCAGCAATTGCCTCGCCTGTTTACCACAAACGACGTAAAGACCATCTGGGGCTACACCTCTAACACAACTGCCTCAACGCGCATCAATACGCTGATACAGGCAGGAGCGGTCAAGAAACTGCGACAAGGACATTTCGAGAAAATCACCACTGTTGCCTGAGGAATACTTCTGTCATAGTTTGTAGTATTAACAAAAAAGAACTGCGCCCCCGATGCGGGAGCGCAGCCTTTTATTGTTTAACTAAAACTCTTCTCGCAGATTAGAGAGCGAACTTGTAGCCCAGAGATACGGTGAATACTGAGTGACGAGGATCAGCATTCTTGAGAGCCTTGGTAGCATAGATGTTGTAACGAGCATCCAGCACGAAGCTCTTGTACTCATAAGAAGCACCTACAGGGATAGCGAACTGGAAAGACTTGACACCGTCTTCAATCTTACCCTTATCAGATTCTGAAATAACAGTCGAACCAGCAGCGCTCGCACTAGCTTCATATTCGTACTTCTTAGATATGCAGAAACCAGGCTGGACACCTGCCTTAATAGCCAGTCCAGGAATTACGTAGTACTGAGCCATGATGGGGATGTTCAGGTAATCGAGCTTGTATTTAGCCGTAGCACCTGCAGAAACAGGAACAGCAACGCCATCCTCATCAATAGCATAACCGCTTGTGTTATAGTCCAGCTTTACACCCTGCATAGAATAGAACAGACCAGCAGTAATACCGAACTTCTCAGCTACGCCATACTCAGCTTCAACACCAGCCATCACACCTGGGCGGACCTTGCTGTAGTCGAACTTAGTCATAGTGGCAATGTTCAAACCAACTGTGGGCTTCAGAGTGATCTGACCAACCTCGTTCTGTGCGCTTGCACTCAGAGTAGCTACCATCAGGGCAGCAATCATCATAATCTTTTTCATAATCGTTTTTTCTTTAATAATTTAATAAGGTGTTTCCACCCCGTTTTACAATTCACGCTGCAAAGATAAGAACTTTTTAAATATAAAACAAATTTTTCTTTGAAAAAAAGTTGTGTGCACGCACACATTCTTAATTTATGTCAACCTTTCGGGCATTTTCAGCAAAAAACACAAAAAAAAATGTGCCCCGAGTGGGAGCACATCACACTTATTACTTTCATCTCGATGTTCACTATAATGTTGGTGCAACAAAGTACTCAACACCATCAACGAGGTTGACACCTGCCAAAGCCTACTCGGATTATTTGTGCTTTTTGTAGTAATCGACAGCGCGACGGATATTCTCCTGGACGGCCTGCGACGTAAACGTGGCACCCGTGACGGCATCAACGTCCTGAACCGTGCCCTTCTTGACATTCATCTGCTCGTACTTGGGCAGCATGTCCTTCTTCACCTTCGCCACATACTTGGGGCCCTCCTGGCTCTTCAGGGGAACGACCTTGACAATCTTGTTCTTCTTGATATACACCTCGACAGGTGTCGGGCCGTTATATCCCTCCACGTCCTGAGCGAGCGTGGTGGTGTTGACGATGTAGGTGCCGTCCTTTTCCTTGCGCATGACGTCCTGAGCGCTGGCAGTGACAAAAGCCACTGCCAGCAGGACGGATAATAAAGTTTTCTTCATTCTTTGTTTCTTTTCCTTTTTTCGAAATTTCGATATGATGTCCTAACGGGCTATTACCTTATTTGTATAAGGGGCCGAAGTTCTGGCAGGCACGATAGTCGGCACCTTCCTTGTCCATACCGAACGCATTCCAACACGAAGGACGGAAAATATCTTTATCCTGGATGTTGTGCATGCATACGGGGATGCGCAGCATGGCGCACAGCGTAATGAGGTCGGCACCTACATGTCCGTAGCAGATGGCTCCGTGGTTGGCACCCCAGTTGTTCATGACGGAATAGACATCCTTGAAGGCATCCTTCGTCTCGTCCAGACGGGGTACGAACCAGGTGGTAGGCCATGTGGGGTCTGTACGTTTGTCCAGTGTGTCGTTGACCTGCTGAGGCAGCTCTACCGTCCATCCCTCGGCCAGTTGCAGCACGGGGCCCAGTCCAGCCACCATATTCAGGCGCAGCATGGTCATCGGCATACCGCCACGAGTAAGGAAGTGCGAGCTGTAGCCACCGCCGCGGAAGTAGTCGCGATCGGCAGGCATCCAACTGGTAGCTTTCAGACAGGCCTCGATGTCCTGCTGAGTCAGTTCCCAGTGGGGCTTCATGACGGGATTGCCGTCCTTGTCGCTTTCAGCACCAGTAGCATCCAGTGTGGTGGCACCACTGTTGATGAGATGGATGAAGCCGTTGGCAGCACCGCCCTCGGGCTTCCAGCCAGTGACGCGCTCTACAGCCTCAGGACTCCAGTAGGTGCGGATATCACTGAACATGACGCCCTTGTTGGTCAGCAGATGTCCGAAGAGCATTGAAAGTCCGTTCAGCGAGTCGTTCTCTGTAGCCAGCGTATAAGCCTCGCGCGGACCGTTCCAGTCGAACGATGTACACATCATGGACTCCGGGAAGTCGAAGTTAGGCTTGTAGTCCGTCCACTGACGCTGACCCTGCACACCAGCAGCAATGGCGTTGTGTCCGATGGCCTCCTCCTTGTAACCCATCTCCAGCAGTTTGTCGCTGCCCTGCATCAGGTCGCGGATAATCATCATCGTCTTGACGGTGAACTCCCAGTCCTCGTCTTTCTCCTGGCGGTTCTTGCCTTTGCCCTTGCCGTTGAATGTGGTCATGGGCACGCCGGGGAACAGCGGACGGTCCTCGTTGTAGTCGTGACCTTCCTGAGGCTTGCAGTATTTCTCGACCCACTGCATAGCCTTGGCGAACTCCTCCTTGTCGTAGATGCCGAAGTCGACGCGACGCAGAATCTCCACCAGCGACACATACTCCGTGCGCATGCCCAGATATTGCTGCAGGAAGTCGGCATCGACGATAGAGCCGGCAATACCCATACAGGTGTTACCCAGCGAGAGGTATGACTTGCCGCGCATGGTAGCCACCGCCTGGGCTGCACGGGCGAAGCGCAGTATCTTCTCGGCTACATCCTCAGGGATGGTGTTGTCGTTCAGGTCCTGGACGTCGTGACCATAGATGCCATAGGCTGGCAGTCCCTTCTGGGCATGAGCAGCCAGTACGGCTGCCAGATAGACGGCACCCGGGCGCTCCGTACCATTGAAGCCCCAGACAGCCTTCGGGTAGTAGGGGTTCATGTCCATCGTCTCCGAGCCGTAGCACCAGCAGCTGGTAACGGTAATGGTAGAGCCCACTCCCTCGCGCTCGAACTGTTCGGCACAGGCAGCACTCTCACCCACACGCCCGATGGTAGTGTTAGAGATGACACACTCTACGGGACTTCCGTCGCCGTTGCGCAGATTGATCTCTATCAGGTTCTTAACGGCCTTGGCCAGATTCATGGTCTTCTCTTCAAGACCCTCGCGGATACCACCTTGACGACCATCAATGGTCGGGCGGATACCAATCTTCGGATAGTTTGTCTTCATTGTCTCAGTATGTTTTATTAGTTAGATTTCTACCATTTTAAAAGACGTACAAGCACATTTGTTGTCATCAGTCGTTTCCTGATGGAGGCAGCGACGGATGACGCACATTTATGAGGAGTAGTGCCCTACTTCAATTTATAGAATACTCCGATGGTGCCATAGATGGGGTAGAGGGTTTGCTCTACGGTCTTGAAGTCGCCAGGGAAAATGCCCGTCAGTCCCCAGTTCAGGTCGGCAGACAAACCAATATGCCGGTGCACTTGCCAGTCGGCACCAATGCCGATGCCAAACTGCACGCTGCGCATATCGTCGTTGAATTCATAGGTAGCCCATTCGCCTTCCTTGTCACCCATCAGAATCTTGGCTCCCGTGGGTCCGTCCTTTCTCAAGTAGCCGTCAGAGGCAATGCCGCTGAACTCCTTTTTCAGGAGGAACGATACGTAGGGACCGCCCTTCAGTATGACCTTGCTACCCAGTTTCAGCGTAGCCTGCAGAGGGATGGTCAGCATCCATTGCTTGACCTTCTGCTCGACCTGTCCTGTGAAGAGGCCTGCCATCTGCTGGTCGCCCTTCACCACTTCCATGTAGTAAGCCTTGGTGGCGGCTGTTATCTTCATGCCTTTGTTCTCAAGGCGCAGTCCGGTCATAAGTCCCCACTGTTTTGCCAGTGGCAACATGGCGTCGAATCCCACCATGAACGAGGGTGTCAGACTGTAGCTGTCGATGCTGCGGATGGTCTCAGGCAAGGGGACGGGCGTCGAACCACCGATGTTGTATCCTACGCGGGCTTTTAGTTCCAGGCTGTCCAGTGTGACAGCCTGTGCCGGACAAGTCATGAACAACAATGCTGCCAATAATAACATGTATGTTGTACTCTTTTTCATATACTTTCCTCCCTGATTATTCTTCATACGATACTTCCACCTCGTCTATATAGAGCGTACTGCCGATAGCCCCCTCGAACTGAGCGCCGTATTTGCTCGACGAGAACACCAGCGCCAGGTTGCACCCCTGGTTCTCGACAAACTCGTCAGGGGCATCACTGCCTTCGAAGAACATCTCCCATTGCGTCCATGTGTCGGTGGCAGGCAGCGAAGCCACACGTGCCACTTTGTACACCTGCGGGTTGTCCAGCAACTTGTCGAGGTCTTCCACAGCATGGCCGTCAAGGATGTAGCTTGCTCCCGTGTCGTCCGTGTTGCGATAGAACACGGCGTAGATACTGGCCTCGTCCTTACGGTCGGGATATTCTTTCATGTCCTTGTCGGTGAACTTCTCACCAGGCTTATACTTGTACCAGCCGGTGATGCGCACAGGCTCCTTGCTGACAGGCACGCCAAACTGGGTGGCTTTCAGGGCGTCTGACAAGACATAGTCGATTACAAATTTTCCCAAGAACATACTACCTGCAGCGATGGGCTTCTTCATAAATTCTCCCATGAGACCTGCCGACTGGGTATTCAGACAAACGCCCCGTCCCACCTTGCCCTCTGGCGTGGAATAGACGGGAAAGTCCTCTGGCTTTGAATCGGCCATAGTGAGTGCTGAACCGGAGTTGCTTGTGGCCCAGCAGTAGTCTGGCTCATTGTCCGCTGGCTGCTCATAGAAGATGTGCATCTCATTGACACCGCCCAACATCGTCTTCTCCTGAACGGTCTCTACATGCTCGAAACCGAGCTTTAAAACAGGCAACGGTACTTCCGAGAATGTCACATTGTACGTGCGCTTCCATTGCCCGTCCTCCGACGTGACGGTATAGGTGACAGGGCCTTTCGTAAAGTCCTGGAGCGAACCGCTGGCAGGATAGACCGTGGCACCGCTGGTGATTTTGAAGTCCAAGGGGATAGCCGTACTCATGGAGATAAGCGAGCGCACATAGAAGACAATGTTCGTTTCTGTAGAGCTGACATCCTTGTACATATCCGTCTTCTGATAGAAGTATTGCTCATACTCCTCGCCCTCTATCCAGGCACTTTCAATGTCACACTCCTTGTTCTTCGCCTCGTCCTTGATGCATGAAGCCAGACACAGTACGCACAATGCGATGGCAATCACGATTTTCTTCATAGCCTTCTTCGTTCCAGTTAAGTTCACTCTCAGTTTTTTCATGCGCAAAGTTACACATTATTTCTGATACTTCCAAATTTATCGGCAATTGTTTTAATTTAACTTTTCCGGTGAAATAATGGCATAAAAACCGTGCCTTTCACAACTTTTCCGTATCTTTACAGAAAAGTTTGGTTGCTGGTCATAAAATGTAAGTTGCAGGACGTGCAATATACAGGAATACGCCAACCTTAAAGGCCTCAGCTATAGCACACCCTCGAGGGAACTCGCCAAGCTCGTCCTCGATCCCCATTCAGGCATCAAGACGAAAGGTGCCGGTTCCCACAAGGTCTGGGTTAGTAGGTGATGAAAAGTGAAAGTCAACACATCATGTATTTGAAATAGTGCTTATTTCGCGTAGAATTGCTCTATCAGCTTGCCCACTTTGGGAATGTCGAAGTAGTCTTCGATTTCCAACTGGTAGTCGGGTTCGATGCCTTTGTCGATGTTCTCACCTTTCACATTGTTGAGGCGACTGCGGTGAGAGGAGTAATGATAGCCTAAACCATCGGCACAGGGGCCATAGAGAACGGCGCAGGAGCCGCCTCCAGACTTCATGCCGAGCAGGCAGATGCCGTAGTCTTTTAGGAGTGCTGGCAGCATGTTGCCACATGAGAAGCTGGCCGGACTGATGAGCACACCGATGTTCAAGTCCAGTTCAAAGTCCTTGTCTTTCTCGTCGAACTTGCCGTCCAGGTTGCGGTCTACTTCAAACGTGGACTTTGTCTTCTGTCCTGTCAGCGTGTTTTCGGAGTACATGTCGGATTTGTTGGCGAACATCGAGGTGACGAAAAGCACGATGTCCGACGAACCTCCATTGTTGGTTGATATGTCGAGGATGAAGTTTTTGACCTCAGGGTCTTTCTGTGCTTTCTCGAGTGCATCGATGAGAATGATCAGCCAGTCGTTAGGATAGTCTTCGATGGTTGGTTTGGGACCTTCGCCCTTGTAGTATAAGTGCCATCCGGAATCGTCGCATATGAACTCGTCGAAGAAGCAATAGGCTGTATTGCCCACTTTGGTGTATTTCACACCTTCGCCTATTTTGGTTTTACGTTGTTCGTCCAGTTCCATTTTCAACAATTTTTTTTCGGCACTTGAGTTTTTTATCGCCACATATTCCGGACAGTAGCTCTCAAACTCTTCCAGTTTTTCACTACGGATGGGGGTCAGTTTGGTTGTGAAGGAGGAGTTCTTGTCTATCTTGTTGATTCCTGTCAGGTCGATGTTGGTATGTCCGCCGTCGCTGAGCAGACAGTTTAGTGTGGCAGTTCCTGAGAAGAAGTCGTACATGTTTGTGGACAGCAACAGATCGCGTGTCATTTGACCAGCCTTTCCGTAGTCCTGCAAAGCCTGATCCAAGCCCTTCTCCTTCATATCCTTCTCTAATAGTGTACGACCTGGATAGCCAAAGAAATTAGTGAGCGTGAAACACAGGTTCTTGTAGTTGTAGTTGGCTATGTCGGCTGCGCGCGTATCTTTGTATAGGGGTGTGGTGTAGAATGTCGGGAATCCGTCTAACAGTGAGTAGAAACCATTAGGACTTGTCATTACCGTCAGTCCGTTGAAGGCAGCCATGTGATTAAAGATGTCTGTGTAGAGATTGGCAATGGTTGTGAAGGGGAAATAGACGTTTTGGCCGTCCTCTCTGATGTCAATGTCGAATGCTCCGTAATCCAGCGTCACATCAACCTGCTTGGGTGAAATGTCCACCGACTTCCATTTGATGATGGGCAGTGCATCGTATTCGATGTTAGGCAATCCCGGCTGTACCATTCCCATCAGGTTGGTAAACGCCACGTAGTCGTTGCTCGTGAAGATGTCTTTCTCGGTGTCTACCTTAGCCGTGCCGAACGGATTGGTCAAAATATACTTGCCGTCGCCAAGGTTCGTCACCTGAATCGTGGTGCCGGGATAAATCATCTCCTGGAAATGGCTGACGCTGATATAAGCCACATTGGGCATGTCATCGTAGAAACGCAACAGTACCGTGCCTAATGGAACGTTTTCGGTGTTGACAACGGGGAACAAGCGTTCCACATACTTCTTGTCCTTGTCGCTACCACCGCCACTACTGGGGCTGTCTTGGCTGTCTACGCACGAGGTCAGTATAAAGCCCCCCACGATTATCATGGCCAGCAGGAGCCAAAGTGTTTTGTATTGTTTCACAGTCGATAATGTTAATGCGTTTCTAATTTCTTATTTCTTTCCTTTCAAAAGCAGCGTCAGCAGGAAACCCACGAGGAATATCGTGGTGGTGCCCAGGACGATAGCCAGATAAGGATGCAGGTGGATGCCTGGGAGATGCCACAGTTCTGCCAGCGAAATCCATCCGATGACAACAATGCCGCAGACGCACCCCAAGAAGGCTGCAAAGCGACTGATTTTCTGAGGGATACAGCCTAAAAGGAACAATCCCAGCATGCCGCCCGAGAAGATGCTCGACAACGTCCACCAGGCGTCAATGATGCTCTCTACCGACAGCATGGCAATAGCAACCAAGGCTCCCAGGATGCCCACGCCAAAGCTCGACAGGCGCACAATGGCCAGTTCCAATTTCTGATGACGATGGTGGTCAGCAGGGTCGTGATGGCGCAGGTGATCGGCCACTCTACGCGCTTTGAGGAAGAACGGACGCACATAGTCCGTCAGGATGATGGTAGCCGCCGAGGTCACAGATGTCGACACGGTGCTCATGCCGGCAGCAAAGATAGAGGCAATAAGCAGGCCTCGCAAGCCGACGGGCAGCCCGTTGACGATAAAATAGGGGAACACATAGTCGGGCTTCTCCGCAATGTCGGCAGGCAACGGAGCCACACCTGCCTCGTAGTAGCTGTACAGCGCAGAGCCTATGAGGAAGAACAAGGCAGAAACAGGAATGAACAGATAACCACCGAAGAGTGCCGAGAACTTGGCATCCTTGTCTGTCTTGGCTGCATGATAGCGTTGCACGTAGTTCTGGTCGATACCATAGTTCTGCAGGTTGATGAAGACACCATAAATCAGACACACCCAGAACGTCGAGGTGGTCAAGTCGTCGGTAAAGGCACCCAGCGAGAACTTGTTGCCCATAGGCGAGTTGGCAGCCAACTCAAAGGTCTGCATAGGTCCTTCAGGCATTGAGAACATCAGAATGCCCAGACACAGCAGGGCACCTCCTATCAGAATAATACCCTGTATGGCGTCTGCCCAGATGACGGCCTTCAGACCGCCCATCATCGAGTAGATGATGATGCCGATGGAGGTCAGAACGATGACCGTATGCAGGTCCCACCCCATCAGGATGTACATCGGCACAGCCAATAGATAGAGTATCGAGCCCATGCGGGCAATCTGTGTCAGCAGATAACAAGCAGAGGCATAGAGACGCGCCCATGCGCCGAACTTCTCTTCCAGGAAAGTGTAGGCCGACACGGAGCCAGAATGCCTGTAAAAAGGCACAAAATACTTAGCAGCAAAATAGCTGGCTATGGGGATGCTGAGCGAAAAGACAAAGGCATTCCAGTCGGCAGCAAAGGCCTTGCCCGGATAGCCGATGTACGAGATGCTCGACACGTAGGTGGCAAAAATGCTCATGCCCACCACCCAGCCGGGAATAGAGTGGCCTGCCGAGGTGAACTCGTCGGCACTGCTGCCCTTCTTGAAGAACGAGCAGCCAAACACCACCACACCCAGTGTGAAGACGAGGAAGATGACGAAATCTATCAGATGCATAGCTTACCGTCTTTGATAGGCAGCGCGTTGAGGGCCTCTTGTATCTTGGCTCGCTCAGGCGCCTCGAACTTATAGAACGGAGAGGCTACAAAGTCGTCGTTGATGATGCCCAGCAACGAGAGCGCACACTTCAAGCCCTTCAGATAGCTGGAACCATGCTTGCCGACGGTATAGATAGAGGTCGAAATCTGCATAATCAGCTGTTGCAACTTCAGTACCGTCTCGATGTCGCGGTTCCTGGCTGCATGGTACATGCCTACATAAAGTTCGGGGAACATATTGGCACCGCCGTTGATGCCTCCGTGACCACCCAGCAGCACACACTCGCCCGTAATCTCTTCAGGGCCTACGAGCATGGCAAAATCCTTGCGGTGCTGCACCTTATACATTACGCTCTGGAAATACACCGCATTGGCACTGGAGTCCTTGAAGCCCACCACCTGCTCCATCTCTGCCAGCCGCCTCACCGTGTCGGGGGCAAAGTTCACCTTCACATGGCTGGGCATGTTATATAGGAATACAGGCAAGGGCAACTGGGGCACCAGCTCCTCATAGAACTGTGCCAGCTCAGGCTGACCTGTGGCAAAGTAATATGGGGGAGCAGACACCACACCGTCAGCACCACAGTCAGCAGCCACCTTGGCCAGCTTGATGCTCTCGACTATCGATGTATCCGTAATGCAGGCCAGCAAGGGCAGACGACCGCGATTGATGCGGCACGACTCCTTGATCATCTGCTTGCGCACATCGTACGAGAGGCTCTGTTCCTCGCCTGTCGTACCCAGCACAAACAGACCGTGCACGCCGCCTGCTATCAGGTGTTCTATCAGACGCTCCAGACTTTCCACGTCCAGCGTCTCGTTATCTACTAAGGGTGTTACCAATGGCGGAATGATGCCACTCAAAGGGGTCTTGAAATTGGGTTTCATAGCTATGTTGTTTTTATTTTAAGACGATTTCACCGGGCTGTTGTCATCACTTCATCAGTCAGTGAGTGGTGTCCTTCACCGACTGTCTGCTCACGTCCGGAATAGGGCATCCGGACCTTGACCGACTGCCCCAGGGGGACATCGACTTCCAGCAAGAAACGCTTTCCGTCAAGGTGCCAAGAGGTCTTGATGCCGTTGGACTCCCCTCGGCACCAGGTCAGGTCGCCCATGGGATGGGGCGCTATCACCGTCAGCCCATTGTTGCGCCAGATACCAAGGATATAGGGCACCAGCAGGTTGTTCAGATGCCCCATCATGAAGTGGTTCATCGAAGCCCCGTGCTCCGGGTTCCATTGCTCAGTCAGCGTGGTGTGTCCCAGTTTAATCTGATAGCCGTAGCCTGGCACATCGTAGTGGTTCAGCATCTTGTAAAGCAACTCCTGTTGCCCGTTGTGGATAAGAGCGTTGAACAGGTATCGGTTGCCCACATCGCCCGTCGTCAGACGGTCGCCGTGGGCATGGATGTCGGCAATCAGCTGCTGCAAGACAGCCTCACGATCGCCCTCAGGCACCAGTCCCATTTCCAGGGCGATGGCTTGCGCACACTGGCTACCCGTGCCCACCAGATGGGTATCGGCATGATAGAACTCACGAATGAAGGCAGCCTTGATGCTGTCAGCACGAGGTTCCCGCATCAGTTTGTTCCAACAGTAGTAGTGGGCTGTCGACACCAGCGGCATCGGGGTGTTTTGTGCAAAGCCTGCCCGTCCCGGGCCGTAGTCGTACCAGTCGCCAAGACCCTGCTTCAGAATATAACAGGAGTCCTGCGTATGCAGATAGTCCACATAGCGCTTCATCTGCGTCTTATAGCGGGTAACGAGTCTCTCGTCACCATAATACTCCTGATACAGGAACGGCAAGGCGACGAATGCCCCACCCCACTCAGGCGACTCCAGGAAGGGCGGAGCCCACGAACCTTCAAAGACACACAGGTTGGGGGCTATCTCGGGCAGGGCACCATCAGGAAACTGAGCATCGGCTATCTGCTGCATGGTCTGCTCTATCATCGAGCGACAATCGTAATTGGCCACCAGACCTTCGCCGTTCAGCCAGTCTTGCTCCAGCCATCCCAGCTTTTCACGATGTGGACAGTCTGTCCAGACGGCTTGCCAATTGCTCCGAATAGCTCTGTCGATAATCCGGTAGGCATCGTTAAACAACTGATTGGAGCATTCAAACGAGCCCGTCTTCGGCGCTGAGTTGTAGACAAAGCACGACTCTACTTTCTTCAGCACCTCAAGGTCACCCTCCACCTGCAGATAGCGATAGCCATAGTACGAGAAGCGTGGGTGCCAGGTTTCGGAAGTTCTTTCGTTCCCCCGAAGGGTATAATTATAATAATGTGGGCGACCTGTCTGCTTCTGGTTGACAAGCCCATCCTTGGTCAACGTCTCGCCGGGAATGAGCCTCAGCTGCTGACCCGCCTTGCCACAGACGGTGATTTCAGGAAACCCGCTCAGGTTCTGACCCATGTCGAGCACAAGGACGGAATCCTTGCGGATGGTGTCCCTTACGCCGAAGCGCTCCATAATTTTCACAGGTTCAGCTATCTGTTTGCGCAGTGTGCCACGCGGAGCCTCCTGAATGACCACAGAGTGCCATTCTTCTTTCCCTTCCAGCCTCGCGTCGTAGTCCTCGCCGCCATAGATGCTGTTGAACGTAATGGGCGACAATGTCCACTGCCACGAATGATCGCTGACCACATCGTCGGAAGAGCCGTCGTTGTAGGCTACATGCAAGCGGAAAAGCAGTGTGGGAGGGCCGAAGGCTATCTTCATCTTCGCATAGCGCTTGCCCTGCTCGTTGTAGAATCCATTGCCCAGCAGGACACAAATCTGGAACAGGGAGGAGGGAGAAGGGAGGAGAGTAGTGACATCGTAGGTGTTGTAGAACACCGATTTGTCGTAGTCGCTCCACAACGGGGCAAACTCACTATCACCGACTTTTTGTCCGTTCAGTGTCAACTCATAGAAGCCGAGACCACAGATGTGGACAGTAGCCTGCTTGACACCTTTACGGAGCGTCACGTCACGCCGGATGCAGATGCTCCTGTCAGACAATGGGTGAACAGCAGCCCAGGCGTCCTTGACAGCAGGTTCCTTCAGTTTAGCACCAGTGAAGTTTCGTCCCTCGGGCAGTTGCGCTTCCTGCTGAGTCATAGCTCCTATCCATCGGGCTGAGCCAAAATCTGCCTGAGCTAAAACCAATGATACGTGCCAGACGGCAAATAGTAAGCCTAACAGTTGTCGTTTCATAGCGCATCAGGGATTATGAGACGTCCAAGATCTGAGCGCTGACCCTTCAAATGACCGTTGACATAGACGCGAAGGCCCTTCCCGACATGATAGCGTGAACCGTCGCGGTCGTAGACGATGGTCAGCGTGTGACCATGATAGCGCACATTGTCCAAGCAGAAGTACGTCCACTTGTCGGCGGGCAGCAATGGATTGACCTCAATGGTATTGTCGGCATGGGGGCGCAAACCACAAAGACCCGTAATGATGAGGTCGTTGAAGGTCGAGTGGTTGTAGTAGCGCGAACGCTCCTGGTCGCCCTTCAGCCAGTAGCCCGTGGTCTCGTCCAGATACTCCCCAATATAGGGTTTTCCACGCATGTGCTGACTCTGCATGTATTTCTCCATCTCGGCGAAATACAAGGAATCCAACTTTAGTGATAATAAACGACTCTGGGGATAGTCGTTGGCGAAATTAGCCAAGGCTGTGAGCGTCTGCGAGGTGGCAAAAGGCCATACAGCACCGTCCCACTCGCACTTGCCCACGCCGTGGGTACGGAATTGTGGGTGGCGACGCTCTGCTGTGGTCTGCCCATAGGGAGCCGAGAAACCCTGAGGGTCGGCAGCCTGAAGCCAGGCGACACCATACTTGGCTTCGTCCTTGGCCATGCAGGTGTACCAGGGCATGAATCCGATAGCCTCACGAACATTGGCACTGGAGTCGACGCGATGGGTCTCGAAGAACTGGTGCTGTTCGTTCCACAACTTGGCATGTACCTTCTCCTGCAAATCGGCGGCTTTGCCGAAGTAGGTCTGAGCCTTGGCAGCGTCACCAGCCAACTGGGCTATATTGCCTATAGCCTGGGCGTTGCCATACATATAGCTGTTGATGCTGGGGCGCAGGTACTTCTTCTTGCGTCCGCCAGAGATGGTTTCCTCCATCGCATCCTGCACGTCGGCCTGCCAATAGAGGCCTCCCTCACGAGTATGGGTGGTCTCCCAGTGGTTGTACTCCCACTCCAGCGAGGGCAACATGGAGACAATCCAGTCCTTGCGACCATCCACCAGATAACGTTGCCACAGGGAGTGGGCTATCCAGGACGAATAGTTGCAGAGTTTCTTCATCGGCTTGCCGTTATTTCCCTTGTACCAGGTGTTCATAGCCTGGTCCAAATAAATCGGGTTGCGCAGCCAGCGCGACTCATGAATGTGATGGCCTACACCCGAGGAGATGAGGTTATACTGGTCAGCATAGCTTCTGTTGACCAGGAATTCGGTCATGGCATAACCCACGGGGGTCCGCTTGATATGCTTGCGCAGCGTCCACCAACGGAAGTACCAGAGTTCTTCAAAGTCCTGCTGAGAACACTCGAAGAGGGGGACGTTCTCTATCATCCACTGCCAACTATCTTTGTTGGGAACAGACTGCTGAATGCCCTCTGGCTCCATCGTATTGAAGTAGTCAACGTAGTGCTTATAATCGTCGTAGCACAGAAAGGCTGGGGTGTCGCCACTGACAGGACGGGTGCAGAAACGGGAAATGGCAAAGACGGCCTCCGGATCACGCTCGCCGGCATGGTCAAGCACGCCGTCCCAGTCGGCTGGGGTATCAATATCGGGGAAGGTTCGACGGGCTCCTGTACGGAACATCACACGCTCAATGCTCTCCACCGGGGCAAAGAACATGCGCTGGCCGGCCTTCTTGTCATTGACATAAACCTCGATAAGGCGTCGGCTGACACTGAGGACAGCTTTCACGCGATAGACTGTATTGGCTTCATATTTGCCCAAGCCTCCATAGCGGGCTCCACCTTTACATCGCATCAAGCCCTCGTCAGTCAGCTCGATGCGCGAACAGGCTGTGCCATGCTGGTCGAGGAACTCAATCTGCAAAAGACCTGTATTATTTTGCCCTGCGCGAAGGTCAAATACAACCTCCAACTCCTTCGTGGCAGGAATCTTCCGCTCCACACGGGCGTAATCGAAGGGATCGCTGTCGCGAAGCGTCAGCCAGCCATCTGCCAAAGACACGGGGGCATAGACTGGCGAATAGAGATTCCAACCAGCGAGCTCAGCAAGTCCGTTTACACGAAACTCGCTACCGTCTGCATGGCTATGTGCCTCCGTTTGAACGGGCACAGGGATGTGGGCCACCCACATGTCTTCCTTGTTCATGGAGTAGGCAACCCAAAGGTCGGAATCCTTGGGCACACCATTGCCCTCCTGAATGCCACGCACATACTGCGGACCATAAGACTTGTAGTTGCCGCCATAGCGCATTGGGGGCACTTCGCCCTGAACGAGGTTCAGCGTAGTATAGTTCAGACCATCCTCAGAGAGGCTGATACCCAGTGGCCAGCGATATTCCGAAGGATTGTAGATGGTGGCATAGGTGCCGTCGGAGAGGCGTTGCCCCCATATCTTGGCATTGCTGTTAACAAAGCCCTGTGCACGATTGACGGGTTGTGCCCACGTCTGGCCTCCATCGTCGCTGATGCTGGTCAGAGCGTGCTTCCACAGCGAAGCAATACGGCCGTCAGGCAAGGTATAGTCGCAATAGGCTTTATACTCCTTGTGCAACGGAATCAGCGGGTCGTTGCGGTCAGCCTCCTCCACCCACTGCATACGATAACGCGGGTTAGCCAAAATCTCCTCACAGGCCTTACGCGTGGCCTTGTCGGCCTTGGTGTAATAAGGGAAGGCTGTCTTGTAAGACTTGTAGGTATGGTTCAGATAAATGAAATAGATGGGGCCGAAAGTGCCGTCTTTCCTCACCTCACGAATGACTCGTCCTATACCATTGCCGTCGTTGGGATCGTCCTTACGATCAAAGGCGACACCATAGTTGCCAAGGGCATAAAGTTGACCACTCTTGGATATATACCACCCCACACGTTGGTGCATGATGGCAATGAGGTCGTGTGCCTTCTCCGGACGCCCGGGCTTCTGAAAACCTTCTGGCACCTTCATTTCGGGAAACAATATCACGGGTTCTGTCCACCCATAGCCGTCTACTGAAGTCTGGAGCATAGTACGCGAAGGTGGAATGTGCTCATCGCTGGGGTCACAGAGATAGTGCAAGTAGAAACGGTTATTCCAATAGGCCATCATAGGCTGGTGGTTGTATGTCCAACCATCGTTGTTGGCACGGGTGGGATGTTCGCGATTGGCTCGTAGTATCTGGATGTTATGAACACCAACCACAGGTGACAAGCCACCGTCATGGCGCTCTGGGTTGCTAAGCGTGGTGCCGGTATAGTGGACGCGATCGTTGGCATGAAGCAGGTTGTAGACCACACGCTCGTCAGCCTTGAAGATGGTACCATGCTTGTGTAGCACAGGGACGCGAACCTGCTTGGAAACATCCTCGAACTTGACAAAGTCCTTGGTAAAATGAGCACCGAAGTCCTTCAGTTCATATCGGTCATAATAGATGAGCCATCCGCCATCGACTTTGGCAGTCGTTGGACCTTCCATCATCTTGCCGGTAAAAGGCTCTGAGGCTTTTGACCAAGGACCGTAGGGCGACTTGGCATAGGCCACCTTGATGTCGCGCTCTGGGCGGGTGTTGTCCTTCAGTACCATCACATAGTCACGCTTGCCACGCTTGACCAATGTGGCATCGATGCATGAGAAACCAGGATCAATCATCAACTTCGTGGGGGCAAAGGTCTTGAAATCCTTCGTTGTAGTAAAATACAGGCGATGGTTGTTCTTGTGTTCCTCCTGTCCGTCAGGGAACTTACCGGGTATGCACGAAGCCCAGATGATAACGGCTTGTTGGCGTTCGTCATCCCAAAAGAGTTCTGGTGCCCACACATTGACGGTCGCGGTATCAGTCATCACCTCGATGAAACGCTGATCACTCCAATGCTTCAAGTCCTTGGAACAAGCATAGCCAAAGCCGCGGTCACCACGCCAGGAACTGGTCCAAACGAGGTGGAACGTGCCATCGGGGGTACGGATGATGCTTGGATCACGCATGACACGCTGTTTGCCCACCTCAGGCTTCAGCCACGTGCCGGGAATGGAGTCCCAGTGCCAACCATCATAGCTGTAGATGAACCTCAGACCGTCGGTTGCCGGCTCATGGAAGGAGGTGGACACATATACTTCACGCTGGGCTGACAGCGAAAAAACGGTCGTCAGCAAAAGGAATAAGAAACAAAAACGTTTTGCCATGTTACATATATTATTTATTATTAGACGAAATGTTTGGCGGTTTGTAACTAAATCACTATCTTTGTATCCCATAAACAAAAACAACGAAAAAAACATGAAACGACTGACATCTATTATCATCGCCTTGGGTCTGACCATGACCATGCAGGCTCAGAACCGTTCAAACGGCTATCCTATTACCCAAGTTCCATTTACTGCTGTAAAGGTTACTCCCAACACATTCTGGGGAGATCGCATCCATGCAGCCCGTGAAGTTACCATCCCCCTGGCTTTCCAGAAATGTGAGGAGACACACCGTTACGAGAATTTCAACATGGCGGCCTACACCCTGCAGCACCCTGGGCACGAGGGGCTGAAGACGCCCAAATGGGATGTGTCAAAATTCATGGGATTCTCGTTTGACGATACTGACGTCTACAAAACCATTGAGGGCGCCAGCTACGTGTTGCAAACCTATCCTGACAAGAAACTTACTGCCTATATCGACTCTGTGCTTGACATTGTCGCTGCTGCACAGGAACCAGACGGCTATCTTTATACAGCCCGAACCATTAACCCTGAACATCCGCACCATTGGTCTGGTAAGAAACGCTGGGAAACAGAGGATTTTCTCAGCCATGAACTATACAACCTGGGCCACATGGTCGATGCAGCCTGTGCACACTATCAGGCTACGGGAAGTGACAAGTTCCTGAATATTGCCAAGCGTTATGCTGACTGCGTGGTACGCGAGGTAGGCGCCCGTGAGGGACAGGCCTGCATCGTACCAGGACATCAGATAGCCGAGATGGCTTTGGCCCGTTTGTTTGTGCTGACTGGTGAACAGAAATATCTGGATGAGGCTAAATTTCTGCTGGACTATCGTGGAAAAACCGGTCGCCGCGACCTCTACTCGCAAAGCGACAAACCTGTCACAGAGCAGAAGGAAGCCTGGGGGCATGCCGTCCGTGCTGGTTATATGTATGCCGGCATGGCTGACGTAGCAGCCCTGACAGGTGACCAAGACTATCTGAAGGCCATTGACGCCATCTATCAGAACATTGTATCCAAGAAGTACTATATTACAGGTGGTGTGGGTGCCCGTCATGCCGGTGAGGCTTTCGGTGCAGACTATGAACTGCCCAACCTGACATCATATAACGAGACCTGTGCAGCCATCTCAATGGTTTACCTGTTCCACCGCATGTTCCTGCTACACGGCGATGCTAAATATATCGACTGCATGGAGCGCACATTGTACAATGGTGTCATCAGTGGCATGTCGGTAGACGGAGGCCGTTTCTTCTACCCTAACCCACTGTCGAGCGACGGTAAGTATGCCTTCAATGCCGACAACACCGTGGAACGCCAGCCGTGGTTTGGCTGTGCCTGCTGTCCATCAAACCTTTGCCGCTTCATCCCTTCGTTCCCTGGCTACATGTATGCCGTCAAGGACCGCAAAGTCTATGTAAACCTATTTGCAGGCAATACGGCAACCATCCAAATAGGTGGAAAGAACGTGGTATTGGAACAAACCACCAACTATCCTTGGGATGGTGACATCACCATTAAGATGGTACAGAACAAGGCTAAGGATTTCACCATGATGATTCGTATCCCCGGATGGGCTACCGGGAAACCGGTTCCCTCAGACCTCTATCGTTATAGCGACGACGTGCTGCCCACTGTACGTTGCACCGTCAACGGTCACAATGTAAATATCAAAACCGAAAAAGGCTATCTGGCTATTAATAACAAATGGAAAAAGGGAGACATCATACAACTGCATTTCGACATGCCTGTCCGCACTGTCAAAGCCAATGGACATGTAGCCGACGACCGGGGTCGCATAGCCGTTGAGAGAGGACCATTAGTATATTGTGCCGAAGGTGCTGACAATGCTGGTTTCAACATCTTTAACTTCCTGATGCCTCGCCAACCTCATTTCACCATTGCAAACCGTCAGATTGTCGGGAAACGCGATGTGACGTTCAATGTGACTGCCATCACCGTTGACGGACAGGCTGTCGACACAAATGACCAAGGCAAGGTAGTAACGAAGGATGCCACACTGACCATGGTGCCTTACTACGCATGGAACCATCGTGGTCCTGGTCTCATGGAAGTTTGGATGCCGCAAAGCATTGGTGCCTTAGGCAACTATTAATATTTCTGACTATTGATAAACTCTAATATGGAACGGTTGAACTCGTTTGGCCGTTCCATATTTAGCATATGGCCACAGTCTTCAATGACGACAAAATGACCATTTTTCGTATATTTCAGTTCAGCGGGCCGACTATGCTTCCCTTTGAGTTCATTGGCTCCACGAATGCAGAGCACAGGCACATCAACCTGCCCCCGTTGCTTGAGATGCGCCCAAGCATCCTTCCCATAGAACAAACGGACTTCCTTATGAAACGGTTGCCAAGCCGACCAGGCTTGTATCATTTGAGTCAACGGCTTTCTCATTCGCTCACGATGGCTACCACCGCTGGACATCAGTTGCTCAATCCATTCCGACTTCATCTGATCGACACCTTTCGCTTTTAACACAGCAATCTCACTATCTCGCTTAGCACTTTCTGCCGAATCCATCGGTTCACTGGGTCCTTTCGAACTTCTGATTCCTCCACTGGCTAAAGTACAAGTCAGTAGCCGCTCTGGATACATAGCCAACATGTCGCCAGCCACAAAAGCCCCCATCGAGAGTCCTACTACGTGTGCTCTTTGAATCCGCAGAGAATCCATCAGCGTCACCACATCATCTACATGACAGAACTGCAAATCTTCACGCTGTTCACTGGAACGCCCATAGCCGCGAAAGTCCAATCGTATGAGACGAAAATGTCTGGAAAGCGGTTTCCACTGTTCGTCCCACATGTGGCCATCCAGAGAATGACCATGTAAAAGGAGTAATGGTTCGCCCTTACCCCGTTCTTCATAATAAAGGCTGCCACCGCCCATCATAGCTACTCTCCCGCTATGCGTCGTAGCACATCCCGACAACAGCAAAGCAATGCTTAAAAACCAAAAAATCTTCATTCTGGGTGCAAATATACGAAATAATTCGTAACTTTGCAAACCGAAAATAAAACAATAATAAAGATGTACGATATCAAGAAGATACGTGACGACTTCCCCATCCTATCCCGTCAGGTGTATGGCAGGCCATTGGTCTACTTAGACAATGCTGCTACTACACAGAAACCATTATGCGTACTGGATGCCATGCGCGAAGAATACCTGAATGTGAATGCAAACGTCCATCGAGGAGTACATTACTTGTCGCAACAGGCAACTGATCTGCATGAAGCAGCCCGAGAATGTGTACGGCAATTCATCAATGCCAAGAAAACGGAAGAAATTGTCTTCACTCGTGGCACCACTGAAGCAATCAACCTCATTGCCTCTTCATTCTGTGAGTCACAAATGAAGGAGGGGGATGAAGTGCTGGTAAGTGATATGGAGCACCACTCTAACATTGTATCCTGGCAACTCCAGGCACAGCGCAGAGGTATTGTTGTCCGCCACTTGCCCATCAGCGACAAGGGCGAGCTGATTCTCGATGAAATAGATGATTTCATAACGGAAAAGACCAAAATCGTCAGTATCGCCCACATCAGCAATGTCTTGGGAACTATCAATAATTTACCATATATTGTACAGAAAGCCCACGAACACGGAATACCTGTCATGGTGGACGCAGCACAGAGTGCCCCTCACATGAAAATCGACGTTCAGCAACTGGATTGCGACTTCATGGCCTTCAGCGGGCATAAGATGTATGGTCCCACTGGCATTGGTGTATTGTACGGTAAAGAGAGTTGGCTGGAGAAGTTGCCTCCCTATCAGGGTGGCGGTGAGATGATAGACAAGGTCTCATGGGAGCGAACCACATTTGAGCGCCTGCCCTTCAAGTTTGAAGCCGGCACACCTGATTATGTAGCAACTCATGGCCTGGCTACCGCCATCAACTATCTAAACGGTTTGGGCTTTGAAGCCATCGAAGCCCATGAGCAAGACCTTACGCGCTACTGCATGGAGCGACTGAAGACCATCGATGGAATCAGAATTTTTGGTGAGGCTGATCACAAAGACGCAGTAGCATCCTTCTTGGTTGGCAATATTCACCATTTAGATATGGGTACATTACTCGATCGTCTGGGTATTGCCGTTCGTACTGGTCACCATTGTGCCCAACCTCTAATGGATCGTCTTGGAATTTCAGGAACGGTTCGCGCGTCTTTTGCTCTCTATAACACCCGCGAAGAAATTGACATCCTCACTGAAGGTATTCGCCGCGTGAGTCAGATGTTCTAACGCAAACTTTGAAGTTAAATGCTGGAAAGTCATTACTATCAAGGAAAAGTAGAGGCAGGCTGTGACGAGGCTGGACGAGGCTGTCTGGCAGGCAGCGTATATGCTGCTGCCGTCATCTTCCCAGAAGATTATCAGAATGCAGAGTTAAACGACTCAAAACAGCTGACGGACAAACGCCGCAAGCAGCTACGTGAAATCATCGAACATGACGCTATCGCCTGGGCTATAGGTGTAGTGACTCCCGATGAGATTGACAAGATGAACATTCTGAATGCCTCCATACTAGCCATGCACCGCGCTTTGGACCAGCTGAAAGTCCGTCCCGAGGCCATCATTGTTGACGGTAACCGGTTTAAGCCTTACCAAAACCTACCTCATACTACCATCGTAAAGGGTGATGGAAAATACCTCAGCATTGCCGCAGCATCCATCCTGGCAAAGACTTATCGTGATGACTATATGGACCAGTTGGCCCAGACCTATCCCCAATACGACTGGCTATCCAATAAAGGCTATCCCACCAAAAAGCATCGTGAGGCCATCCGTAAGTACGGAATCACCCCATTTCACCGGAAAACCTTTAACATGCTGGGCGATGGCCAGCTCACCCTGGAGTTCACTGATTGAGACGCTGGGTAGAGAGTATGGCTAAAGCCAGATTTGGGCAAGGCCTCATCGTTTTCGAATTGCTATTTTTCCACAATCTTACACTTTCTGTTATAAATCATTTAATATCAGCTTGTTAAATGCAGTGTAGGTTTGTTTGAATCTTACACTACCTACACTCAAGTAAAACAACTTGTTTTACTCAGATAGAAGCCATGTCTGCGCTGCATGAAGGGTATGTTATTGGTAGTAAAACAACTTGTTTTACTTTTGAAGATTACTTCCTTTTGGGGAGAAGGTGTCAGTTGGCAATGGTACGAAGGGTATGCATGACGCGCTGCTTAAGGGTGGCTGTCTCTTCTGGGGTCAGCAGGTCGCAATCGTCCAAATGCATCAAGATGTCGTAGGCTTTCAGATAAGCCGTACGAATCTCAGGAACAGCGGTCAGATAAGATGCCCAATATGACTCTTTATCTGGTTCACAATCCATGACGTAACGGATGAATTCATCGTCACGCAGGAATTGTTCGACCTTGGTGTAAATAGTTCTTTTCACGTGCTTCATTGTTTCTATAAACAAGACGAAGCACTACCCGGATTGTCATCAATCCGTGAACAAAATGTATTTAAACCATGAACATTAAACAGCAGCCTCCCTCAGTTTCAACATACCACGATGCATGAGGTTGCGGACAGAATGATAGTTCATGTTCATAATCACACAGATTTCATCGTACTTTCGTTCTTCCAAATAATATAAGGTAATAGCCTGACGCTGACGGCGGGTCAGATTCTTCATCAAATGGGCCACCTTAGCCACATTCTTCTGTTCTCCCTCAAGGGCAATGTATTCCCGTTCAACGTCATCAGCAGAACGACGATACTCATACTCTTCGACTTCGTTTGGCGTGGAGAAAGTATGACGACGGAATTCATCAAGCAGGCGATTCTTCAAGGATATCAGCAAATAAGAGCATAGATTATTAATGGCATTTTTCTCATTGCGCTTGCTATAAACCTTAACGAAAACGTCATGTATGCAATCCTTCAGCAATTCATGATCAGTGGTCAGCTTTAAGCCATAATTATATAGCATCTGTACATACATATCATATAATTCCGCAAAGGCATGATCATCGCCTTTACAAAATTCAGCCACCAACCGCTGAGTGCGGTCTTTCAGGTTATTAGTTGCCATAAACAATTAGTTTTTAAAGTAATAGTAGTTTGTATTTTGCTGCAAAGATAAGGAAAATAAAAAGAACAGCAGGCATAAAAATCGTTAAAAAATAGGGGAACCAGCTTTTTTCCTGATTTCCCCTATATTTATTTATCTTTTATGTAACCAGAAAACACCCTTGTCTGGCAAACTAAGTGTACCCGACACATCTTTTTTACGGGATATCGTGCCTGTCTTGGCATCAATGGAGTACAAGATGTATTTCTCTTTCCCAAGATCGACAGACCATGTGGCAGCATCGCGATAGACCAGCCAACCAGACGCTCCCTTCAGCAAATAGGTTCCTTCTTCGGCACTACATGGTGACATCTGCGACAATTCATAAAGGAACGCCTGATCACTGACAGGAATGGCCGCACACGACCCTCCCGCCATCAAGGAAGCCCAGCACATCTCCGGATGCTTTTGGGCGGAATAGATAACAGCCTTGCCTGGATACTGCGTGCGATATTCGCTGACTGCACGGTAGACATCCTCGAAACGGGCACCACCTGTACGAATCTTGCGCATATACTGGCGCTGGGCCATGTTTACACCTCCAGGAGGAGCATACTCACCTTTATTATGATAGAACCACTGCTCTATATCGATAATATCCACTATTTTGGAACGCATAGGATCTTTCAAAATAGCATCTTGAACGTCTTTATTCACTGCCAAATCCACCAGTACTTTCCCATTCTCCTGTTCCCATTCAGCAATAACATCCAACCAAAACTGAACAAAGCTAAGAGGACCTGTAAACTCTTCACCTATGGAGTGAATGACATTTGGCAGCCCCTTGTAGGCATCCAAAGACTGTCGAATATACTGACGATGCAATCGGCGCAACACCGGATTCTCTATATCATAGAACAAGGTTGCTGTGAAAATACGCTTGTCCCCTGTGAAGTTGACAGGCTCCATGAAAGGTGTACCATTCACGTTATTCGCCGTACGCCAAGGACAATCCACCCAATGAGCACCTGCTTCAAGAATATTATGCTGAAAGTAGTGTTGATTTTTCAGTAGCATACCAATGGGTTCTGTCTTTTTTGCAAACTGCTGCAAGCGCCAGAAATACCATTTATTAAGCTGCGTCAAATCATATTTGGTCATTCCATCCCAAGCCAGTTCCTGACCACCAGTACGGGCAAAAGGCTGTTCATAGAAGGGCGCCCAGACATCACCATTCTTGCGTCGTATACGCTCATGATCATCACGACGCCGGTCTGTCCACAATCCATAGTTCTGACTGAACAACAAAGTATGTGAACGCTGCATCTCGGCAATCACAGAATCTATGCGATCCGTACCACCTAAGCATTCTTGCCCAGGGACAAAGCGAGTCAAAGCATACTTGGCCTTGGCCATTGCGGCATCGGTAGTACGTCCATTCCACCATGGTGTCTGGTGTTTGCCACCTACCAAAACGGCATCGTCTTTGGCTAACCATCCATTTACAATAGCATAATGATGGGCACGAAAATCACGTGACGGAATACTCTTATACTCAAATGGCTGCAGTTTACCAGCAGAAACACCAGCTGTAAAGACTGCAGAATCAATCCATTGTCGCATAGAAACACGTGGTTTCAATGCTTCCTCTGCCATCTTGATAGCCTCCTCAATAGTGGGTGAAGACGACGCATTGGTATTGCGTTCCAACACACGACACTGAAGAGAAACATCCCTGCCCAGGCGCTTCTCTAATTGTGAAGCAAACAGAGAATAAGGCTTAACATGCTCATTCATCTCAGTGTACTCACCGTTACCCATGACCTGTCCCCAGCAGCCACGCGAATAGTTGCGGTTCAAGGTATCTGGTGAATAGCAAAAAAGCCCTGAGGCCGTAGACTGCCACATGGTGCTGTTTGCAGTACTCCATCCAGCACCAAATTTCTCCAGTTCCCAGTTTTTGAAAGCAATATCATTGCCATCGATGTTGACCACGTCAAACAAGATGCCGGGAGCCCATGAAGAGATTGCCCCACTTGGACCCAACGACTCATAACTGTCGCACTGCACAAAAGCATTGGGACCTGGCGCCGTATGACCTACTGCGAAGTCATTGATGCCATGCTCCGAATAACAACGCTGAAAAAGTGTCTTCTCTGCAAAAGTCAGGAATGTCCGACGGCGGAATCCACCAATTTCTGATATGGGTTGCAAGGACTGACAATCCTCAACAGTAACCTGCTGAGCCGACTTCTGAATGACAACAGCCGAACCTGCAAAATGACGGAAGTTAACCATTCGGACCCAGCAATTTTCGACATCAGCCAAATAAACGCCATCCCAACAATGGTTTTCGTCCATCGGTAAAGCATGGTCATAATCAGATACCATCGACAGGTTCTCCACTCCACACTCGCTCACAAGTCCTGGCTGCTCGTAGACGATGGCCTTGGCACCACCCCAGCAAGCCTCAACACTACTGGAAATCGGCGCATCCAGTGTTATTGTAGAACCATTAACAGCCAAAATTTGCCTATTCCATCGAATATCCAAATCGCCAGGATGCCATGCCCAGTAACCCATGCGTTTGCCACCACCGAAGGAAGCACACCCAAGATGGTCAATCCACTCTTGTGTCGAAGGACGCCAAATGGTAATACGACTATTAGTCGTAAGTCTGGGACTATTGGCAACCTTGACGGTTAAAGAACCTGGAGTAACATCGGCCAGTACATTGAGCGTGTCCTTGGCTACAATATCGTGTGTACCTTCTATATATAGCAGGGCACCACGGTCGTAGCCCTTCTTCTTGAGAATGGTTTTGTTGCGTCCAGTACCTCGCAACACCACGCCGCTAGTACGAATACGCAGGGGGTCGCTGAGTTCGAATGTACCCTCCGACAACAGTATTGCTCCTCGCAGTCCCGTCATCTTATCAGCTTTCTGACGGCTGACATAATCGATTGCCGCCTGAATCTGTGGTGCATTGTCGCCTGTCACTGGCTGGACATAGACCATTACTTTTGCGGACGGGATGGGTATTTCTGAACGATGATAGCCACAATAGGAATAGTCCATCGGAACCTCTTGTGCCCAAATGGCTGAAGGCAAAAAAGTAAAAAGGTAAAAAGGTAAAAACCTTCTTACCATACTCTTTACCTGATAAAGAACGCTGTATGTCATGCTTTACCTTTTTACCTGTTCACTTTTTCACAATCCGTTTCTGCCATTGTTCGCGTTCCTTCTTCAGGTCATATCCCCTTGAGGACAACCAGTTGTTGGTACGCCCGCGATACTTGTCGAACCAGAAATGCTTACCCTTAGAGTCAGCAGCATCCATCGCATACTCGCGGGCCTCCTTCAGCCAGATCAGTATTTGCTGCTTCTCAAAGTCAGAGAGTGTAGGTATCATTTCCAACTGTGCGTTATAGTCACGCTTCAATCGGCCATAGGTCATTCCATCCTTGACGGCTTCTATCTGATCATCGTTCAGGTAGAGCGCCAAGGTAGAAGCTAATTCAAAGTGATGCTTATAGAGTTCTGCTTGAAGGGCATCCTGTTGTGACTTGTCGTATTTCGCATGAATGTCGTTCAGCAGGAAGTAGCGGTTGGCAATGATGTTACGCACCGCCCTTGCCTGCGTCTGATCAGTAAGTTGAAGACCGTCGACGATTTTCTGGGCACGCCCTTTGATAGTCTCCACATAGGCAGAGTCTCTCCCTTCGTCATTCAGTACTACAAGTTGTGCATTAACCGTTAGGGTAAGCAGCGACAGGATTGCCGCAAACATAATTTTTTTCATAGCTTACATCAGTTTACCTTTAGCAGCCAGCGTATCGTAGTTGTTATTCAAATTACGCCAGTCGGTCTTGGTGTTGGGATTGATGCCGTTTATATACTTCTCGATATTGGTATAGCCGTCGCCGTTACAATCCTTAACAGCGTCAGAAGCATCGTTGGGATTCAGTCCATACTGCTTCTCCCACTCATCGGGCATACCATCGCCATCGGTATCTACATAGGGTTTCCAAGCCTGATATTCGGGATAACCGCCCATCTGTCTTGGGTCAGTGATGATGCCATCCTTATAAGAGTCCAGGGGCAGACGACGGTACTTGAAGAAGCCTTGTTCGTTCTTTGACTTGTCATGCAGTCCCCACATATTGCCATAAGGGTTCTGGGCTACCTTGGTCTTCTTCTCAATCTTAGCCAACTCCTTTTCATAGTCCTTCACGTAGTATGCCTTGCCCGTACGAACCTCTTCGCAAATGCGTTGGTCTACGATGTCGCGACAAGGGATGGTAGCTCCTGCGTTAGCGAGTACCCAATCGAAAGCTTGTTCCGTCCCCATTATTTTAAGATAAGGCATCTCAAATGGTTCATTCGAACGCATCAGCGCTTTCTCTGTAGCATTCATCTCACCGTCTTTATCAGCAGTCTGCACACCACCGTTCCAGTTGTCTTTCGTAACCTCAGGGTATCCTTCCATAATGTTGCCTACAGCATAGACACGACCGAACTGTTTGAAGGGGAACATGCCTTCAGAACGGCTCTCGGCCTTGATAATACGATGTCCTACTGGAGTATCCTTCGGAGTCAGAGGACCTGGTTTGTAGTAGTTGTTGATGAAGTTGAACATGGACCTGAACTCACCGCCATCAGCCGTACGATGCACCCAGTTATAAACCACATTATTGACGAAGTTGAAAATACCAGCCCAACCTACACTGGGGTTACGTCCCGTATTATCAGCCCAAAGGTTACGCATAAATGTGGTATTCTCTCCCCCGATAGTTGAACCGAAAGCATGATTCCATGTGTCAAGCGCTTTAGCGGAAATCGTGTTTTGGATGGTCACATTGACGGTCGGTGTCTTGCGCTTGGCCTTACCATCGTTCAGGTCGAACATGTGGCGATAGAAAGAAATATTCTCATCCAATCCCCACTCGCATGAGCAGTGGTCAATCATGATATTACCTACAGGATTGCCACCAAAGGAGTCCTCACGATAGGTTACCAAGGTCTCACCACGACGGAAACGCATGTGACGCACAATCACATCGTGAGTATCCACCTGGAACGACTCACCCGCAATAATAACACCGTCACCGGGAGCCGTCTGACCCGCAATGGTTATATATGGAGCACGCACATAAATTGGCGACTTCAACCGTATGATACCCGATACATTGAACACAACGATGCGGGCGCCGCCCTGCTCACAGGCCCATCGGAACGAACCAGGTCCATCGTCTGCTAACGTTGTCACCGTCAGCACCTTACCACCTCGTCCGCCGAATGTGTACATACCACCACCTTCAGCTCCAGGAAATGCGGGAATCTTAGCTTGGCGCAAATCATAGGGCATACTGGCCCAGGGAACGTACGGACGGCCAGCTTTGGCCTCTTCTACGACAATAGGGAATGCTACAGCCCACGCAGAATCGCTATGAGCCTGCCACTGTTTCTTTTGGTCTTCAATGTAGCGTTTGGCCTCATCGGTCAAATCAGGATACTGAGCACTGGCAGCTACAGCCATAGTCAGCACACAAGCCATTAAAATAAGTCTTTTCATTGATCTATATGTTTTTGAGTTATAATCTATTTATTCTTAACGCTAAAAGGACGAATTGGTTTAATGGATGTCCTCATAACTAACATTCTTTAAGATATGCGAAAAATAAATACCATTTTTATTTTGATTTTCGACTGATTTCGACTAACTTTGCAACCAAACTTAAAAAACGACACTACCTGAACGAATCATGGAGAAAAACAATCAACCCATTCTATCGAAAGACGGCGTAAGCTATCTCGTTCCTTTTATTCTCATCACTTCCTGTTTTGCCCTATGGGGCTTTGCCAACGACATTACCAACCCGATGGTAAAAGCCTTCTCAAAGATATTCCGCATGAGTGTCACGGATGGTGCTTTAGTACAGGTTGCCTTTTACGGAGGCTATTTTGCCATGGCTTTTCCTGCTGCAATGTTTATACGAAAATATTCATACAAGGCCGGTGTACTGATGGGACTGGGACTCTATGCTACAGGGGCTTTGTTGTTTCTTCCTGCATCATGGACAGGTATGTACTATCCGTTCCTTGTAGCCTATTTCATTCTCACATGTGGGTTGTCATTCTTGGAAACCTCATGCAATCCATATATTTTGTCGATGGGAACAGAGGATACGGCAACGCGACGTCTGAACATGGCCCAATGCTTCAATCCCATGGGATCGCTTTGTGGCATGTACGTTGCCATGAACTTTATTCAGGCCAAGCTCAATCCTGCCTCCACAGACGAACGTGCTCTGCTGGACGATGCTCAGTTCACAGCCATGCGTGACTCTGACCTCTCTGTACTCATTGCTCCTTATTTGGCCATTGGCGCCATCATTGCCATTATGTTTGCAGTTATCTGGTTTACTAAAATGCCCCATAACGCCGATAAGAATCACGACGTTCACCCACTGGCCACACTAAAACGTATTGTCAAGATTGACTACTACCGAGAAGGTGTAATAGCCCAATTCTTCTACGTAGGCGTACAGATTATGTGCTGGACATTCATCATACAATATGGTACGCGCGTATTAATGAACGAAGGGATGACTGAGCAGGAGGCAGAGGTCATGTCACAGACATACAACATTATAGCAATGGTCATCTTCGTTACCTCACGATTCATCTGCACCTACTTTCTGAAATACATTAATGCCGGTGCTCTGCTGGGCATTTTGGCCGTAATAGGATCATTACTGACACTAGGAGTCATCTTCATTGACGGGCGTTGGGGACTTTACTGCCTGGTAGCCATCTCTGCCTGCATGTCACTCATGTTTCCTACCATCTACGGCATTGCCCTCCAGGGACTTGGCGACGATGCCAAGTTTGGTGCCGCCGGGCTTATCATGGCTATCCTTGGCGGCTCGGTGCTCCCCCCGCTTCAAGCAAATATCATTGACCAGCATACTCTTTTCGGAATGCCTGCGGTCAATCTTTCATTTGTTCTTCCGCTCATCTGTTTCCTGGTTATTATTGTATACGGCTACAGAACCTACAATAGAACCAAATAACTATCAAAAAGAAATTGCGAGCTGATATTATTTTCCAATAAGAGTCCCTTATTACACGATACATGGCACTTATTACGCAATAAGTGCCATGTATCGTAAACCAGCAGTTACCGACTTATATTGCCATGTCCTGCCGGCGCCAGAAGCGATAAGTGATATCCTCGAAAGTACCATCCATCAGACGACGGTAGAGGCGTTGATTGGTGGTAGCTGACTTCAAGGGGCCAAGATGTTTAATATAAGGTCCCACTTTTATATAGTCAAAATCTTCTTTATTGACCACAGAAGGAACGCGTATGCGGCCACTATACCAGGCCACATGGAACTGAGGATGATATTCGTGAATATACTGCGCAAGTTGATTGACCCCTTTGGGATCGGCATCCCCTCCCATGAAGGAGATACAGGTTATGTCTGTACCATATTGTGACACAAAGTCGTCTATGGCATCAGTATTCAGCGGCATACCTAAATCCTCCCACAGATATTTGCTATGACACCCCGGACAATGACACGGACAATTAGAAATATTAATTGCCAGTGTCACTTCGTCGGGTATCTCTTGGAAAACAATTCCCGTGTTAACGTATTTCAGCATGACTTAAGCCTCCGCATGAGCATAGAAACGACGTGCTGCCTCTTCCTGACGGGGCTGTGAGAAATTGGATACACGCTTCAGATAGCCAATAATACGGGTCATATAGTCCACGTTCTTGGAATGACAATGAGGGCACTCCTTTAAGTAGCGCTTGTCAATATGGCCGCACTCGTTGCAGACGGTGTTGGGGATATTGAACGTGAAGTAGTTACAACCCTCCTGGGCAGCAACCTTCAGCAGATGCAGATACTGCTGCTTTGACAGGTGCTCGTCAAGATTCATGTGCAAGGCAGACCCACCGGTCAGGTGTTCAATATAAGGACGTCCGTGCAACTTGAATTTGTCGATAACGCTCAGAGAGTCGTCCTCTACAACATAGAAATAAGAGTTATAGCAGTCGCGAGGTACAAAGTATCCGTCTTCACGATCCCACTTTGCATGCTTCACACCTACATTCTCCGCAGGTATCATTTCGCAGTTGAACATCAACTCTTTAGTGCGATACTGCTTATTATACTTCTCAATGAGTCCCAGGATACTCTGTACAAACTTCTTATAGTCTTCATTAGGTGTAATCTTGAGTCCCATGAATTCTGCAGCCTCCACAAGGCCGTTGATACCGATAGTAAGGTATTGTCTGTTAATATTAATATAACCAGCATCAAACAAAGGTAGCATGCCATGAGCCTGCAACTCCTTCAAGTTCTCGTTATAAGCAGTCTGCACTTTATGGCACAAGTCGATAACACCACCCAGGTATTCCAGATAGTCCATCTTGTGGTTGACAGCATATTGGATGCAGCGGTTCAGGTTGATAGTAAGTACCGACTTGGAACCCGTTGACACGCCACCTGCACCCAGCGTATACGAGAAACCATTGTCGGTAATCTCGTTGCGCAGACGACAGCAAGAGCTCAACGAGTCTGCATTATCACTCATATAAGTAAAGAACGAATGTCCCTCTGCATACATCTCTGCCGTGAAATCGCCCCACTCCTTGTCTTTGCACTCGCCATTTTCGTCAACGAGCAGCGCCATAGTCTCTACGGGGAAGGTAAGCAGCGTCTTGGTGCGTTCCTGATTGAACCACTTCATGAAGCGTTTCTGCAGCCATGAGAGTCCGTCCCAGTCAGGTTGAGAGCCGTCGGGGAAATAGAACTCGCCGAAAATCGACTCAAAATAGTAGCGATCGTAGTAGGCCACATTCCAGAATACGGCCTGATAGTTACGTGCACCTGTAGGCTGGTTCAGTGTATAAACTATCTGCTCGAAGTAGTCTGTGATAATCTTGTCAATGGTACGCTTCTTCAGCGAGAGATCAGCCTGCTGATCAGGGTGCTGCCAGTAGTCCTTGCCATACTCCTTACCTATGAAGTAGTTCATGTACATCAAAAACTCTGGAGTAGCACAGGCACCGCTCAACATGGACGAAACCATAAACACCATGTTGACAAATCCACCTGCAAACGACTTGAGGTTAGTAGGGGCTGTGGAATTACCACCAATAGCCACTGTACCGCCAATAAGCCATGGATACATCGTTATGGAGGCGCAGTAATTGGCCAACGAAGTTTCATCGTTCTTATATATAAAGTGGTGGGTCAGTTTGTCAATATACTCGTCAGCCAGTGCCTTTCCATACATTTTCTTAATACGGTCTGTAAGCAGACGACGATTCAGGCGAATAAAGTTAGACTTAGGCAGTTCTCCTATCAGTGTGGCGATATTCTTGTGCTCCACATTGGCATTAGCGTCATACTTGGAACCCGTTGCAGCATTGACAGACTCCATGTACTCTGACAGGAAATTCATCTTCTCCAGCGTTTCACGATCTTCGGTGTGCTGCTGACGATAGAGGATAAACGATTTGGCAACGCTATAAAATCCTTCGCGCATCAAAGCCTCTTCCACCTGATTCTGGATATCTTCCACCTTGATATCGTCGTGCATGTCCAGATGACTCAGAATTTTGGAGACAGTTCCCAAGTCAGCTGGTTCATTCACGCTTTCGAACGCCTTGACGATGGCGTTCATAATTTTGTCTAACGAGAAGCGGTCCTTCGAACCGTCACGTTTCGTAATGGTAAAATTTTTAATTTCCATCGTATATTTTTATTATTGATAGTTGCTTCATTGTGGCTCTTTTAGGCCTACTTCCCGGATTTTAAACATGGCTAAAGTTGACCATTGGTCTGTTTCTCTTCGTTCGGCCAAACGAGCAAACTCGATGGCTCTCATTTCATCAAAAGTTTTCCGTTTTGGACAACTTTCTGTTTTCCGATTCGAAAAAAGTTTCCCCTTTTGACAAATCGAATCGAGTGCAAAGATACAAAATATATCAATACCACGTATCAGTTTTTGATAGAAATATTTGCAAAAAAACGTTAACCCAGGACGACTGATGACCATTCACATGCTCGTACGTCTTTCATATACAAAGAAATATAAAACAAGAATTAAAGCGTATGAACAAGAGTAATTATCGTGGCGTGGTGGTTCCCATGGTGACCCCCGTCACTCAAGACGGACAGCTCGACGCAGAAGCTGTCAAGCGGATTATTGATTTCTTTGCAGAGAATAAGGTTTCGCCCCTGCTGATGGGCACTACGGGTGAAGGAAACAGTGTCAGTCAGGCCGACGGACAGTTGTTCGTGGATACGGCTGTTAAAGCTGCTGACGGCCGTATTCTGATTTATGCCGGACTGACGGGCAACTGTTTCAGCGAGCAGGTACGCCAGGCAGAGGTCTACACCGCGCTGGGTGCCGACGTCATCGTGGCTACACTGCCTACTTACTATGCACTGACCGAAGAGCAGATGTACGAATACTACAAGACGCTGGCCGATTGCATTACCGGTCCGCTGATGCTTTACAACATTTTGGCTACGACACACATGTCGATTCCAGTAGATGTGATCAAGCGGCTGGCAGACCATCCGAATATTGTCGGACTGAAAGACTCGGAGCGCGACCTGGACCGCATGGCAGCCTGCATTGAGATTGCCAAGACACATCCCGAATTTGCCTACTTCTGTGGCTGGGCAGCGCAGAGTGCTCACTCATTGGAACTGGGAGGCAACGGTATTGTGCCCTCTACGGGCAACTATGTGCCTGAGATGTTCCGCCAGCTCTTCGACGCCGCCGTGGCTGGCGACTGGGCGACAGCCAACCGTCTGCAGGACGAGACCAACGAGATAGCCAAGATTTACCAGAAGGACCGTACGCTCGGACAGAGTCTGACGGCCTTGAAGGTGATGATGCAGACCAAAGGACTCTGCGAGCCGTGGATGCTCATGCCGCTGACCCGTCTGAGTGCTGCCGAAGAGCAAGCCATTGTTTCCCAATTGAGAAATGAGTAATCGCTGAAGTCGCTTTGTACCTTTAGGTCAAAGAAATGAAAGAAACGAGAAATGTAATTTAAGAAATGAATAAATGATGCACTGGATTGACTACATCATCGTCATTTTGTCGATAGCCGCCGCTATCGTCGTGGGCATGTACTTCGCCCACAAGCAGAAAGACACGTCGCAGTATTTCGCCGGAGGTGGCAAGATTCCCGCCTGGGCGGTGGGCATCAGCATCTTCGCCACGCTGATATCGAGTGTGACGTTCCTCGCCTACCCGGGTGCCGCGTATGCCGACAACTGGATACTGCTGGTGCAGGGACTGATGGTGCCCATCGTGCTGTTGGCGCTGGTAGGCATCATCGTGCCGCTGTTCCGCAAGGTCATCCGACTGTCAACCTACGAGTACTTCGAGCGTCGCTTCGGACTCTTTGCCCGTCTCTACTCGTCGTTTGCCTTCACGCTGGGCCACTTCTCGAAGGCCGGCACGGTGTTCTTCCTGGTGTCGATGGCACTGGCGACATTCCTTGACATCAACATCTACTCGATTGTGCTTGTGCTGGGCGTCACGATTATCGTGCTGACGCTGTTTGGCGGCATGGAGGCTATTGTGTGGATGGACGTGGCGCAGGGGTTCCTGCTCATCGGCGGCGGCATCATCTGCATCGGCATCCTGATGTTCGGCATCGAGGGCGGACCGGCGGAGACGTTCCGCATTGCATCGGAATACAACAAGATAAGCTTCGGTCCCTACGACTGGGACCTGACGCAGCTGACGTTCATCGTGATGGTGCTCAACGGCATCTTCTACGCCTTGCAGAAATATGGCACCGACCAGACCATCGTGCAGCGCTATCTGGCTGCCAAGAACGACCACGAGGCGAAGAAGGCGGCGTACATCGGCGTGCTGATGTCGGTACCCATCTGGGCGCTGTTCATGTTCATCGGCACGGCGCTGTTTGCCTACTACCATGCCGAGGGCGCGCCCCTCTTGCCTGAGGGCATCAAGGCCGACGAGGTGTTCCCCTACTTCATCGCCCACGAACTGCCCATAGGCATCCGCGGCCTCATCATCTCAGCCCTGGCGGCAGCCGCCATCTCGTCGCTGGACTCAGACCTGAACTGCCTGTCGGCCATTGCCGTGCAGGATTACTACAAGCGTTTCCGCAAGGAGGCCACCGACCAGCAGCAACTGCGCTTCGGCCGTTGGATGGTGGTGGCAGCCGGACTGGGAGCCATCGGTGTGGCGTGCCTCTACATCACGTGGGGCGGCGAGGGCGTGCTGGGCGCGCTGTTCTCGCTCTACGCCATCTTCTCGGCAGGCATCGTCGGCATCTTCATCCTCGGACTGTTCTCGCGGCGCGCCAACAAGCAGGGGCTCTACATCGGCATTGCCGCCGCCGTGCTCTACACCGCCTATGCCGTGCTGACCTCGACGAAGGTCGACATGGACGGCGACGGTGTGAAGCAGACGCTGATAGACCTGGGCAACTGGAACTTCGCTCACCATAAGTACATGCTGGGCGTTTACAGCCACCTCATCGTGCTCGTGGTGGGCTACGCGGCCAGTTTCTTCTTCAAGACGCCGCTGGCCGACAAGGAACTGACCATCTGGGGCTACTTGGAGGAGCGGAAAAAGTAGTTTTTCGACGGTCATGCACATGAATGAGTTCGACGATGACAAATTATCAGTCCGTACGTCCGTTTTACATTATATCAATTATATAGTTATATGAAAGCAATCACACTCTTGCAGCCGCAGAAAATCGTGTTCGGCACGGGCTGCATCCAGACATTCACAGACGATTACAAGAAAATGGGGCTCCGCCGGCTCTTTGTGCTGACGGCTCCTCCCATCCGCCCGCTCATCGAAGGCACGATGGACGAGCTGAAGGCCGCCGGCATCGCCGTTGAGGTTTTCCAGGACATCGTGGCAGAGCCCACCGTCAACGACTTCAAGCGGATTCTCGAGCTAGCCCGCCAGTTCCAGGCCGACAGCGTGGCAGGCATCGGTGGCGGAAGCGTGCTCGACGTGACAAAGCTTGTGGCAGCTTTCATCGATAGCGACCAGCAGGTGGAAGACTGCTTCGGCACGGGCTTCATCCGTCGGAAGGGCCTGTGGTTCGCCTGCCTGCCCACCACCGCAGGAACGGGCAGCGAGGTGTCGCCCAACGCCATCCTACTGGACGAGCGCGACCATCTGAAGAAGGGCATCGTCTCGCCTTTCCTCATCGCCGACGTGGCATACGTTGACCCCAAGCTGACGTGGACCGTACCCGCCAAGGTGACTGCCGACACGGGCATGGACGCACTGACCCATTGCATCGAGGCATACACCAACAAGTTCGCCCATCCGTCGGTCGACATCTACGCCCTGCAGGGCATCCGCCTCATCGCTGCCAACCTGGAGCGGGCCGTCACACTGGCTCGCGACAACAAACCCGCCGACCTCAGCGACAACCCCGCCTACGTCGAGGCGCGCGAGGCTCTGGCCTTCGGCTCGCTGTATGGCGGACTGTGCCTCGGTCCCGTCAACACCGCCGCCGTCCATGCCCTGAGCTATCCACTCGGCGGCGAGTTCCACATCCCCCACGGACTCAGCAATGCCATCCTGCTGCCCTCGGTCATGAAGTTTAACATGGCAAGAACGACGAAGAGACCGCCCAGCGTGGTGTCGATTTCATCTATCGTCTGGCCGCTGCCGTCGGCATTCCCGACAAACTGACCGCCCTCGGCATCCCCCAGACCGCCGTCGACGGTATGGCCAAAGCCGCCATGCAGGTGCAGCGCCTGCTGAAAAACAACCCTCGCGAGGTCACCGAGCAGGACGCCCGCGACATCTACAACTCACTCTACTAATAATGTCCCGTATGCTGCCATGTCATAGCAGCCCCAAAAACAAAGAAGATATGAAACCGATATTAGCCATCACCATGGGCGACCCCGCCGGCATCGGACCGGAAATCACCGTGCGCGCCCTCAATAGAAAAGAAACCTACGAGAAGTGCCGCCCCGTCGTCACCGGCGACGCTGCCATCATCGGACAAGCCGTCCGTCTGCTGGGCCTCAACCTGCAGGTCAACGCCATCCAGAACGTGAAGGAGGCCAAATTTGAATTCGGCACCATCGACGTCATCGACCTGCAGTGTGTCGACCTCGCCACCTTCGAGTTTGGCAAGGTGCAGGCCCAGTGTGGCAATGCCGCCTTCCAATACATCAAGAAAGCCATCGAACTGGCCATGACCGACGAGGTGGACGGCACCGTAACCGCCCCGCTGAACAAGGAGGCGCTGAACCTGGCGGGTCATCACTACGACGGTCATACCGAGATTTACGCCACCTTCACCAACACCAAGAAGTACGCCATGATGCTGGCCGACGAGAACATCCGCGTCATCCATGTTTCGACGCATGTTCCCCTGCGCAAGGCCTGCGACCTGGTGAAGAAGGCCCGCGTCATCGAGTGCGTCGAACTCATCGACGATGCCTGCCGCCAGTTCGGTATTGAGAATCCACACATCGGCGTGGCCGGTCTGAATCCGCATAGCAGCGAAAACGGTATGTTCGGCTGGGAGGAGGCTCAGGAAATCATTCCTGCCATCGAGGAACTGAAAGGCCGCAACTTCAATGTTGACGGTCCCGTACCTCCCGATAGTGTCTTCGCCAAGGCTAAGTGCGGTCAGTTCGACGGCGTTGTTGCCATGTACCATGACCAGGGCCACATCCCTCTGAAGGTATGCGCCTTCAACTGGAACAAGGAAACGGGCAAGATGGAATCTGCTTCAGGCGTCAACATTACGCTCGGCCTACCCATCATACGCGTTTCTGTCGACCACGGTACAGCCTTCGATGTTGCCGGCAAGGGCATTGCCAACGACAGCGCCATGACACTCAGCATTGACTATGCCACCCGTATGGCCATCTATAGGAAAGACAAAAAGGCAAAAGCATAAAAAGTACTGCATGATAGTCATTGCGGACGACATCACCGGAGCTGCCGAGATAGCCGGAATAGCTCATTCCCATGGTCAGCAGGCGCGGCTTGTCTGCACCTCGCCCACCGCCTCGCGTCCCGCCGTCTCCCCCGTATACTGCGACTCGGTCGCAGTCACCACCGTCATCGCCACCGACACCCGCTCCATGGCTGAAGCCGACGCAGCGGCCGAAACCCGACGCATCGTCTCAGCCATCAGCCATCATACATCACCCATCTTCAAAAAGACCGACTCTGCCCTTCGCGGCCACGTCGTCGCGGAACTCACAGCACTGATGGATGTCACGGGCTACCAGCGAGCGGTCTATCTGCCAGCCAATCCTTCGAAGGAGCGCATCATCCGCAATGGCATATATTATATAAAAGGTATACCCATCGCTGATACTGCCTTCAACTATGACCCTGAGTTCCCTGCTCACACGTCTTCACTGAAAGAGCGTTTCCCCGATGCCGAAGCAAAAGGCATCATCATGCCCGATGCCGAAAGCATGGATGATATCCGACGGATTGTTGGTCGGTATGACGACGGTCGGACACTCTTTGCCGGAGCTGCCGACTTGTTTACGGCAATCCTGCCTAAAACCCAGAACCTATTTAGTCATACTTGTAAAACCTGTTCCTCCCCAGCCACCCTAATCCTTTGTGGCAGCACCCAGAGCAAACCGTTAAACCTCGGCATACCTGTTGCTCCCATGCCGCGCCAGGTCTATGACGGCGAACAGGGGGCAGACCACTGGCTGGCACAACTAACCACTTCGCTCCCTGGTCAGGGAGGGACATCCCTCATACTCACCATCCCTCATACCCACCGCACGGGCAAGGAGGTGGCCGTCCATCTACGCACTGTGATGGCAGAGATGGCCAGCAGGCTGGTCAGCCTGTACCGCCCCGACCAGCTCATCATCGAGGGCGGCGCCACCGCATGGGCCACACTCAATGCACTCGGCTGGCATGACTTTCAGATAGAACGTCAAGTGGCACCTGGTGTCGTACAAATGAGTGCCACCAACGGAACGCTGGTGACACTCAAACCTGGCAGCTACCCGTGGGGGGAACTGTTTCAGTCCTTCAGCGAATAGGTTACCGTGGTGACCACTCGTACCTTTTTAATATAAGGGGTATTGTCATCGCGGTTTTCAATACTGAACTGCCCTTGGTCAGCACTGACTATTTTGTCCAGCTTTGAGTGAGAGTTCTCAGCAAACTGCAGGGCTGTCTTTTCAGCATTCTCAATAGCCTCTTGCATCATCTTCGGTTTCATCTCCTTGAACGACACATACTCATACTTCACCGGATTCTCGTAGCCGCCGTCCACGATGGCTACACCTTCCTTCAGCAGGTCACCCTGACGGGCAATGATGCTACGCACCTGCTTCACCTGACTGCTGGTAACGGTAATGACCGAAGTCACGATATAGCGGTAAGGCTTGTTGTTGTCACTGTATTCACGGGCTTGAAGGTCGACTACCTGCGGAGCGTTCTCCGTCAGTTCTTCCTTCTTGATACCACTGCGCAACAGAAATGCCTTGATTTTCGACTGCGTCGCACCTATCTTGTCATACAATCCAGGCAGGTCGTTGCCTACCTCTTTGGATACAATAGGCCACGTGACCTTATCGGCCTCTACCTCACGCTCGGCCAAGCCTTTCACATTTACCTTGCGGTCCTTGCTGGCGAAGTCGTCTATTCCAGCCTTGATAAACCACCCCAAGCAGACCAGTCCCAATGCTATAAGGGCTGCGCCAATCATTCTGTTCTCTTTCATACGCTTCTTTGTTTTTAAACGGTTTGACGCTGCAAAGATGCAAATATAATCTGACATTCATGCAGGGATTTCCCTATTCTTTGGCATATTTTCCCTATTCTTATAGCACAAACTGATAACCCAGTGTAAGCCAGAACGAGCCTGTACGCCAGCTTCGGTCTATTACGTCCACATTGCACAAGTTTGCGACACCGATGTTGTAGCGGAAGTCTGCCGTGAATCCCCGATAAGTATAGCTGATGCCTGCAGGAATCGACACATTCACACGCTTATAATTGTCTGTGACTGTATTTGTCACACTACCGTAATGCTGCTTAGCCGACAGCAGATAGCCTAATTGGACACCCGCCTTCAAAGCCAGACCCGGAAGCAGATTAGGCTCGATATAGAAGTTCAGCAATAGGGGTACACTGACGAAGTGCAGACTCTGCGACAGTTTTTCCATATCCTTTATCTTCCCATAAGTATAGCCCTCGTTCGAGTAGAACACACCTGCAGACACAGCCACCTGCTGCCAAGCTTGATATTCGGCCTCTGCACCTGCTGTCAGACCAAATTTGTATTTGGCATTTGCCTCTGCCTGACTGTTAAAGCCCTCGTAAATCATTTCCTGTTCCGACAACTTCGATAAGTTGGCACCTACTTTGGGCGTTACCGACCATGTTCCTACTTCATGCTGAGCCTGAGCTCCCAACACACCAGCCATCAAGGCCATCATCAATACGATTCTTTTCATTGTCTTCTTTGCTTTTTTATTTTAAACGCTGCAACTTCCGTTTTATTGCGTTTTGTTGCATCGCGCTGAGGCAATGGAAAATGTAACAATATCGTAATACGATTTTCTTGAGAGTCACAAAGATTACTCGTATCTTTGCACCAGCAAATTTATTATTAATATGGAAAACAATCAAAACTATCTAATGATCACACTGCAACTGCTCGGTTCGCTCGGCTTGCTGATTTACGGCATGCGCATCATGAGCGAGGCACTGCAGAAGATGGCAGGACCGCAGTTAAGACACATTCTGGCAAAGATGACCACTAACCGCCTGACGGGCATGCTGACGGGCACACTCGTCACCTGCGCCGTACAGTCATCATCGGCTACGACGGTGATGACCGTCTCGTTCGTGTCGGCAGGACTGTTGACACTGGCACAGGCCATCTCGGTCATCATGGGAGCCAACATCGGCACGACGCTGACGGCGTGGATTATGTCGCTGGGCTACAACGTCGACCTGACTAACGTGGTCTATCCTTCATTCATGCTCGGCATCATGCTTATCTACAAGAAGCAACACCGCTATGCAGGCGACTTTCTCTTTGGCACGGCATTCATGTTCCTGTCGCTGGTCATGCTGAGTGCGTCTGGCAAGGCTATGGATTTGGAACACAACGAGGCTGTGATTTCCTTCTTTGCCTCTTTCGATACTTCAAGCCACCTTACCATCCTGGCCTTCCTGGCCATCGGAACCATCATCACCTGCATCGTACAATCATCCGCAGCCGTCATGGCCATCACCATCCTACTTTGTTCTACAGGCGTGCTGCCCATCTACTTAGGCATTGCACTGGTGATGGGCGAGAACATCGGCACAACGGCTACAGCCAATCTGGTAGCACTGGGGGCAAACACACAGGCACGGCGTGCCGCACTGGCTCACCTGCTGTTTAATGTCTTTGGCGTGGTGTGGGTGCTCGTCGCGTTCTATCCATTTGTTGACATGGTATGCAGCATCGTTGGCTACGACCCGTCATTTGGCGGTCAGACCACAAAACTACCCGTGGTACTGGCAATGTTCCACACCTGCTTCAACATCATCAATACGGCCATTCTCATCTGGCTGGTGCCCCAGATGGAGCATGCGGTCTGCTGGCTGCTACCCGAGAAACAGGAAACAAAAGACAAGGACGAATTCCGCCTGCAATACATCCAGTCGAATTTGGTACAGACACCTGAAATCGCCGTCCTTCAGGCGCAGAAGGAGACGAGTGCCTTCGGCGAGCGTGTCGGCAGGATGTTCGGCATGGTGCGCATACTATTCCATGAGACGGATCCAAAGGATTTTACCGAACTCTTCAGGCAGATAGAGAACGAGGAAGACATGACTGACAAGATGGAGATAGAGATTGCCCGCTACCTGGAGCAAGTGAGCGAGGGGCATCTGAGTGACGAGACGAAACAGAAGATTCGCCGGATGATGCGCGAGATCAGCGAACTGGAGTCTATCGGCGACTCCTGCTACAAACTGGCCCGCACGCTCGACCGCAAGCAGGAGTCCGGCCAGGCTTTCACCAATCATCAGACCGAACAACTGCAAGACCTCATGGCGCTCTGCGACCATGCCCTTTCACGCATGCAAACCGTGATGCACGGCCACCGCTTCGAGCACGACATCCGCGAGACCTTCCGCATCGAGAACGACATCAACCAGTTGCGCCAACGTCTGAAAGCCGAGAACGTCACGGCAGTGAACAATCACGAATACGACTACACTGTCGGCACACTCTATGTGGACATGATTAACGAACTGGAGAAGCTCGGCGACTATGTTGTCAACGTTGTCGAGGCACGCTTCGGCAGACAATAATCTGATGCGACGTAGCAAATAGTCGAAGATTTTTCGTACCTTTGTACCCGATATGAATCAAAAACGAATATTAGTCGTTGACGACGAACGAGACTTGTGCGACATCCTGCTGTTCAATCTCCAGACGGCAGGGTATCAAGCAGAGGCGGCATATTCGGCAGAAGAGGCTCTGCAACATCGTCCTGCTGGATATGACTTGCTGCTGCTCGACGTGATGATGCCGGGAATGTCGGGCTTCGAACTGGCCAGACTGCTGAAAGAGGATGAAGAAACCGGACATATTCCTATTATCTTCCTGACGGCGAAAGACACAGAGGACGATACCTTGCAGGGGTTCTCACTCGGTGCCGACGACTACGTCACCAAGCCGTTCTCCGTGCGTGAGGTAATGGCCAGGGTGAAAGCAGTGCTTAACAGGAAATCCTCCCCTAAAGAGGATCACTTGAGGTTTGAAGGACTTGTTGTTAATGCCGCCAATAAAACAATTTATATTGACGGCGCCCCCATGGCTCTCACCCGTACGGAGTATGAACTGCTGCACCTGCTACTGAGTCATCGCGGACAGGTGTTCAGCCGACAGCAGTTGCTCGACAACGTTTGGCCACAGGATGTCATTGTCACAGAGCGGACGGTGGATGTGAACATGGCACGGCTGCGTAAGAAACTAGGTTGCTATGCCGCTTGTCTGGTGTCTCGCACGGGCTTTGGCTACGCATTTGAAGTGAACAGTAAAAAGTAAAATTTGCTATTGTCTGTGAAGAAGGAACTATCTGAAGGCCTGAAGATGTGGCTCAGCGTGATGGCCGTATTCTTGGCGTATGCCACCATCTTTATTCTTTTCGAAGACTATGACCGCAAGTTCATCATGCCGTTCAACGAAGTCAGCGACTGGCATCTGCTGCTCTTCTCGCTGGTCGTCATGGCAGGACTGGGATTCCTACTGTTCCGCTATGCCAAGCGAATGGACGAGCGCATCAGTCGCGAGCAGACCGAGAAGGAGAACCGCATGCGCCGCGAACTGACACAAAACATCGCCCACGAACTGAAAACACCCGTTGCCAGCATTCTCGGCTATACCGACACCATCCTGGACAGCCCGGACATGACGGACGAAGTGAAGCATCAGTTCATCGTCCGCACCAATGCCCAAGCTCATCGTCTTACAACATTGTTGCAAGACATCTCGACCCTGAACCGCATGGACTATGCCCGCGACATGATTACTATGGAACGCGTCAATGTGTCCGAACTGTTTGCCGACATTGCCGAGGAGACCGCTTTGACCATGCAGCACCGGCAGATCACATTACACAACTATCTGCCGCAAAGTATCATTGTCCAAGGCAACTACTCATTGCTATACAGCATTTTCCGCAACCTGATGGACAATGCCATCAACTATGCCGGGAAGCACGTCACCATCGAAGTCTCTGCCGAGCAGTTGCCAGACTGTTGGAGCTTCACTTTCAAGGACAATGGCATCGGCATACCTGCCAAGCACCAGAACCGCATCTTCGAACGCTTCTACCGGATAGACAAAGGCCGCAGTCGCGACATGGGTGGAACAGGTCTTGGCCTCTCCATTGTCAAGAATGCCGTACTGTTGCATGGTGGCAACATCACGGTCGGCACTCCTGACACTGGCGGTCTCGCTTTCGAGTTTACAATAAAAAAGTAACCATGAGGAACAGAGCCTCAACGCTATTCTATCGTCTTGTAGAGCGTCTTGGCATTGAAGCGGTGCTCCAGGACGTCGAGTATTTCCTCCTCGGTCGACAAGTTGAAGTCGCCGGGGATGGTGTTCTTCAGTGAGGCTGCAGCCAGCGAGTAGTCGAGCTGGCGCTGGCGGTCGTCAGGGAAGAGGCTGATGGCATGGAGGAAGCCACCCATGAAGGCATCGCCCACACCCACTGGGTCTACCACGTCGGGGATATCGACAATAGGAGCCTCGAGCAGCGTACCGTCCGTCCACAGCAGGGCGGTCAGCGTGTGGTGCTGCGAGTCTACAATGTTACGCATGCCCATGAGCCACTGACGGCAACGGGGATAGTCGCGGTGCAGCTCGTCAAACCACGCACGATATTCCGGTATCTGCATCTTGAAGTTGGAGTCGGTAGCCGTAAACGGCGGCTGGGGATGTTCGGAAATCCAGTCAAACTCTATGGCATCGCCAAACATCATGTCACACCGACGCAGCATACGACGCAGCGTCTCCCTCGGATTGGCACCATACTTCCACAGGTTCTTGCGGTAGTTGATGTCAAACGAGATGGTGATGCCCATCTCCTCGGCTATATCCAGTGCCTCGAAGGTCGCATCGGCAGCCTGCTGCGAGATGGCAGCAGTGATGCCCGACACCTGGAAGATGTCGGCACCCCTCAGTATCTCACGCCAGGGTATCATGCCCGGCTGCAGGTCGTAGTAGGCCGAACCGGCACGGTCGTACACCACCTTGGCGGCGCGCATGCCGGCAGCAGGCTCGAAATAGTAGGTACCTATACGCTGGCCGCCATACACCACATGGCTGACATCTACGCCCAACTGAGCCAAGCTCTCTACGCCGGCCTGCCCTACAGGTGTATTGGGCAGACGGGTGATGTACGTCACATTTTCCCCCTGCATGGCCAGCGACACAGCCACATTAGCCTCGCTGCCACCATACTTACTAGTAAACATGTCCCCCTGGGTCAGCCGCAACTGACCGGGCTTTGAGAATCGGAGCAGCAACTCTCCGAAGGTTACAATCTTTTTCATCGCTTAGTATTTCCGTGTTGAACTTTTAACTTTATGATTACTTCTTACATCTTCCATCTTATATCTTACTTCTTACATCAGCCATCTTACATCAGCCATCTTACATCAGCCATCTTACATCTTACTTCTTACATCAGCCATCCTACTTCTTCCTTCTTCCATCTGCCCTCTCTTCAGCCAGGGTGAAGTCCAGCTGGCGCTTCTCCAGATTGGCACGGGCCACCTTGATGCGGACGGGATCACCCAACTGGTACTTCTGATGATGGCGACGGCCTACCAGACAGTAGTTGCGCTCGTCGAAGTCATAGTAGTCATCGTCCAAGTCGCGCATGGGCACCATACCCTCGCAGTGGTTCTCGTCTATCTCACAGTAGATGCCGTACGACTGGATGCCCGAGATGTGGGCGTCGTACTCGTTGCCTATCTTATCCTCCATGAACTCCACCATCTTGTACTTGATAGAGTCGCGCTCAGCCTGCTGGGCCACCTGCTCCATGTCTGAGCAGTGCTCACACAGTTCCTCATACTTCTGCTGGTTGGCACTGCGGGCACCGTCCTGATACTTGGTCAGCAGCCGGTGTACCATGGTGTCGGGATAGCGGCGGATAGGCGACGTGAAGTGGGTATAGTAGTCAAAGGCCAGTCCGTAGTGGCCGATGTTGTGGGTCGAATACTTGGCCTTCATCATGGCCCGCAGGGCGACAGTCTCTATCAGCTTCTGCTCACGCTTACCTTGACAACCGTCCATCAGTGCGTTGAGCGACTTTGAGATGGCTCCCTTCGTGCCTGCTGTCTTCAGCTTGTAGCCAAACTTGGTGACAAACTCGCGCAGCGTTTCCAGCTTGGTGGGGTCTGGCTGGTCGTGAATACGGTAAGGCAGCGTCTTGGCTTTGGTGCCCTTCTTGACCTTGCCTATGCTCTCGGCCACCGTACGGTTGGCCAGCAGCATGAACTCCTCGATGAGCTGTGTGGCGTCGTTCGACTTCTTGAAGTACGCACGGGTCGGCTTGCCGTCTTGGTCGATGTCGAAGTGCAGTTCCTCGCGATCGAACTTCACAGCACCACCTTTGAAGCGACGCTCACGCAGGCATTTGGCCAGTCGGTCCAGCGTGCGCAGCTCCTCAGCATAGTCGCCGTCCTTGCCCGTCAGTATCTCCTGCACCTCCTCGTAGGCATAGCGGCGGTTGCTCTTGATGACCGTATGGGCTATATGAAAGTCCTTCACGTTCGCTTCGTCGTCCAGCAGGAAGACGACCGAGTAGCAGAGCTTCTCCTCGTCAGGACGCAGCGAGCAGATGAAGTTACACAACCGTTCGGGCAACATGGGGATGGTGCGGTCTACCAAATAGACACTGGTGGCTCGCTTCACGGCCTCCTTGTCTATCACGGACCCCTCCGTGACATAGTGGCTGACGTCGGCAATGTGCACACCGACCTCCCACAGTCTGCCTTGCTTCCGGATGCTCAGCGCATCGTCAAAATCCTTGGCATCCTTGGGGTCAATGGTACAGGTGAAGACATCGCGGAAGTCCTCGCGGCGCTTGATTTCCTGCTCTGTGATGCCCGGATCAATCTTCTCGGCAGCGTCCTCCACATGCTTCGGATACTTGTACGGCAACCCATACTGAGCCAGGATGGCATGCATCTCCACATTGTTGTCGCCCTCCTTGCCCAGAACGTCAATCACCTCACCGACAATGTTCTTCGAGTCCTTCGACGGCCACTGCGTAATGCGCACCACGGCCTTCTCGCCGTCCTTGCCACCCTTCAGCTTCTTTTTAGGTATCAGTATGTCGTGCACAAAGATGTTGCCTTCGGTCACCAGGAAGGCAAAGTCCTTCTCCACCTTCAGCTTGCCGACGGCCTGGTCTACCTTGTGCGACAGTATCTCAATGACCATGGCCTCCTTGATGTGTTTCTCGCGACGAGCCATCATGGCCACCCTGACGCGGTCACCATTCATGGCGAAGAGTGAGTTGCGCTCCGACACGAAGATAGGCTTGCCGCCATCGTCGGGCTGGAACGAGTTCTTACCGTTGGCCTTGCGGATGAACGTACCTTCCTGCACTTGGTTCTTCAGGTTCAGCCGGTACGAGTTCTCACTGGTCTTCGTCAGATAGTCGTCCCACGCCATCTCGTCCATCGTCTCCACCGCCAGCATTTTGGCCGGGTGTGTCGACAACTTCAGATTCTTGAATATCTGCTTAAACGAAAATGACTCGTTAGGGTTCTGTTGGAACAGTGTCTGCAGCAGTTCCACCAACATCTTCTTGTTCAGTCGTTTTCCACTTTTGTGCTTACTCATAACTTTACATTTTAATGTTTCTACGGGCAAAGTTACGAAATAAGTGAGAGAAATGAAAGAAAAAGTTCAATTTTTCACATTTCACATTTCACTTTTCACTTAAAATGATTACCTTTGCACACATGGAACAGCTATTACACTACTGCTGGAAGCATAAGATGTGGCCTGCAACGGGTATGGCGACCACCGACGGGCGCCCCGTAGAGGTATTGGACCCCGGGTTGCACAACCGTAACGCCGGGCCCGACTTCTTCAATGCCAAGGTGAAGATTGGCGGCACGCTGTGGGTGGGCAATGTCGAGATACACGACCGCTCGTCCCATTGGTACCAGCACGGCCACCATACGGATGCCAACTACGACAATGTCGTGTTGCACGTAGTGGGCGAGGCCGACCGTGACGTACAGACCCAGAAGGGCGACTTTGTGCCACAGGTGGTGATGACTGTTCCCGACACAGTCCGCGACAACTACGAAGAGCTGCTGAAGACCGACTCCTACCCACCCTGCTACCGCATTATTCCCGACCTCACACGCCTCACCGTCCACTCATGGATGGCAGCCCTGCAGACAGAACGCCTGGAGCAGAAGACCATAGCCATCCAACAGCGGGTCAGTCAGGCTGGCGGTTCGTGGGAAGAAGCCTACTTCGCGACGCTGGCCCGCAACTACGGGTTCGGCATCAACGGCGACGCCTTCGAGGAGTGGGCTCGTCACATCCCCCTGCAGGCCGTGGGCAAGCACCGCGACGACCTGTTCCAGATAGAAGCCATCTTCATGGGGCAAGCCGGACTGCTGGACTTGGAAGCCATACCCGAGCGCTACCAGAAAGATGCCCTGAACGAAGGCTACTTTGCCAAGCTGCGCAACGAGTATCTGTATCTGGCTCATAAGTTCTCACTGCAACCCATGGACTACAAACGCTGGCGTTTCCTTCGCTTGCGTCCGCAGAACTTCCCCCACATCCGTATATCACAACTGGCCAATCTCTACTACCAACAGAAAGCCGGACTGTCACAACTCATGGAGTGCACGGACATGGCAAGCATCACCGAGCGACTGCGTACCCAGGTGACACCCTACTGGGAGACCCACTACACCTTCGGCTCCGAGAGTGTGCGCAATGCCAAGCACCTGTCGCCGTTCTCCATCAACCTGCTCATCATCAACACCTGTGTGCCCATGCTCTTCGCCTACGGCCGGCACACCTCCCGCGAGGAACTGTGCGACCGGGCCTTCGACTTTCTGGAGCAACTGAAGGCCGAGCAAAACCACATCATCCGCATGTGGCAGGAGTGCGGACTGGAAGTCAAGACCGCCGGCGACTCACAGGCCCTCATCCAACTCAAGCGGGAATACTGCGACCGCAAGGACTGCCTGCGTTGCCGCATCGGCTACGAGTATCTGAAGAAAGTAAAAGAATAAAAAAGTAAAAAATATATGAGAAAGTACGTTTTCGAAGCCCGTATGGAGGTGCGCGACTACGAGTGCGACATCGAAGGTATCGTCAACAATGCCAACTACCTGCACTACACCGAGCATACCCGTCACCTGTTCCTGAAGCAGTGTGGCCTTAGCTTTGCCGAGATGCACTCCCGAGGCATCGATGCCGTCGTGGCCCGCATGGAACTGCAATACAAGGCTCCCCTGCGCTGCGACGACGAGTTCATCTCCCGTCTGTGGCTCGAGAAGGACGGCTTCAAGTACATCTTCCACCAGGACATCTACCGGGCCTCCGACGAAGCCATCTGCTTCAAGGGCAAGGTCATGCTGGTCTGTCTCATCAACGGCCGTCTCGGCGAAAGCGAAGACTACGACCGCGCCTTTGCCCCCTATCTGGGGAAGAGTTAAGAGTTCAATGCGGCTTCGCCGCGGTTCAAGGTTCAAGGTTCAATGTGGCTTTGCCGCGGTTCAAAGTGAAACCTGGAACCTAAAACTTGAAACCTGAAACCTCACGTAAGTGCAATCATAAAATTCAAAAAGTTCAAAGTATTATGAAGAAACAATTGTTAATCCTCGTCATGGCACTGTCTGCCCTGACCACCAATGCCCAGTGGAACAACTGGCACACCACATCAGCCATCAGCGGCGGACTCGGACTGCTGGGCTCACTCATCGAGTCTTCCGAGCGCAAGAAAGCCATGGAGATCTGGGAGCGCGAGAAGAAACAGTATCAGGCCACCTTCCAGGGCGTCTACGAAGAAGCCAAGGAACTGGAGAAGCAAGAGAAGTGGAGCGAAGCCCTCGACACCTATGAAGAGGTTGCCAAACTGAACTGCGACTACGGCTATACCGACCAGAAGAACATCTCTGCCAAGATCACCAGCCTCTATGCCAAAGCCGGCCGCACCGAAGAAGGCCCCAGCGTCGTCAACAATCCCAGCGTCGTCCTGTCCGACTACTCCAAGTACCACTTCACCCTGCAGAACCCCATCAGCAAGGGCAAGAAGGACAACACCCAGACCAAGATTCTGCGCATCAGCTGCTCCGACACCGAGACCCGCATTGAGATGGAGTGCGAGGCCGACACACCAGACTATGCCATCTACATCAAGCCCAAGACCTACATCACCAGCAAGCACAGCAGCAAGCTCCGCCTGAGCAGTGTGGAGAACATCACCGTAGCACCCACCCTCACCAAGATACCCTGGCCCTACCAGAAGCTGCGTTTTGCCCTCATCTTCCCCGCCCTGCCTGCCGAAGATGCGACGTTCGACCTCATCGAACCCTCCAGCGACTGGAAGTTCAAGGACATCCGATGCCAATAGCACCCCCACACCATGACCAGCGAAGAAGTCTACTATAGCATCGCGCTGACACGCATGACCGGATTCAATGCGGGCATGGCCCTACGCCTCTGTCAGGCCATGGGCTGTGCCCAAGCTGTCTACGAGCACCGCCGCGACATTGGCGATGCCGTGGCCGACACCACGCCTCGGCTGCGCCAAGCCATGCAGCACTGGGACGACGCCCTGCGGCGGGCAGCAGCTGAGATGGAGTTCATCGACAAGAACCACATCCGCGCCCTGACACTGGGCGACCCCGACTACCCCCAGCGCCTGTCCCAGTGTCCTGATGCTCCAGTCGTCCTGTACTATAAGGGCACTGCCAATCTCAATCAAAGCTATATCCTCAACGTCGTAGGCACCCGCCACTGCACCACCTATGGTCAGGACCTCGTGCGACGCTTCCTCAGCGACCTGCGACAGCTCTGTCCACAAGTGCTCGTCGTCAGCGGACTGGCCTACGGCATAGACATCTGCGCCCACCGTCATGCCCTCGAGCAAGGCTACGACACCGTCGGCGTGCTGGCTCATGGCCTGGACCAGATCTACCCTCCCGCCCACCGTGACACCGCCACCCAGATGGTCAGCCACGGCGGACTGCTCACCGAGTATATGTCACAGACCGATGCCCTGCCCAACAATTTCCGTCAGCGCAACCGCATCATCGCTGGCCTGTCAGACGCCACCATCCTCGTGGAGAGCGCCATCAAGGGCGGCGGACTCATCACCTGCCGCATAGCCCAGGAGTACGGTCGCGACGTCTTTGCCTTCCCCGGAGCCGTCGGCATGCCCCACAGCGAAGGCTGCAACCGCATGATCCAGTCCAACACTGCCGCCCTGCTGACCTCTGCCCGCGACTTCGTGGACGCCATGACATGGACCACCGCCCGTCAGCACCCCGAGGCCGTAGAGCGTCAGCTCTTTCCCGACCTGACCGCCGACGAACAGCAGGTGGTCAGCCTGCTTCAGCAGACCAACGACCTGCAACTCAACGTCATCAGCGTGAAGACCAACCTGCCTATCGGCCAGCTCACTGCCATGCTCTTCTCGTTGGAGATGAAGGGTGTCGTCAAGCCCTTGGCCGGAGGCACCTATCACCTGATATGCTGACTGACGACTGAAACGAAATACTGAAACGAAATACCAAAGCCAAAACATACTACTCATGATGGCAACTACAAGACAATGGCTGCTGGCGGCACTGATGGTGCTGGCGGTAGGGGCGCAGGCCGCAACGGGCGTCCGCGAGAAGACAAGACTGAGCGAGGGCTGGAAGTTCTGTCTGGGACATGCTGCCGACCCGCAGAAGGACTTCGGGTGCGGCACGGAGTACTTCAACTACCTGACAAAGGCCAACTCGATACACAACGAGGGGCCCTACAGCATGAAGTTCGACGACGGGACATGGCAGAACGTGCGGGTGCCGCACGACTGGGCTACGACACTGCCTTATGCCCGCGAGGCCAGCCACTCGCACGGCTACAAGACCGTGGGCTGGCGCTATCCGGAGACCAGTGTGGGGTGGTACCGCAAGATGCTCCACATCCCTGCCGGCGATGAGGGCCGGCGACTGCTGTTGCAGTTTGACGGCATCTTCCGCCATGCCCAGGTGTGGTTCAACGGCTTCTGGATGGGCGAGGAGCCCAGCGGCTATGCCACTCAGGTGTACGACGTGACGGAGTATGCCAACTACGGTGGCGACAACCTGATATGTGTGCGTGCCGACGCATCGCTGGAGGAGGGCTGGTTCTACGAGGGTGCCGGCATCTATCGTGACGTGTGGCTCGTCAAGACGTCACCGGTCTGCGTGGCACCCTTCGGCACCTTTGTCTATGCCGAACTGCAGGCACCCTACAGCCAGGCTGTTGTCCATGTCAATACCGAGGTGAACAATGCATCGCTGACGACACAGACGTGTCAGGTGGAGCACCGGCTGCTCGATGCCGAGGGCAAGGAGGTGGCCCATAGCACCTCCACTACCCTGACACTGCAACCCAAGCAGACGCAAGAAGTTCAAAGTTCTCTGACCAAGGTTCAAAGTCCGCATCTGTGGAGTCCTGACGACCCCTATCTGTATAAGGTGGAAACCATGGTGAAGGTGGACGGCAAGGTGACTGACATCTACGAGACGACAACCGGTCTGCGTGACATCCTGTTTGACGCCGAGCGGGGATTCCTGCTGAACGGCAAACCGCTGAAGCTGAAGGGTGTCAACATGCACCAGGACCATGCCGGTGTGGGGGCTGCCATGCCCGAGGCACTCATGGCGTGGCGCATCAGGGAACTGAAGAAACTGGGGTGCAATGCCTACCGGGCCTCGCACAACCCCATGACACCGGCCCAGCTCGACATCTGCGACCGCGAGGGCATGCTGGTCATCGACGAGAACCGCCTGGCGGGTGTCAACGACGAACACCTGCGTCTGCTGCAGAAGATGATACGCCGCGACCGCAACCACCCCAGCGTCATCCTCTGGAGCTGTGGCAACGAGGAATGGGGCATAGAGAACACCATCCAGGGCACACGCATAGCCGCCGCCATGCGTGAACATGCCCGCCTGCTCGACCCCACCCGTCCGTCGACCATTGCCAATGCCGGCGGCGTAGAGATGATCAAGGGACTCGACGTGGTAGGCTTCAACTATATCCTGCAAAACGATGTCGACAACCGCAAGAAAGCGAATCCCACGTGGAAGATAGTTGGTACGGAGGAGACGACGGGCTGTGGCACGCGTGGTGTCTACTTCGACTCTGCCGATGCTCCTGGACACATGCGCTCCATGAATCTCAGTGCCGACAAGGACGGTACCGAAAACCGCATCGAGCGCGGTTGGCGATTCTATGCGGAGCGTCCCTGGGCGGCGGGGTGCTTCTTCTGGACGGGCTTCGACTACCGCGGTGAACCGAACCCGCTCAGCTACCCCGCCCACGAGTCGGAGTTCGGCATTCTGGACTACTGCGGCTTCTGGAAGGACGAGGCGTGGTATCTGAAGTCGTGGTGGACGGACGAGCCCACACTGCACATCTTCCCACACTGGAACCTGCAAGGCCATGAGGGCGAGGAGATAGAACTGTGGGCGTACAGCAACTGTGACGAGGTGGAACTCACCGTCAACGGCAAACGGCTGGAGCGCCAGCGTATGCCGAAGAACGGACACCTGAAGTGGAAGACCGTCTACCAGCCGGGCCGTGTGGTGGCTACGGGCTATAAAAACGGCAAGCGCATGATGACCGAGACCATAGAGACCACCAAGCCTGCCGCAAGGGTGGTGGTGATGGCCGACCGCCAGCAGATAGCTGCCGACGGGCATGACGTGGCAGTGGTCAACATCGAGATTCACGACCAGAAGGGCCGTCTCGTCCCTGACGCTTGCCCCCTGCTGACTTTCCGGCTGGAGGGCGACGCCACCATCATAGGCTGTGGCAATGGCGACCCTGCATACCTGGGCAGCGACCATCCTGACCGGCAGCCCTGCCGTGCGTTCAGCATCCCTGCCTTCAACGGGCGGGCTCAGGTGCTGATACAGAGTGGCAAACAGCCGTCGACAGCAACCCTGACGTGTACTGCCGACGGACTGAAGGCGGGGATGCTGTCTGTCAGCGCACGATGAGCTACGGCATCGAAGCAGTGGCACGCTTGGCGTGGGTCGTGGAGATAGGTTCCGTCAGCTATCCGGATAGTCTCTTTGCATCGTGCGGACGTCTCCCATACCCCTATGCAGACCGTTCGCGTCACGTGTGGAACCCGTCTCCATCACTCACGGATGACGCTCGCGTCAGGCACGCTTGCCTCCGTTTGCTCACTCTT
>ONLU01000040.1 GCA_900318795.1 uncultured Prevotellaceae bacterium | reverse complement strand
TCAGCCCATTGAGGTTCGTCGCTGCTGCAAGAATTAAGAGATATTGCTATAAACAATATAGATAGAATGTTCTTTGCTCTCATTTCAAAATACTACATTGGGGAAAACGCTTTCTTATAGCAGCTTTCTCTGAATCGTTCATTTCTCCTTTTATCGTGAAACGATCTATTATCAGTTTGTCCATCCATTCTGGTAAAACCACTTTTCCGGTAAATACAAGCTCAAGCGTCTTGATATGACCCAGTTGAGACAGCATTTCCGGCACTTCCTGGATGCGAAGGTGTATGCCCCAGTCATTGTTATTCTTTTTGAGTTCCTTCAAGGTATCATCATCACTTTCTGCCCCACGAACGAGCCATCCCAATTTGGGAATCAGCATATTGCTTGTCGTGTCAACCTTTGCTCCGACAAAACCTGCCCATAGTTCCATCGGTGTTTCACTGATGAGATTTCCGTTCGCCGGATCGACTACTCGATATTTGAAATTGACTCGAACATATTCTGAAGGCATTTCCTTGGTATGCTTTACCTTGTCAAGAGTCTGACCGCTCTCATCTGGAAAGAACTTCAGCAACCAGCCATCGAGTTCTGTAGGATTGTCAGGGCTACATGCTCCGCCTTTAAGCTCAGTGATGTTCTGCTTTTTGACTATACTTTTCCAAAAAGCCTGATTAGGATGTCCATTAGCTGCCTGAATAAATTCATTTAGTATTGGTTCCAGAGTGTTTACCCAGGATTCAAGGCCATACTGTTTCAGACACTTCGTCTTTTCGAGTACGCGTTGCCAGTCCTCAACTGTTCCTTGCAATGTGATGGTTGGAATGCCACAAGCGATGCGATAAACAATGTACTCAAAATAAGACTTTACACTTTCCATCAGTGTAATCTGTGATGCCACACGTTCGACAGAGCCTGTAGTCGTGAAGTCGGAGATAATATTCTTGGCAATGCCGTCTTTGGTGTATTTGTCTATCTGTGACGAGAAATCGTCAATCAGCGATGGCCAGTCAACATTTTCGGTTAACAAGTCTTTGTTCGTTAAAATAGCCAAGTCCATTTTCCCCTCGTGGTTTACCAATTTGGGACGCAGTTCTTCTGCGTGTGCATTCACGTATCGGGCAAAGCCCTGACTTATAACAAGCCAAACCATATCAGGTGAGAGCGTTACTGATTGGTGATTTGCATAGGCATCGACAACACATCTGTAGAAAGCATCCTTCCCCATGTGCCTAAGGTTATTTTCATCAGAAAAACTCGTAGCAATAATACGCTGTGCATCTTTTGGGATTTGTTCTTCAGACAGAATGTACTTGGCAATACTTTCTCCAGTATACAGACGCATAAATGGGTTGTCAAAAGGAGTAAGATTCTCATCTACGACGAAGGTAATACTCCCATCGGTTCGATTCGTAATTTTGTTACTGCCTGCATAACCTGCTATTGTTACAAAGGCGAGCAGGGCGGTGATGATAGTTTTCTTGTTCATTGTTCGTTTCTTATTTGTCTTTACCTTTTATTATATAAACGCCGTAATCGCGGAAATATGACGCTGCGGGGCGTTAAACTTTCCTAATCCATTGGGCATAGAGAAAGCGTGAACAACCCATATCTTTCCCTCGTGGCTGTAGGAAGTGCCAAAATAGTCAGATAAGTTTCGCCCACGCTATAACGTGAACGTTCACCTTATCTATTCTCTGACTATTATTCCTTGAAACTTCCTACATTTCGAGGTCTTTGAATGAGATAGCGAACGCCATTTCTCTTGTCCACAATGTCTTTGGGTATCACACGAATGCGAAATCCAGCGACAAAGGTACGAAAATATTAGAGAAATAAGATACAAATAAGGAGTTTTTTACGCTTTGCGAACAAAAATCGAGGATTTTGCGAACAAAATGCAGATACAAAAGCCTTCAGGAGGTATGCACAATGTTCCATGAAATATCATTTTGTTCGCAAATTGTTCGCCGTAAGTTGCTGATTTTCAGTGTGGACCAGCCAGGGCTTGAACCTGGGACCTCCAGATTATGAGTCTGTTGCTCTAACCAACTGAGCTACAAGTCCGATACTTTGCAGAAAGCGGTTGCAAAGTTACATAGATTCTTGGAAATATCCAAATATTTTGCCGAAAAATATTCTTTTACCTTCTGCAAAGAGTTTTTTATCGACGCACTTCAAGCTTGTGACCATCATACTCGATGGTCTTAGTGGTGCCGTCAGGAAGGACTATGGTGAACATACGTTTCTCCAACATTCCCAGATAATGACCCTGCCTGGCTCCAATGGTGAGCAGCTGGTGTTTGTCGTCCCAGTGGAAGGAGATGGTCGAGTAGAGTCCTTGCTCGTAATTATAGTTGTCACCTTCGTCCTCATAGAGGGTAAAGTTTCCATCGGCTCCCGGATAAACACGAAGTTCCAACTGGTCCCACGACTTCTCACCAACATACTGCATTTCAGGAGCCAAGGGCAAAATGGTTCCTGCACGGACAAACATGGGTACACGGTCAATACTGGTTTGTAGGGTTACATTCTGCCCGCCCTGATAAGACTTGTTAGTCCAGAAGTCATACCACAGGGCACCTTTGGGCAGGTATTTCACAACTGTCTTCGGTGCAGTCCACTCTACTTGCTGGTTTGGAGCGACGGTCTTCGCCTGCTTCCGTTCCCACCCAGTCATGGCATCTTCCTTGACTATCTGATCCTGTGTGTATTGTGCCTCGACAATGGGAGCAGCGAGGATATGACGCCCAAACATAAACTCATCGGTCATGTCCCATACCCGTTTGTCACTGGCAAAGTCGCTGAACAATGGGCGCATGTAGCTGTCGTTGTGACTGGTAACCTGCCAAGCCGTGCTATATAAATAAGGTATCAGGCGATAGCGCAGACGGATCATCTTCTCAATGGCATCGTAGACAGGTTCCCCCTGATGTCCGAACTGCCAGATTTCCCTGGGGGCATCAGCACCGTGACTACGGAAGACCGGACAGAACAAACCGTACTGCATCCAGCGTACATAGAGTTCCTGGAACTGTGGATTACGAGGTGCAGAAGCAGGTCCGCTGGTATTGTAGGCATTGCAAAAGAAGCCACCAATATCTGTATTGAAGTTGGGATTTCCCGTGAGCGTGAAACTCAGGCCTGCCGGCACTTGCTTGCGTAGCATATCCCAGGAAGAAGCGACATCGCCACTCCACATGTTGGAGCCATAGTGTTGCTGACCTGCAAAGGAGGAACGTGTCATAATAAAGACACGCTTAGAGGTAACAGGTGAGGAGGCAGAAGCTGTGGAATACTCTTTGCGCTGAGCCTCATATACTCCTCGGACTGTTTCCAAGGGGAAGGCATTGCGCAGGGAGCGCCATGTGCCACCATATACCGGATGGGCATAGTCCTCACTGGTGGGATAGAAACAGTCTGGGTCGGTAGAGTCCATCCACCAGGCATCTGTGCCATAGTTGAACAGCGTCTTCAGGTATTTCCAATAAATGGCGCGAGCCTCGGGATGGAAGGCATCATAGACCTTGACGCCCGAGGGATAATCCATGACAGGAGGCCAAATGTGTGAAATGCCGCTTTGAGGCCATGTCTGGAAGGGCAAGAGCATGCCCTTCTCATTCAGTTCACGATACTGACGAGTCTGGGGACCGAAACTAGCCCAGATGCTAATCATGAAGTGAGCATGTTTCTGATGAACATTTTGTATCATCTGAGGACCATTGGCAAAGTCTTCAGACAAGAAATCCATGGCATTCCACAGGTAATTGGAGCCCCAATACTGCCAATCCTGAATGATACCATCCAGTGGGACCTGCAATTCACGATACTTGTCGACAATACCCTCTGTCTCACGAGCACTCTTGTAACGCTCCTTCGATTGCCAGAAGCCATAGGTCCATAGTGGGAACATGGGCACATCGCCTGACAAATGCCGCATCAGGGCTATCACTCCGTCAGCAGAACCTCCATACATGAAGTAATAGTCAATGCCTTCGCCTACCTCGGAGGTAAACGACATGCCTTTCTCGTCATCATCGAACTGGGTGGGAGAATAATTATCCCAATATATGCCCCAGCCCTTGATGCTCTGCAGCACATTTTGGAAATCTTCGAGGTTCGATTGTTCCATGCGCTTGTGCTCACCACGGCGGTTCATCTTACCATTCTGGAAGGTGCCTAAACCATAGATAGCCTCGTTCTTGTCGAGTATGAATGTTTGACGAACCTGAGCAACATCGTGACTTTGCTCGCGCAGCAGCACTTTCCCTTGAGGCGTGAGAAAAGTCAGATGCCCTTGTGCATCCTGTCTCACCGTCAGCAGACTGCTTGAAATGCTATTGCCTTTACGAGTGACGGTCACTTCTTCCGGCTTCGCTGTGACCACCAAGGTTTTAGTAGGTTTGCCTTTCACCACATGGACAATTGCCGGAGATAAAAACTCTACCTTTACCTCCTGAGCAAAACCAGTCATTGCAACCAGTAACAACAGATAACCTAAATGTCTTTTCTTCATAACGTTAAGGAATAAGTGATACTCTAACTGGTTGCAAAGATAAGAAAAAAAACAAATTAATTATCATTTATTTTGCATTTCGCTCGGTTTGCACTACCTTTGCACCCAATTATGCAAGAAAAACAACAAGGACTGACAGCTGCCCAAGTACTGCAAAGCAGGTTGGAGCATGGTGAAAACGTGCTGACACCACCTAAACAGCAATCGAAATGGCGGCTGTATTTGGAGAAATATGAAGACCCCATGGTACGCATCCTGCTGGTAGCGGCCCTGGTGTCATTGGCTCTGTCGTTTGTCAAACAGGACTTTGTAGAAACCCTTGGCATTATTGCTGCCATCATCCTTGCCACAACGGTGGGTTTTTACTTTGAGTGTGACGCTGCCCGCCGCTTCAGCATATTGACACAAATGGGCGAAGAACAGTCTGTGAAGGTGATGCGGGACGGGCGGTTACAAGAGATACCACGTCGTGAGATAGTAGTGGGCGACATCGTTATCGTGGAGACTGGCGACGAGGTTCCTGCTGACGGTAAGTTGTTGGAATCCACAGACCTGCAGGTGGACGAGAGTTCACTGACGGGTGAGCTACTGACAAATAAGGAACCTCATCCTTTGCAGAGAGATGGGAAAGAGGCGTATCCGAAAGACTTATTGCTGAGAAGCTCGATGGTGATGGCAGGCAGAGGCTGCTATCAGGTAACGGCAGTGGGCGACGAGACGGAGATAGGCCATGTAGCCCGTCAGGCAACTGAGATTACGGGAGTGAAGACGCCACTGAACATACAGCTGGACCGGTTGGCAAAGCTCATCAGCAAGGTGGGTAGCACAATAGCATGTACCAGTTTCTTACTCTTCTTAGGTCACGACATCCTCACCAACACCCTGTGGCAAACGGATAACTATCTTGGAATGGCAGAGGTTGTGTTGAAGTACTTCATGATGGCGGTGACGCTGATAGTCATGGCTGTGCCTGAGGGACTGCCGATGGCAGTAACGCTGGCTCTGGCCTTGAACATGCGCCGCATGCTGAAGTCAAACAATTTGGTACGTAAACTGCAGGCCTCAGAAACGATGGGTGCTGTGACGGTGATTTGTACGGACAAGACGGGTACCCTGACGCAGAACCGCATGACGGTTAGTGACGTAAAATGCCTGACGGAAGATATAAGAAAAGACTCTGATTTTTTCAAGGCTATAGCCCTGAACACCACAGCAACACACGAAGTCGGCAATCCTACCGAACAAGCCCTGCTGCGCTGGCTGGTGTCACAAGGTGTGGACTATCAGCAGATTCGTCACGACCACCCGATCAGCAGCCAGGAACCATTCTCTACCGAACGCAAGTACATGACCACTACCGTAGGGGATACTACCTATATAAAAGGAGCACCCGAAATAGTCACAGCCATGTGCGAATTGACGAAGGAACAACAACAGCAGACTGACAGTCAGCTGAAAGAGTGGCAACAGCATGCCATGCGTACCTTGGCTATCGCCCGGGACAAGACACTATTAGGCATTGTAGCCATCAGCGATCCCTTGCGAGAGGAAGTGCCTTCTGCCATCCGTCAATGCGAGCAGGCAGGCATCGAGGTGAAAATAGTGACAGGCGACACAACAGAAACGGCTTTGGAGATAGCCCGACAGGCAGGGATCATAGAGTCGTCATCCACTGTCGCCCCATCGAAGTGTAATATTGCATTGAGCATGACAGGGGTAGAGTTTGCTGCCATGAGCGATGAAGAGGCACTGAAGGTGGTGGGTGACCTGAAGGTCATGTCGCGAGCCCGTCCTACGGACAAGCAACGTCTGGTAGCCTTGCTGCAACGGCGTGGCGAGGTGGTGGCTGTGACTGGCGACGGAACCAATGATGCTCCGGCCCTGAACCGTGCACATGTGGGACTATCGTTAGGCTCTGGCACCAGTGTGGCTAAACAAGCCAGCGACATCACACTGATAGACGACTCGTTCCATTCTATAGCACAGGCTGTGATGTGGGGTCGTTCGCTCTATAAGAACATCCAGCGTTTCATTTTCTTCCAGCTGATAGTCAATGTGACGGCTTTGTTATTGGTGCTCTTCGGCTCGTTTGTAGGTACAGAGTTGCCATTGACCATCACACAGATACTCTGGATCAACCTCATCATGGACACCTTTGCTGCGATGGCTCTGGCCTCGCTGCCTCCCAGCAGGGAGGTCATGCAAGAAAAGCCTCGCTCGAAAGACGCATTCATCATCAACAAGGATATGATGCGCGGCATAGGTGTCATTGGAGGACTATTCTTCCTGGGGATGTTTGCCATGCTGTGGTACTTTGAACGCATCAAGGGTGTAGACCCACAGGAACTGACTATCTTCTTCTGTATCTTTGTCATGCTGCAATGGTGGAACCTGTTCAATGCTCGAACCTTAGGTTCGCACCACTCGGCTTTTCGCAGGCTTTGGGCTTGCCGAGGCTTCCTGTTGGTGTTGGCTTTGGTGCTCGTCGGGCAATGGCTCATCGTCACCTTTGGCGGTCAGATGTTCCGTACGGAACCATTATCGCTAAAGCTATGGCTCTATATAATTATCGGTACGTCACCTGTACTTTGGATAGGAGAAGCGTGGAGGAAATTGAGAAGTTAAGAGATGGTAGGTTATGTAGCGACAATAGGCATGTTTGACGGGGTGCACAAGGGGCATCAGTTTGTGTTGCGTCAAGTAGTAGCATGTGCCCAACAACACAGACTATACCCACTATGCATCACTTTTGACCATTCGCCCCGTTGTGAGCAAATGTTGACCCCTCTGAATGAGAAGCTACGACTTATTCGCCTGACGGGTATAGAACACATAGAAGTACTACACTTTACCGAGGCTCTGAAACAACTTACTGCCCGCGAGTTCATGGAACAAGTATTGCTAAAACAACTGCATGTCAAGATGCTGTTGACTGGCTACGACAACCGCTTTGGGCACAACCGGAACGAAGGTTTTGACGACTATGTGCGCTATGGTCACGAACTGGGTATAGAGGTCAGAGCACTTCCTGCTGAAGGTACGGTAAGCTCGTCGCATGTCAGAAAGCTGCTTCAAGAAGGTCTGGTGAGTGAAGCTGCCGAATGTCTGGGGCACCCCTATCGCATCAGTGGTATTGTCACCCACGGAGAGCACATCGGTACGGGGCTTGGCTTTCCCACAGCCAACTTAGAGCCTGACGAACCGCTACAGTTGATTCCCGCCTCCGGTGTCTATGCCGTCAGGTGTGGAGAGATGAAGGGTATAATGAACATCGGCACCCGACCAACCTTCGGAGAGCATCCTCAAACGCTGGAGGTGCACCTGCTGGACTATCATGGCAATCTCTATGGACAGCAGCTTACCATAGAATTTATCTGCCGACTGCGTGGAGAACAGCACTTCGATAGCGCTGAATCACTCATTGAACAACTAAAAAAAGACGCAATACAAGCCAAACAACTATTATGAAAAAAGCTATTAGTTATCTCTTGATTTTTATAGGTATCCAAATTGTCTGTGGTGGCATTGTCGAACAGGTATGGAAACTCATTACTGGTATTTCGGATATCACCACTGAACGATTGATTACTGTGACGGCTGTAACCAGCATGATAACGATTGTCGTCTTCCTGCTGACTCGATGGGCAGAAGTGTCGCCACGCTGGTTGCGAACCCGTTCTTGGGGCGTGTTGTGTTGGAGTGTGGTGGCTTCCTTGGGAGCAATCATCCCCTCAGCCTGGATACAGGAACTGATGCCAGATCTGCCCAACCTGGTGGAGCAAGAGTTTGACATGATACTGCAAAACCGCTGGGGATATCTGAGCATTGGTCTTTTGGCTCCCCTGAGTGAGGAGATTGTCTTCCGTGGTGCTATACTAAAGTCATTGCTGAAAAACTCGTCTCTGCCTGTATGGGGCTCGATAGCCCTTTCAGCATTTCTGTTTGCCCTGATACATATGAACCCGGCACAAATGCCCCATGCCTTTGTCATCGGACTGTTGTTAGGTTGGATGTATCAGCGCACAGGCAGTATCCTTCCTGGCATGGCCTACCACTGGGCTAACAATTCGGCAGCTTACGCCCTATACAATATTTATCCTAATCCCGACATAAAGCTGATTGACATTTTCGGAGATGCAACACATGTGTGGCTGGCGGTAGGTTTCTCAATGCTCATCCTGCTACCGGCCTTATTCCAGCTACACATCAGGATGAAACAAGCAGAATGAAAAAAACATCATAGAAAGTGAAGTGGGCTGCCTCTGACATCTCAGATAGGCAGCCCGCTCTTCGTTAGTATGTTATGAAAATTTTGAGAGAATTGAAACTTCACAGTTTCACCTTTTCCTGTGTGTTTTAACTAAACATGATTAATATAGAGAAAGCATAGAAAAAATTCATTTTAGTTCTTTGGCTGATTGGGATTGAGTACTTGCGTACTGTCACCAACCACAGCCTCGCCCCAATTATCAGCCTGAATGGGTTGGACTCCTACGGTGTCAACATCCTGCTGTATGACAGCATAGTCTTGCGGAGTGTCCCAGTTATGGTCCCATGGTGCTTGCAGGGCACCACCAATAGTCAGGAAGATAGCAATGACGGCAGCAGCCTTGAATAGTGGTTGTAAGCGCTGTGTGAGTGTAATCTCACGGGCTTTGACCGTCTGTGGCTCCTCGTTAATCATCGCCAGCATACGCTCATCGAAAGTTTCGTCCAACATCTCTACGTCCTCTGACGTAAAGAGTGCACGCCACTGCTCCAAGTCAGCAGGAATATTTTCCTGACTGAAGAAAGAACGCAGAATACTTTCCTCTTCCAAAGAGGTTTCAGCAGCAAAATAGCGCTCCAGCAGTCCTTCGATGTACTTATAGTCCATATGCATTATTTGGGTTCTCTATATAAATGACGATTGTAAAAAGAAAAAGTTACAGCAAGCGGCGATTTTTTTTATCGCTTAAAATTTTCTGCTTGTTGAAAGCGTTCACGTATGGTTTGCCGGGCACGAAAGATATTCACTTTCACCTGCTCTTCAGAGATGCCTATAATGTTGGCAATATCGCGATAGCTCTTGCCCTCGACATCGCGTAGTTGCATGCAGGTTCGTTGTTTCTCAGGCAGTTGACTAATCAACTGGCGAACCAGTTGCAAACGGTCGTGCTGAACAGCCTGCTCTTCTGGGTTAGCGGAATAGCTTTGGTCTGCCGGCTCACTTTCCTGCTCAATGTTCTGCACCTGATTGTCCATATGTCGCATCTTGTCCAGCGACAGGTTACGACAGACAGTCAGGCAGTAGGCCTCAATGTTATCTATTTTGTCCCACTCTGAACGCCCTTTCCAAACCTTCAGCATCGTTTCCTGCACCACATCCTCTGCCTCGAAACGATTCTGGGTGATGCGGAGTGCCAACCTGAAGAGTTCGTTCTTCAAAGGAAGGATGTCAGTTTGGAAACTGATGATTTTCATTTGATGATCGTACCATGTTCGCCATCAATGGCAGTAGCAAGGGTAATAATAACTCGCGAGACCCCTGAGTCGACTGCCGACAAAGCATTTTCAATCTTTGGTAACATACCCCCACTGATAGTGCCATCGGCCTTGTACTTATTAAATAATGTACGCGTAATGACGGGAATCACACTATCATCGTCATCAGGATTGCTCAATACTCCTTTCTTCTCGAACGAGAAAATCAGTGTCACATCATAAAATGCCGCCAATGCCTTTGCTGTCTCGGAAGCAATGGTATCAGCATTTGTATTAAGGATATGACCCTCGCCATCATGCGTTAACGGTGCTACAACCGGGGTAATACCTGCCTCAACAAGACGTCCCAGCATTTCACCGTCAGCACCGTCTACATCACCAACGAAGCCATAGTCGACTCCATCCTTCAGTGGACGCTTATGGCTACGGATGACATTAGCATCGGCACCTGTAAGCCCGAGGGCATTTACTCCAAAGCCTTGCAGCCGTGCTACAAGGTTCTTGTTGACTAATCCGCCATAAACCATCGTCACCACCTCGAGCATATCAGCATCAGTAATGCGCCTGCCATTGACCATCTGAGTCTCCAATCCAAGACGCTCTGCCATTTTCGTAGCCTTCCGACCACCTCCATGTACTAACACTTTGCGACCTTCAATGGCTGAAAAGTCATTCAACAACTGAGAGAGCTGCAGTTCGTCCTCGACTACAGCTCCTCCAACCTTTACAATTGTCAGTTTTTCCTTCATTGCCTTCTTTCTTTTATTCCAGATAGGTATAGCCATATAGTCCTGAGCGGTAGTTGCTAAGGAACTCCTTACCCTCCTCGAGGGTTATTTTACCCTGCTTGACACTCTTAGCCACCCAGATTTCCAATTGACGTACCAGTTTCTTAGGCTGGTACTGTACATACTCCAATACCTCTGCCACCGTCTCGCCATCGATAATCTGATCAATATGATAACTATTGTCCTTTACAGAAATATGAACGGCAGTGGTGTCACCAAACAAGTTGTGCATATCGCCTAAAATCTCCTGATAGGCACCTACGAGGAATACCCCCAGATAGTAGGTCTCATTTTTCTTCAACGGATGAACAGGCAGAGAATGAGTGTTATGCAAGTTTGTCGTGAAATTGGCAATCTTGCCATCGCTGTCACAGGTAATGTCCTGAATGGTGGCATTACGGGTGGGACGCTCGTCAAGACGCTGAATAGGCATGATGGGGAATACCTGGTCAATAGCCCATGAGTCACTAAGGCTTTGGAATAGAGAGAAGTTGCAGAAATACTTGTCTGCAAGGAGCTTGTCAATCTTCATCAGTTCCTCAGGGATATGTTTCAGGCCCTTGGCTAGGGCATGAATCTCATGGCATACACTCCAGTACATCGCCTCTATCTCAGCACGGGTCTTCAGGTCAACGATACCATGTGAGAAAAGATCTAGCACCTCCTCGCGGATCTGTTCTGCATCGTGCCAGTCCTCCAACACATTACGAGGTGAGAGATTATCCCATATCTCATAGAGGTCTTTCACTAACTGATGACTGCTCTCATCGGGCTCGAACTCCTCCGGCATTTCAGGAAGTGAAGCAGTCTCCAGGACATCCATTACAAGAACGGAATGGTGGGCAGCCAAAGAGCGACCACTTTCGGTAATGATATTCGGATGTGGCAAATCATTCTTATTGGCGGCATCTACAAACGTATAGATACAGTCGTTGACATACTCTTGGATAGAGTAGTTGACAGAACTCTCACTCGAGGGAGAGCGTGTACCGTCATAGTCGACACCCAGTCCACCTCCACAATCCACAAAGTCAACGTTATAACCCATCTTATGAAGCTGGATATAGAACTGGGACGCTTCGCGCAAAGCGGTTTGGATACGGCGTATCTTCGTTATCTGAGAACCTATATGAAAATGAATGAGTCGCAGACAGTCACGCATATCCTTCCTGTCCAACAGTTCGAGAGCCTCCAAGAGCTCTGCACTGGTCAGTCCGAACTTCGAGGCATCGCCACCGCTCTCTTCCCACTTGCCAGAACCAGAAGAAGCGAGTTTGATGCGGATACCGATGTTAGGACGCACATTCAGCTTTTTGGCTTCACGGGCAATAATCTCCAACTCGTTCATCTTCTCCACGACAATGAAGATCTCCTTACCCATCTTTTGGGCAAGCAAAGCGAGTTCGATATAGTTCTCGTCCTTGTAACCATTACAGATGATAATAGAGTCACTCTGACACTGCATGGCAATAACGGCATGCAATTCAGGTTTTGAGCCGGCTTCCAGACCAAGATTGAACTTACGACCATGGGAGATAATCTCCTCTACAACCGGCTGCATTTGATTGACCTTGATGGGATAGACCACGTAGTTCTCACCTTTGTAGTCATACTCCTCGCTGGCTTTCTTGAAACAGCTCCAAGTCTTCTCGATACGATTGTCGAGAATATCCGGGAAACGCAATAGCACCGGTGACTGTACGTCACGCAGTGAGAGTTCATCCATCACCTCACGCAGGTCAACCTGTGTGCCATCCTTGAAAGGAGTCACATAGACATTACCTTTGTCGTTGATACCGAAGTAGCTGGTTCCCCAGCCGTTGATGTTGTAGAGCTCCTTGGAGTCCTCAATCGTCCATTTCTTCATATCTTTAGAAGTTCGCGTAATTTGGTTACTGATATCTTTATCTTGTCATAATCGTCAAGCACGTTTACATCCAGCGTATAGCGTGCTTTACTGTAGAAGGGTTCACGGGTTTTTAAGTGCTCCGTAATGTATGCGATGAGTTCTTCCGGACTCTTACCCTTCAGCAAAGGACGTTCCACCTTCGCCATCAACAGGTGCTTGTAGAGCGTATCGGGACTGGCCTTTAAATACACAACCTCACCTTGCTGGTTCAGATAGTCCATGTTATCAAAGAAGCATGGAGTACCACCCCCGCAACTGATGATGACATCCTCAAATTCAGCCACTTCATGAAGCATATTGTATTCTAACTTCCGGAAAGCCTCCTCACCACGCTCGGCGAAAATCTCCGACACCGTCTTGCGCATTCTGCTTTCGATATACCAGTCAAGGTCGTAAAACATCATGCCAGTCTCTTTGGAAAGAGCCTTTCCGACAGTAGTCTTGCCAGACCCCATATAGCCTACAAGGATGATGCGCTTCATGATTTCTTCTTAGCAGGAGTGTTGATAATCTTCATGCACTCATCGTAAGTCAGCTCTGCTGCACGGGTATGCATGGCTTTGGGGATACGATAGTTTTTGCCTTCAAACGAAATATATGGACCATAACGTCCATTCAGAATCTGCAGATTACCATCGGCATCAAAGGCCTTCAAGTGCTTTTGTGTTTCAGCTTGTCGCTTCTCCTTAATCAGGGCAACGGCTTCATCCAGTGTCACAGCCATGGGATCGGTTCCCTTGGGCAGCGACGTGTATTGTTTCTGATGGAGTACATAGGGACCAAAACGACCTGCACCAATCACTACAGGAGCACCTTCGAATGTTCCTACTGTACGAGGCAACTGGAACAGTTCCAGTGCTTCTTCAAGAGTCAGGGTTTCCATGCTCTTGTCATTGGGCAACTGGGCAAAACGTGGTTTCTCTGCATCCTCTGCCGTACCTATCTGAACAACGGGACCAAAACGGCCGATTTTCACAAAGACAGGATTTCCGGTTTTAGGATCTGTTCCGAGCTGACGTTCTCCAGCCTTGTGCTCCTGACGGGTGTTCATTGTTTTTTCCACAATTGGTTCAAACTCCTTGTAGAAACTCTTCATCATGTCTTTCCACCTCTCGCCACCTTCTGCTATCTTATCGAAGTCCTGCTCAACCTTTGCCGTAAAGTTATAGTCCATAATAGAAGGGAAATACTTCATCAAGAAATCGTTGACTACGATACCGATATCAGTTGGCAGTAGCTTGCCCTTGTCGGAACCAGCCATCTCCTTGCGCTTCTTCTGGGTAATCACTTTACCTTTCAGAGTATCTATTGTATAGAAGCGTTCCTCACCTTTACGATCGCCTTTTTGCACATACTCGCGCTGCTGAATGGTGGAAATGGTAGGAGCATAGGTTGAAGGACGACCAATACCCAGTTCCTCTAACTTGTGCACCAAAGAGGCTTCCGTATAGCGCAAGGGACCTTGGCTGAAACGTTCAGTAGCTTGTATCTCACGGCGCATCAGCTCAAGTCCTTTCTTCATGGGAGGCAGGATATGGCTTTCCTCTTCCTGCCCTTCCTCATCGTCTACCGACTCACGGTATACTTTGATGAAACCATCGAACTTCACCACTTCGCCCTGGGCAACAAACTGCTCGCTGGCTCCACTGATGGAGATGTTGACGGTAGTCTTCTCTATCTCAGCATCAGCCATTTGACTGGCTACGGTACGTTTCCAAATAAGTTCATAGAGTTTACGCTCTTGCTGAGTACCCTCAATCGTTGCCTGATTCATATAGGTCGGACGAATGGCTTCATGAGCTTCTTGGGCACCCTTTGAATTTGTGTGATATTGGCGTACCTTGCTGTATTCTTCTCCAAACAGCCGGTTGATTTCTTCCTTGCTGGCATTGATGCACAGACTTGACAGATTGACGGAGTCCGTACGCATATAGGTAATCTGTCCATGCTCATACAAATGCTGTGCCACCATCATGGTCTGCGACACTGTAAAGCCTAATTTTCGGGCTGCTTCCTGTTGTAGCGTAGAAGTTGTGAAGGGGGGAGCCGGTGTACGCTTTACGGGCTTCTTGCTTACAGAATCAACCATAAAAGTAGCCTCTTTACACTGTTCCAAGAACTGTTCTACTTCCTCATGGGTTTTCAAGCGCTGAGCCAAAGTGGCTTTAACCTCCGTCTGAGAACCGTCCGGGTTATTGATGGCAAAGATGCCATTGACACTATAATAAGGTTCGCTCTTGAAGTTCTGTATCTCGCGCTCGCGTTCAACGATTAAACGTACTGCCACGCTCTGCACACGGCCGGCAGACAGGGCTGGCTTCACCTTGCGCCACAAGACCGGTGACAGTTTAAAGCCTACCAAACGGTCTAAGACACGACGAGCCTGCTGAGCGTTCACCAGATTCATGTCCAGGTGACGAGGATGCTCAATGGCCTGTAAGATAGCCGGCTTGGTAATTTCATGGAATACAATACGACTGGTTTTCTTTTCGTCCAGTCCCAGCACCTCACACAAATGCCAGGAAATTGCTTCTCCTTCACGGTCTTCATCGGATGCCAGCCAGACTTTCTCCGCATTCTCTGCACTCGATTTCAGTTCCTTTACCAGTTTCTCCTTTTCGGACGGTATTTCGTATTCTGGTTCGAGAGTATTTGTGTCAATACTCATCTCCCTTTTCTTCAAGTCACGAATATGCCCATAGCTCGACATGACCTTAAAATCCTTGCCGAGAAATTTCTCTATCGTCTTTGCCTTCGCAGGCGACTCTACTATTACCAAATTCTTTTGCATACACTCATTTATTTAGTTTCGGGCTGCAAAAGTAGAGAAAAGTTTTGGTTACACCTTATATATATAGTAGATTTTTTGTTTTCTTAACAATTCAGTTACTGTAATACCTTCATAAGATACTTAGAAACAATGTCTGTTGCATGATGAATATCCTGCATAAACCCATGATCATAGCGCTCTAACAATACATACTCGCTACGAGGCCACAACTGATGGTAGCGCTCACCATAAGTAAAGGGAACGACACGGTCTGCAGTGCCATGGATAATCAATGCCGGACCCTGGTAAGCCACAGCAGTTTCGTAAATGGGTAACCAGAAGGCTGTCTTGATATATTCACGTCCTAATTTCTTGCCACCCCACAGCTCTACATATTCAGGCGGATCAAGAGGATCGTACATCTTACCCATAGTGGAACCCCGAATAGCATCATCGCGCAAGACAGCAGCTGGTGCCATGAGTACTACGGCACGAAGAGCATCGGTACCCAGCTGACCAGCAGTCATAGAGGCAACTACACCACCCTGTGAATGGCCTACAATAGCTATACTATTTATATAGCGCAGGTCGCGCACATACGCATATACATGTTTGGCATCCTCTATCTCGTTGGGCACTGTCATTTCCTGGAAGTCGCCTTCACTCTCACCATGCCCATTGAAATCGAAACGGATAGAGGCAATGCCATGGGCTTGAAGGGTGTCAGTAATCAACTCGAACAAAGGGCCATCCTTGGAACCCCCGAACCCGTGGCAAAAAATGACCATAGGACACTGTTCTCCAGGTTTGAGTACAGGCTTCTGAAGAATGGCCTGCAACTTTCCCTTAGAACCATCAATAGTTACTCTTTCTTCTACCGCATGGCGACTTGATGCCATAGTCTGTGCTTGTACTCCGCTAAAGCATACAAGCATGCACATTAAAATGAACAGTTGTTTCATCATATCACGATTTTTGCTTGCAAAGTTACGAAAAATAATACAATATAGTTTATTTAATGTTTCAAATTATTACCATTTTGTAGCATTTTGAAGTAGAGTTATAGTAAAAATGAAATAATCTTTATATCTTTGCAGTTGGAAATCAATCAATATATATAACCAGAATTATGAAAAAACTCATCTCTTGTGCTACCCTTTTCGTAGCAGCGACATTGGGCCTGCAAGCCCAGAAGCCCATGACAGCCCCCAAGGGGGGAAAGGCTATCAGTGATAACCTTATTGGTATTTTCTTCGAGGATATCAGTAGTTCTGCCGATGGCGGCCTTTATGCCGAACTGATACAGAACGGCTCGTTCGAATATAGCCCTGCAGAACGAGACGGATGGGGAGCGGGTACTGCTTGGAAACAAGTGCGTCCTGGCCACTCTCTGGGAACCCTTGAAGTGCGCAAGGATAATACCATTCACCCCAATAATCCCACCTATCTGCGTTTCCATATTGAGCGTGTGAAGGAATATTACGACTATACCGGGTGGAAAGGCTTCGGCATAGAGAACGAGGGCTTTAAGGGTATCTCCGTCAAGGCTGGTGCCAAGTACAACTTCTCCACCTTCTTCCGCAACACAGGTGCTGCCAAGCAGGTCCGCATCGTTCTGGGCATTCCCCAGGGATGGGGCAAAGACCCCAAACTGCTGGCAGAGGCTACCATCACGGCCGACAGCAAGGACTGGAAGAAATACGAGGCTGTGCTGACCGCCCAGGAGGACTGCAAGAATGCTATTTTGCAAATCCTGGTACTGAACACCGGTGTGCTGGATGTCGACATGGTATCGCTCATGCCACAGGACACCTATAAGGGACATGGCCTGCGTAAAGACCTGGCACAGGCGCTGGCAGACCTGAAACCCCGATTCATGCGATTCCCCGGAGGTTGTGTCGTCCATGGTGGTGGCGACGGTTTCTGGAACACCTATCGCTGGAAGACCACGGTAGGTCCCAAGGAGACACGTCGTGGACTGAAAAACACATGGGGCTACCATCAGTCCATGGGATTAGGATATTATGAGTACTTCCAGTTCTGTGAAGACTTGAACATGGCTCCTCTGCCCATTCTGCCCTGTGGTGTTTCCTGTCAGGGTACCAATGGAGGCTGGGGCATGAAAGACCAGGCTCAAGACGTTGTTCCTATGTCGGAAATGGATGAGTGGGTACAAGATGCACTGGACCTCATTGAATGGGCTAACGGTGACGTTAATACCAAGTGGGGACGCGTGCGCGCAGAAGCTGGTCACCCCAAACCCTTCGGACTGAAGTATCTGGGTATTGGTAATGAAGAGCGCATCTCACCAGAGTTCTGCGAGCGCTTCCGCTACATGTACAAGAAAATCATGGAGAAGCATCCAGAGATAGTCATTGTAGGAACAGCAGGTCCTGGCTCTCATCCGGGCAATCCTGATTTGGAGAATGGTTGGAAACTGGCTGACGAGCTGGGTATGCCCATCATTGACGAGCACTACTACGAGCCCAATACCTACTTCCTCAGCAGTCGTCAGTACGACAAATATCCTCGTAACCGCAAGACCAAGGTCTACCTGGGTGAGTATGCTGCCAAGGACAAGAAACTGATTGACGCATTGGCAGAAGGACTATACCTGCTCCACGTAGAGCGCAATGCCGACATTGTGTGCATGACCAGCTATGCTCCGTTGTTTGCCAAGAAGGATGCCACCAACTGGAACCCCGATATGATATATTTTGACAACGAGCGTCCATATCTGACCTGCAGCTACTATGTACAACAAATGTTCGGACAGTCCAGCGGTCAGTACTACTATGGCAACTGTGTGAAGTTCGAGGGCGATAAGGCCGGCGCAGAACAGCCACTGGCTGACGTCCATTACGGACAAAGCGTCATCCTGAACGTGAAGACGCGCAAACTCTATGTCAAGTTGGTCAATGCCACCGACAAGGAGAAAGATGTGGACATCGACCTGAGCCGGTTCCCCCTCAAGAAGACTGCTGTGAAGACCGTTCTCAGCGGTAAGGCAGAGGATGAGAACAACTACGAGGCTCAGCCCATTGCTCCCAAGAAGGAGACCATCAAGGCTAAGAAGAAGTTCGATATGGACTTAAAGCCCTACTCTATGGTCATGCTGGAATACCAGTTATAAGAAATACATAACCTTCACTTTTTTAAGACTGACGACATTTTCCGTGTTCGTCAGTCTTATTTTTATATATACACAAGCTATGAAAAAACTCCTCATGATACTCAGCCTTGCACTGCTGACAGTGTCGGCACAGGCAGGAAAGCCGTGGGACAACGGCAAGTTGCGTGTTTCGGATAACCAGCGTTATCTGCAGTTTGAGAACGGACAGCCTTTCTTCTGGCTGGGCGAAACGGGATGGCTGTTGCCTGAACGGTTGGACCGGGCTGAGGCAGAGTGGTACCTCCAGTCGTGTGCCAAGGCTGGCTATAATGTGGTGCAGGTGCAAACCATTGACGGGGTGCCTGCCTATAACATCTACGGACAGATGTCGAACATTGACGGATGGAACTTCAAGAACATCAATCAGAAAGGTGTCTATGGCTATTGGGACCACATGGACTACATCATTGACCAAGCTGCCGACAAGGGTATCTATATCGGAATGGTATGCATCTGGGGGGGACTGGTAAAAGCTGGTCTACTCTCCGTGGAGGATGCCAAGAAGTACGGCACCTTCCTCGCCAACCGCTACAAGAACAAGCCCAACATCATCTGGTTCATGGGTGGCGACATCCAGGGTGACATCAAGCCTGAGGTATGGCAGGCACTGGCTACCACCATCAAGTCAATAGACAAGAACCACCTCATGACCTATCATCCCCGTGGGCGTTATACCTCTGCCAAGTGGTGGTCGAAAGCATCATGGATGGATTTCCACACCTTCCAGAGCGGACATCGTCGCTATGGACAGCGCATGGGCAATGCCGACTATCCCATTCCCGATAATACTGAGGAGGACAACTGGATGTATGTCGACTCAACATGGAAGTACAACCCCATCAAGCCTGTGTTGGATGCCGAACCCTCCTATGAGGACATCCCTGTGGGGCTGCATGACCCCAACGAAGCCCGCTGGCAGGACTATGATGTGCGCCGCTACGCCTATTGGAGCGTCTTTGCAGGCTCATGCGGACACACCTATGGTCACAATGCCATCATGCAGATGCTGAAACCCGGCTATCCCACCAGCTATGGTGATGCCGGCGACGTCAAAACATGGTATCAGGGATTGAAGGATCCTGGCTTCAACCAGATGCAATACCTGAAGCGTCTGATGCTATCGTTCCCGTACTTTGAACGTGTGGCTGACCAGAGCATCATCCAGCATAACGGTGAGAAGTATGACCGCCTCATCGCCACCCGTGGCACAGACTACTTGTTGGTGTACAACTACAACGGCAATGTGATGAAACTTGACCTGACCAAGATTAGCGGTCAGAAGAAGAACGTCTGGTGGATGACCGCTGCCACAGGCAAGCTGAAGTATCTGGGTGAGTTTGACAACAAGGTGCTTACCTTCCGCTACCATCCGCAGTCTGCCCGTGTGGAGGATGGTGTACTCATCGCTATAGACAACACAAAAGACTATCTGAAAAAGGACCAGACAGAACTGTCTCCCGATGGCTACAAGACAAAAGAACGAGACTTAAACGAGTAAAAGCATGAAGAGAGCCCTCTTTATCTTGTTGGTGATGTTGCCCTTGACGGGTATCGCCAAGAAAAAGGTTGCGAAGCCTGATGTCAGCATCAGCTGGCTACGCGTGGAGAATATGGAGAAACCTATGGGCATTGATACGGACAAGCCTCGCTTCTCATGGATAATTCTGTCCGACAAGCAAAATGTCAAGCAGACGGCCTACCAGATTATCGTATCCACAGACAAAGGTGAAGTATGGAACTCGGGACGTGTGGAGAGTGACCAGCAATTGTGGGTACCCTATGGTGGCGAAAAACTGAAAAGTGCCACACAATGCTCCTGGAAGGTAAAAATATGGACTACTGCTGGTGAAACTACATGGAGCGAAGAAGAGTGTTTCGGCATCGGACTGTTGAAAGAGAACCATTGGACAGGTCGCTGGATAGGACTGGAGCGTCTGATGCCTGACGAGCAGCGCGGGTTACACAGCAGGCTGGCAGCACGCTATGTCCGCAAGGAGTTTGAATTGGCAAAGCCCGTCAAGCGTGCCATTGCATACGTGGCTGGTATCGGACTGCATGAACTGCATGTGAATGGAGTCACCTATAACCGTGAGGTGCTCGTCCCCATGCCTACCGACTATCGCAAGACAGTACTTTATAACACCTACGACATCACCGAGGCACTCAGGGAAAAGAATGCCATCGGACTGGTGTTGGGCAATGGGCGAGTGTTCCCCATGCGCCAGAACAAGCCGTATAAAGCACCCGTCTTCGGATTGCCCAAATGCCGCATTAATATCCTCATCGAGTTCACGGATGGTACAACCAAGCGTATCTCGACCGACGAAAAATGGAAGATTACCGCCAACGGCCCTATTCGTTCGAACAACGAATATGATGGTGAGATATATGATGCCCGCAAGGAGATGGACGGTTGGGACATGCCTAACTTCGATGACAAGTCGTGGCTGCAGGCTGAGCGTACTGAGATACCTCTTGGAACCCTGCGCGCCCAGATGGCTCCGGGCATGAGCATGGAGCCCCTGACTATCAGCCCTGCCTGCAAAAATAACATCTACGACTTCCAGCAGAACATGGCAGGATGGATTGCCTTCACGCCAACAGGCAACCCTGGAGACACCATCCGCGTGAAATATGCCGAGAAACTGAATGCCGACGGTACACTCTATCTCGACAATTTCCGCGATGCCCAGTCGGAGGATATCTATATCTGCGGGCAAAATGACAGTGAATGGCACCCCATCTTCAGCTATCATGGTTTCCGGTATGCACAGATTACAGGACCAGTCAAAGATGTTCATGCCTACACCGTCAGCGATGACATGCAAACCATCGGGCACTTCGAATGTGCTGATGCCACTTTGAACCAAGTGATGAAGAATGCCTGGTGGGGCATCTACTCTAATTATAAAGGAATGCCCGTTGACTGTCCTCAGCGTAACGAACGCCAGCCTTGGCTGGGTGACCGCACAGTGGGTAGTCTTGGCGAGAGTTTTGTTTTCAACAACGAACGGCTATATACCAAGTGGATGCGCGACATCTGTGAGTCACAGCGTGAAGACGGTGTGTTCTCTGATGTTGCCCCCGCCTTTTGGAATTATTATAACGATGATGTCACCTGGCCTGCTGCCCTACCCTTCAGCTGCGATATGCTTTGGCGACAGTTTGGCAACCGCGAGGCTATTGACAAGTCGTACTTCTACATCAAGCGCTGGCTGCAGCACCTGATGGAAGAATATATGGAGGATGGCATCATCACCAAGGACCAGTATGGCGACTGGTGTGTGCCACCTGAGAGCCTGGAACTTATCCACTCCCAGGATCCTGCCCGCAAGACGGACGGAGCACTCATTTCTACGGCCTACGTCATCCGCACCATGCAGCTGTTGGAGCAATGGGGATGCGAGGCAGACCATTGGAAGCCCATCCGCGAGGACATGACCCAAGCCTTCAATCGCAAGTTCCTGACAGTAAAAAAAGGCACCAGTCTTGCTCCCGGTCACACGCTCTATCCCGACTCCATCTTCTACGGCAATAATACCGCCACCGCCAACTTGCTGGCTCTCTCGTTTGGCATCGTGCCGGAAAAATATCGTCAGGAGGTGATGAAGAATGTGGTGGAGAATATTATTCTGAAAAACAATGCCCATGTGCCTTGTGGTGTCATCGGCATCTCATGGCTATTACGAGGACTCAGCGACAATGGGTTCAGCGACGTGGCTTATATGATAGCCACCCAGCACAGCTATCCCTCATGGGGCTATATGGCTGAGAACGGAGCCACCACCATTTGGGAACTATGGAATGGTGACAAGGCGAGTCCGCGCATGAACTCCGGAAACCATGTCATGTTGTTGGGTGACTTGGTCACCTGGTGCTACCAATACCTCGGTGGCATTCGTCAGACGGGCAATGCCTATAAGCACATCGTGCTCAAGCCCGACTTCTCCATCCAGGACTGTCCTTGGGCTAATGTCAAGTACGACAGTCCCTACGGAACGATTACCAGTAGTTGGAAAAAGACTTTGCAACAGGTGGAGTGGGATGTACAGATTCCTTGCAACACCACAGCAGACATCTGCCTGCCCGATGGCACCGTCAAGACTGTTGGCTCAGGCAAATACCACTTCTCGTGTGACATCCCGACAGCCTCACCAGCCATTACGAAGGATCAGTTCCTCTATGAGCAGGCCTCCTTCCCCCAGTGTCATGCTGCCACCATCGTTGAAACGAAGAAGGGTGACCTCGTTGCCACCTACTTTGGAGGCAAGCACGAGCGCAACCCTGATGTCTGCATCTGGGTAAGCATCAAGAAGAAAGGCACCAACCAATGGAGTAAGCCCATCCTTGCTGCCGACGGTGTCTTCACCTTAGGCACGAAGAATGCCGAAATTGCAGGCATCACCGCTGAGAGCACCCCAGCTTCCGAAGGTCCTGTACACAAAGGCACCGCCTCTGCTAACCAGAGACGAAAAGCCTGCTGGAATCCCGTCATCACGGAGATGCCCAACGGCGAGCTGTGGCTTTTCTTCAAAGTGGGCCTGAAGGTGTCCGACTGGACAGGATGGCTCTGCAAGTCGAAAGACGGCGGAAAGACCTGGAGCGACAAGGAGCCATTGCCCAAAGGATTCCTCGGTCCTATCAAGAACAAGCCCGAAATCATCGATGGTCGCCTGCTTTGTCCCTCCAGCACAGAGGATAACGGTTGGAAGTTCCACATGGAGATTTACGACATTGCCAAAAAGGAGTGGAAATATGTAGGTCCTGTCAAGGCAGAACTCGCCATGCGTACGGAGGACATGAAAGCCGCCGGTGCCAAGAGCGACAAGGAAGACATCGAGGCTCCCGATGCCGGAGGCGAGGCTACGAAGGATGGTCGCCACCCTATTGACTGCATCCAGCCTTCTATCTTGAAACTGAAGGACGGACGTCTGCAAGTGCTCATGCGCACCCGCAACGGCAAGATTGGCACATCCTTCTCCTCCGACAATGGCGACACATGGACTCCTGTCACCCTGCTCGACGTTCCCAACAACCAGTCGGGCACTGATGCCGTAACAATGCAGGACGGTCGTCATGTGCTCATCTACAACAACTTCGCCTCGCTGCCAGGCACCAAGAAAGGCGTCCGCACGCCCCTCTCCATTGCCATCAGTGACGACGGAACCCATTGGCGTCACGCCCTGACACTCGAGGACTCGCCCATCAGCCAGTACTCCTACCCCAGCATCATTCAAGGCAAGGACGGCAAACTCCATGCCATCTATACTTGGCGACGATTGCGCGTTGCCTACAAAGAAATCGATCCTGCTCAGCTACCATAGCTGAGCAGTTTTTTTAGTAGCCCAGTTTGTCATTAGCATCTATTCCTTGGACCACCAAAACGTCTTATTCTTGTGAAAAAATGTAGATAGATTTGACTTGAGGGTTTCTCCATCGTATATATGTTAGCGATAAGACTGCGTTCAAATGGGTGGTAGAAAGGTATCAACAGATGCTGTTTTCGTTGTCGCTGAAAATGTTGGGCGATGAAGAAGAGGCGAAGGATGTGGTGCAGGAAACCTTTATACGAGTGTGGCAGAACCTCAAAAACTATGACCCGAAGAGGTCGTTCACTACCTGGCTCTACACGATAGCAACAAGGCAATGTCTCGATCGGATGAAAGCCAACAAGTTAGTCTGTCCGATGCCTGATGACGAGCGTGTCCTACATTGTTTTGCCTCTGACAACGACAGTCAACAAACGTTGGAGAACAGCGAATGGATATCTATTGTCAGGCTGTTGGCTGAAGGGCTGAGCGAGAAGCAACGGCTTGTGTTCACGCTCTGCCAACTGGAAGGGCTTTCCTCGCAGGAAGCTGAGCAGATAACAG
>ONLU01000052.1 GCA_900318795.1 uncultured Prevotellaceae bacterium | reverse complement strand
TGCCTATACGGCGACCGAGTTCTGCTTCACTAACCTTTTTTCCCCGAGCGACTTACGCAGTCGGAGTTGCCAATCATCTTTCTGTTTCATTGTTGTTTGCTTTATTTAAATTAGACATAAAAAAAAGCCCCACCGCCCGTTCCAGGGCAGTGAGGCCGATAGGTTATTTTGATGTTTTGCAGGACGCGGAACAGGTACCCGTAACTGCGGTTCCCAGAGTATGAAAAGCTCAGGATGTCACTGACCCCTGACAACTCGGTATCTTTCCCGTTTGGAACGTTTCCACCGGTTGGTAGAAGGTTCTCGCCCTGGCGATGCAGTGACGATACGTGAGACAGTGACGGATATGAAGCGCCGAGGCATCGCGGTGTGCTGATGTCTCGGCGGATATTTTTTCTCTGTGCGGGTGGATGCAGGCTACAGGAATCTGCTTACGAAGGCCTCTGGAGAGAGGATTTCCATCGCCGACGTGTCGGCATTGCGATAGTCCTTCAGATTGATGGTGACGAGCGCGTCGCATTTGTTCTGCACGGCGCACTGATACTGGAAACTGTCCTCAATGTCGTCGAATGCCGGGTCACTGTTGCCGCTCACCATGCGTTTGTGGCTAATGCCTGCCACAGTGACCATCGACAAAACAATGTCGAGTGTCTGTCGCACCCGCAGCGTCTGATCCGGGCGGTGGATGCCCTGCCGCTTCAGTTCTGTGCGGACGAGATAGACTAGCGTGTAGATGCAGCCTGCCGAGACGACGGCCTTCAGCCGTCCGTCCTCGATAGCGTTCAGCAGTTGGCTTACGGCCTCGTACTGCCGCCTGCGCTCGAAGTATTCAAGGAAGATGTTCGTGTCGAGGAAAACTTTCATGGCCTTCTACAATTGGTACTTGTCCTTCAGGTAGTCCTCTACGAGTTCGTCCTTTGTGGCTTCCGTGCTGAAGATGCCGCAGAGCGCCTCATGGCGGTACTTGCCTTTCTTTGCGGGTTTAGCCTGAGCAATGAGCTGTTCGGCGTAGGAGGTGAGCTGGCGCTCCAACAGGTCAATGCGATACGAACGGGGCACGTTGACGTGTACGTTGATGGTTCTTGTTTCCATAATCCATGTTGTTTTACGTTTTACAGCTGCAAAGATACGATTTAGCGAGCAAAAAACCAAGATTTTCTTGAGTTTTTTCGAGCGTGAGTATCTTCGCGCTGTTTTCACAGCGCAGAGTTACGACAAATTCCCCAATCCTCCAAGGCTTGGGGGAGAAATATCCGTTTGTCTCGGTATGTTAGACATAAAAAGAGCCCCACCGCCCGTTCCAGGGCAGTGAGGCCGATAGGTTATTTTGCTGTCTTGCAGAACGAAACCTTCTCCAGCGCATGTTCAGCGCTCATTGGTAACTTTTCCAGTTGCAAACATAGTAACTGCGGTTCCCGAAGTATGAAAAGCTCAGAGAATCTAAAGCTTGCTCCTTTTTACTTCACCTTGGCCACGAGGTCGGCGGGATAGGTGGGCATGGCTCCGTTCTGGGTGCAGACATAGGCACTGACCTCGACAGCTATGCGGTGGGCCTGCTCCATGGGTTTGCCGTTGAGGATGGCAGCACAGAAGGAGCCCGTGAACGAGTCGCCGGCACCGACGGTATCGGCCACCTTGACCTTTGGAGTTTCCTGGAACGACGTCAGACCCGGGGCGAAGACGTAAGAGCCATTGGTGCCACAGGTGAGCACAAGCATCTTCAGCTGGTACTCGTCCAGAATCCGGGTGCAGATGTCGCGCATGTCCAGATCGTCATAGCCGTACATGCGCTTGATGACTACCAACTCCTCGTCGTTTATCTTGAGGATGTTGCAACGCTTGAAGGACTCTTCGATGACGTCCTTGGTGTAGAACTGCTGACGCAGGTTGATATCGAAAATCTTCAGGCAGTCGTCGGGAGTATTGTCGAGGAACTGGCGGATGGTAGCCCACGACGTGACATTGCGCTGAGCCAGCGAGCCGAAGCATACGGCACGGCACGACTTGGCTACTTCGGCAATCTCGGGAGTATAGGGGATGTTGTCCCATGCCACGCCTTCCTTGATTTCATAGGCAGGAATGCCGTCGCCCGACAGGGTTACCTGTACCGTACCTGTTGGGTAGGGTACACGGGGCATGAGATAGTTGAGTCCGTGCTCCTTCAGGGCGCCGAGGGTCTCTTCAGCCAGGGCGTCCTCGCCCAGGGCGCTGATGGCCAGGGTTTCCAAGCCAAACTGGCCTGCATGATAGGCAAAGTTAGCGGGTGCGCCACCCAGTTTCTTACCTTCGGGAAGTACATCCCACAGGGCTTCTCCGAGTCCTACTACATAACGTTTTGTTTCCATATTATTTCTTAATTTCTTAATTTCTTATCTTATTGCATCTTACATCATACATCAGACATCATACATCAGACATCTTAGTGTTTGACTTGAGGAATATAGGTAAAGAGGTAGATGACACCGATGGCCATCACTGCCACGGCACCAGCCTGTCCCATGGTGTCGCTCATGATACCCATGACGAGCGGGAACACGGTACCGCCGAACAGGCCCATGATCATCAGGCCGCTGACCTCGTTCTGCTTGTCGGGTACGCTGAGCAGTGCTTCCGAGAAGGCCATGGAGAAGATGTTGGAGTTGCCGTAGCCCACCAGTGCAATGGCGCAATAGAGTTCCCACTGCTCGGTTCCGAAGAACATACCAACCATGGAGAGTGCCATCATGACGACGCTGATGATGAAGAACCAGCGGGTCTTCAACACGCGCAGGAAGAACGAACCCGTCAGGGCTCCGATGGTACGGAAGATGAAGTAGAGCGAGGTGGCGAAGGCAGCCTCGTTGAGCGTCATGCCCACACGTTCCATCAACAGTTTGGGGGCGGTGGTGTTGGTACCGACGTCAATGCCGACGTGACACATGATGCCAAAGAACGACAGCAGTACGATGGGCTTGCCCAGCAGACGCAGGCAATCCATGAATGACGACGACTTGCCCTCGGCGATTTCCTCCTGGATAGGTGTAGCCCAGAGCAGCAGTGATGCCAGCACGCCAATGACGAAATAGATGAGGAACAGCACGCGCCAGTCGTAGCCCAGCGAGGGGATGACCTGCGTGGCGCCCCACATGGCCAGATAGGGAGCCAGGAAGGAGGCGATGGCCTTGACAAACTGGCCGAAGGTCAGCGTCGATGCCAGGTTCTTGTTGCCGATGATGAGCATGGCCAGCGGATTGATGCTGGTCTGCATGAGTGCGTTGCCGATGCCCAGCAGCGAGAAGGCTACCAGCATGACGGCAAACGAGTTGCCCAGCAGGGGTATGAACAGTGACACAACGGTCACTATCAGCGACAGCAGCACGGTATTCTTGCGGCCTATCTTGTTCATCAACATGCCTGTGGGCACGGAGAAGATGAGGAACCAGAAGAACACCAGCGAGGGAAACACGTTAGCCACAGAGTCGGTCAGTCCCAGGTCTTCCTTCACATAGTTGGAGGCAATGCCCACCAGGTCCACGAAGCCCATGCAGAAGAAGCAGAGCATCACGGGAATCAGATAGATGGATTTATTGTTGTTCATAATGCTTTTTATTAGGGGATTAATTCATAGATAGTGGCCTTGCCGCCAACAACCTTCAGTTTGTTGTAGGGCTCGGTGGGGAACACGAGGTTGGTCATGGCCATCTTGCCGTCGGCATCGAAGGCCTCGATGCTGCTATTGTCCATAAAGATGCGCAACTGCTTGATGTCACCATACGTGGGCGCTACGGTCTTGACAGGGAAGGCCTCGCTGAAGCTGGCATACGAGCGGGTACGGTCCATGGAGAAGGTGTGTGCTGCAGCGTCGTAGCGCATCACCACTTGCTCGCCCAAGGCGTTGGACAGCACCAGATCCGTCGAGCCCTTCACGTCTACGACGATTTCGCAGGCCTGGGGCAGTTTCTTGGTTTCCTTGCCGCGCAGGGTCAGCAGCTCTTTCGAGGGGATGACCGAGCAATAGGTCTGACCATTGTACTCGAAGAGTCCCAGGTCACGGGGAACGGAGTTGGCAGAACGAAACTGCTTGGTGGGCACCTGGTTGGCATACTGCCAGTTGGACATCCATGCCAGTGCAATCTTGCGACCGTCAGGAGCATTGTCGAAGGTAACGGTAGCATAGTGGTCCTTGCCGTAGTCCATCCAGCGGGTGTCCTTATGCTCGCAGTTGAAGTGGCGTCCGTCGAAGTCGCCGATGAAGTACTGTGTAGCGGAGCCGCCGTAAGGGCCTCCGGGGTTGATGTTGCAGATGAGCATCCACTTCTGCTTGTCGGTGCCACGCACCTGCAGCTTGATGAGGTCGGGGCACTCCCATACGCCATCGTGACAGCCCACGGTAGAACCGAAAGAGCTCTCGTATTTCCAGTCGGTCAGGTTGGTGCTGCTATAGATACGCATCTCCTGTCCCACGGCCAGAATGAGGTTCCACTTCTGAATCTCGGGATTCCAGAAACACTTCGGATCACGGAAGTCCCCCTCCTGGCTCACCAGCACAGGGTTGCCAGCATACTTCTGGAACGTCAAGCCGCCGTCCTTCGAGACAGCCATCGACTGTACCTGGCTCCGCTCGCCTGCCGAGGTGTAGAAAGCTACCACGCGGTTGTTCTTCTTATCTACCACGCACGAACCACTGAAGATGTCGCCCAGGGCGTCGGGCTCGATGGCGGTGGGCTGTGCCTCCCAGTGAATGAGATCCTTGGAGGTAGAGTGTCCCCAGGTCATGTTCTCCCACATAGAGCCATAGGGGTTCCACTGATAGTACAGGTGGTAGACACCATCTTTATAGAACATGCCGTTGGGGTCGTTCATCCAACCATAGACAGGGGTATGGTGATACTGCGGACGGAACTTCTCACGATTGGCTGTGTCGAAAGTGTCGCTGAACTTCATCTCCTTCCAGCAGAGGAAGTCCTTCATGGCACCCGTAAAGCGACGGTCGCCATGGAAGAAGATGTCGAGCAGTATCTCGCCGGCACCAAAGCGCTTGACATCTAGGGGGACATAGTAGTCTACCTTGTCGACAGCCAGCCGAATGTTCAGTTTCTGAACCTGCTGACCGTTCACCAGCACCTTGATGGTGGCATTGTCCTCACGCTCCTGCACAGGCAGCAGCAGATACTTGTTTGTCACTCCCACGCGCTGCATGGCGTGGCTCTTTCCTAACACCAGGGGGCTCTGCTGTGCCGACGCCACCAGCGTCATCACGGCTGCCACGAGAGTCATTACCAATCTCTTCATTGATTTCATTGTCTTTAGTTATTTCGTTGATTTTGCTGCAAAATTAACATTTTCCACCTTTACATACTATAAATTATGATACAAATAATAGCAAAAAACGTTCATTGCAACATTTTTGATACGATATCTTGCTATTTTGCTTATTTTTTTGTACCTTTGCAAAGAACTAAAACAATATGGTTATGACAAAGAAACTACTCATGATGACTGTCTTGCTGGCGGCAGTAACAGTCGGCAAAGCACAGATGGCAACACCACACTCTGGCCAAAGGTCAGATAACGTGATGAACATTAACACAAAACGCCTGGGGGCTCCCATTCAGAATACCATGTACGGTATCTTCTTTGAGGATATCAACTATGCTGCCGACGGTGGACTGTACGGTGAACTGGTAAAGAACCGCTCGTTTGAATTTCCGCAGCATCTGATGGGCTGGCAGGCCTTCGGCTGTGTGGACATCAAGGATGACGGCCCCTTCGGACGATGCCCACACTATGTGGTGCTGAGTGCCCCTGACCATAAGGAGCGCCGTACGGGACTGGTCAACGAAGGCTACTTCGGCATTGGCGTGAAGAAGGGCGAGCAATACCGTTTCTCGGTATGGGCTAAGGCACTGAAGGGTGCTGGAACCATCCGCATACAGCTCATCAAGGAGAACTCGATGGACGAGAAGCAGGAGTTTACGGAGGAAACGCTGGAGATTAACTCGGCAGACTGGAAGAAATACGATGTAGTGCTGAAATCACCGGTGAACGAGAAACATGCCAAGCTGCGCATCTTCCTGAAAGGTGCCAACAGTGTGGCATTGGAGCATATCTCGCTGTTCCCAGTGAACACCTTCAAGAACCGCGAGAACGGCATGCGCCGCGACCTGGCTCAGGCTCTGGCCGACCTGCACCCAGGCATCTTCCGATTCCCTGGCGGATGCATCGTGGAGGGTACAGACCTGCAAACCCGCTACCAGTGGAAGAACACCATCGGACCGGTGGAGAACCGTCCGCTGAACCAGAACCGCTGGGAGCACACCTTCGACTACCGCTACTATCCCGACTACTACCAGTCGTACGGACTGGGCTTCTATGAGTTCTTCCAGCTCTCTGAGGATATCGGTGCAGAGCCGCTGCCCATCCTGAGCGTCGGACTGACCTGCCAGTACCAGAACTGGAATAACGAGAAGGCCCATGTGCCGCAGAGCGAGCTGCAGCCTTACATTGACGACTGTCTGGACCTCATCGAGTTTGCCAACGGTCCTGCCGACTCCAAGTGGGGTAAGATACGTGCAGAGATGGGACACCCCGCTCCGTTCAACATGAAGTACATCGGTGTGGGCAACGAGCAGTGGGGCGAGTTCTACTACGAACGGCTGAAGCCCTTTGTGGCTGCCATCCGTGCCAAATATCCCGACATCAAGATAGTAGGTACCAGCGGTCCCGTGCCCGAGGACGTGCCCGACAACACCTACCGCTTCGCAGACGGATGGAAGGCCATGACAGCCCAGAAAGCCGACCTGGTGGACGAGCACTACTACCGCGACGAGCAGTGGTTCCTGACCCACGGCCTGCGCTACGACACCTACAGCCGCAAGGGTCCGAAGGTCTTTGCCGGCGAATATGCCTGCCACGGCAAGGGCAAGAAGTGGAACCACTACGAGGCCGCCATCTTGGAAGCTGCCTTCATGACTGGCTTTGAGCGCAATGCCGACATTGTCCACATGACTACTCCTGCCCCGCTGTTTGCCCATGTAGACGGCTGGCAGTGGCGTCCGGACCAGATATGGTATGACCAGACACAGATGTTCAAGTCGGTAAGCTACTACGTGCAGCAGTTGTATGCCACCAATGCCGGTACTCACGTGCTGTCGCTGACCATGAACGGCAAGGGCAAAAAAGCCAAGCCCCAGCCCGTGGCTAACCAGGAAGGCCAGAACGGACTCTTTGCCTCGGCAGCCTTCGACCAGAAGGCGGGTGAGGTCATTGTGAAGGTGGCTAACACATCGAAGCAGCCACAGCCCATCCAGCTGAACTTCAGCGATGTCAAGGGCGACCGCACTGCCAAGACGCTGACACTGAGCCATCACGGCATGGACGACGAGAACAGCATCGAGCAGCCGGAGCTTATCACTCCGAAGCAGGGTAATGCCCAGGTTACTGCCGACAAGAAGCAGGCCGTCTTGAAAGACGAGCTGCCCGCCATGTCGTTCCGCATCTATCGCTTCAAGAAGTAAAAAAAGACTGCGTGTACTCCGGTTTTTCCCAGAGTACACGCTAAAACTTTTTCGAGTGTACTCCCAAAAGAATTGGAGTGCACTCCATTATTTATGGTCTATTCTTCCCAACGGAAGACCGCTCCGTTACGACGGGCAGGGTCGGCACCGGTAAAGTCCAAGGAGTAAGGACTGCCCGTGGTAGGACTCTTGCCGAGATAGCGGTGAGTACGCATGGACATGAGCATAAACTCGTGGTTCAGATAGTCCTGCCACATGAAGACTTCGGCCTTCGACTCGTCCGTAGTCAGACGGACATCACCCGCCATACCGAAGCCTGAGCAGAAGACATAACGCCCATCCTCGCATTGGAGGACGACTTGCCCCTGACCTTTGTCTATCAGACGGAAGCGAGTCAGTTTGGAATTGTCCTTGGCATCGGTATCGTGCAGCAGACCATGTTTCAGCGCAATGGCCGGATGTCCAGTAGCAAGGTTGACGATGCGGAATGTCTTGCCGTAGGGAATGTTACCGCTACGGTCGGCATCGGGTTCCACGACCGTGAAGTTGTCGAACTCGGCATAGCCTCCCTGCTTGCCTTTACGGTTGAAACAGAACAAGGCATGGCGCGAGCCCTGAAAGGTGATGAGCTGATACGACAGCGGCATCTCGCGCCCTAACGGCCGATAGTACTCGCCGTTGAGCGAGTACTCGTAGTGGGCCTTGTCGTGGTCGAAGTCGCCCACCATGCGGAGCCACACCCTCTTAATAGGAGCGTCGCAGGACGCGATGCCCAGCGTGACGGTGTCGTTGGTGGCTTGCTCATAGCACCGCAGAAGCAGGCCATAGTGGCCTTGCTCGATGCCAATCCAGGAACAGGGCACATTGATATTGCCCAGTCCGGCGACGTCGCCATCCTTCATACCCCCGACATAGAGCTCGACAGTGACCGTGCTGGAAGGTCCGATGACACGCTGGGTCAGCGTATTACGGGCCCACATCAGCTGTTCGGCAGGCATCGACTGCAGGCGCAGACGTCCCTTTTTCAGGCTCCACTTGGTGTCGTCGGGATTGTGGTTCCACTGCCAGATGGGTTTGAGGGAGGAGGAAGAATAGTTGAAGTTGTCTGAGCGGTCGTATGGCGCATGAGGAGCCATCTCACTCCTCACGTCCCCATCGCCAATCCTCGAAACATCAGGTTTGAACCAAGTGCGGGGAGCACGGCCGAGGTTGCCCTCCAGGCCTACCATGGGCCAGCCGTCCTTCCAGGTGACAGGTGCCAGGGTGACGGTACGTCCAATGGAGTGGAAGTCCATCATCAGCAGTGCCCACCACTGTCCGCTCTGATCTTCGACAATGCCGCCCTGATGAATGTTGGTACATGCCGTGGCGTCCTTGTCAACTTCAGGAATACCAAACTGGGTACCGTTCTCCCCTATCCGATGCTTGACCCCCTTCGGCACCTGTGTCAGCGGAGCAGCATGGTAGCCAAAGGTTTCGTCGGCAGTGATGGTGATGGTCTCGTAGGGTCCCCAGATGCTCTTGCTGCGTGAGCAGAGAGTACGACCGTTGGGCTTGTAGTCGGTAGAGATGAGGTAGTACATGCCATTGATCTTGTACATGTGATGTCCCTCGCCCACAGCATTGCCCTCGGGGATAATGACACGCTCGGTCTCTTCTATGGGACCGCTCATGTCGGCTTTCAGTTCCGTACACCTCACTTCGCCATAGCCGTGGATGGCATAGATCTTGCCGTCGTCGTCGAAAAGCACTGAGAGGTCGTAGATGCGCCCTTCCATGTTATGGTGCTTCCACGGTCCGCGGATGTCCTTGGAGGTATAGCATTGAAGTCCCTTGCCATTGATGTTCGTAAAGACATAGAACTGTCCGTTGGCATAGCGGATGGCAGGCGCCCAGACACCCTGACCGTAAATCTCCTGATGGTTCTTCAGCGAGAAAGCATCGTCGTTGAAGTCGAAACGGTCAAAGCAATAACTGATATTGTCCCAGTTGACCAAGTCCCTTGAGTGCAGGATGACCAAGCCCGGCACACTGTGCATGGTGGTGCCAGCCAGATAGTAGTCATCGCCCACCCTCAGGATGTCAGGGTCCGAGAACTCATCGTAGAACAAAGGGTTCGTGTAAGTCCCATTGCCATTGTCGGCAGTCCAACTCTGGGCGAAAGAAGGAAGATAGAAGCAGCAAGAAAAAAATAAGAATAAAAAAAACCGTCGCATAACTTTTAACTTTAGGTTCCAGGTTTCAGGTTTCAAGTTTCAGGTTTCAAGTTTCAGGTTTCAAGTTTCAGGTTTCACTTTGAACCTTGAACTTTGAACCTTGAACTTTGAACTATATCTCCGGCCAGCCGTCAGCTGTCCAGCGGATGGTACGCTGCACCAACAGTGCAGCCCCCTGATGAGCAGTGCTATATCCATGACAGATGAAGACATCCTCCCCACTGTCGAGGTGATAGGCAGCCCCATGTCCGGCAGCCTCAAACTGCTGCTTGTCTCCCTCGAAGAAGGGAGTGCCGCCGCCCACCAACATGTCCTTGCCCTCACGGTCGAGATAGGGTCCCGCCACATTTCTGCTACGGCCCACCGCTACCCGGTAGTTGCTCTTCGCCCCCCGGCAACAGTAGTCCCATGAGACAAACAGATAGTACCAGCCGTCATGCTTCATGATGAACGGAGCCTCGATGGCATTAGGTAGGGTTAGGTGCCTGGTTCCGGTCTGCCGGATTGTATCGGCGGGCTATGGTGCGAGGCTTCTCACCCTTGGCGATGTGCATCGTGGTGTCAAGGCGTACTATCTGGATGCCATCCCAGAAAGAGCCCCAGGTCATCCAGGGCTGATCGTTCCCGTCGATGACGAAGTTGGGGTCAATGGCATTCCACTGGTCGCGCTTCTCACGGGAAGCCACGATGCACCCCTCGTCGTTCCAGATGGGACGAGCCAGCGAGCGCGTGCTCAGCAGTCCGATGGCAGAGCCGTTCTTGCCAAACGTCGAACAGCTGTAGGCCAGCCACCAGCGGCCGTGCCAGCGCATGATGTCCGGCGCCCACACATGGTGTGTAAAGCCAGGCACCGAGTCGCGCGTCCACTGAGGGATGACAGTCATCAGCGGTTCCGGCTTGACCGTCCACGTCTTCATGTCCTTCGAGGTCATCTGCTGAATGCCCATACCCGTACAATACATATAATAGGTACTGTCTTCCCATGCCATCACAGGGTCGTGGACCATGGGAGCCTGATTGCCCAGGCACAGAGGTTCATCAGCGTCAAACATACTATTAACCTTTTCATGGTTTCAGTGTTATCCTGAAAAACATTTCATCATTACCTTATTACTGCTCTACTACCTTATATCCCCAGATGGTAACACCAGTCTGGCTGTCCAAAGCTGTAAAGCTAGGCACCTTGGTATCAGTGGGCTCCAGGGTCTGAGGCACCATGACACCCTTATAGTCTGCACCCAGTTGGATGGTGATGTAAGATGTTCCGGTCTTTATCTTCCACGTACCTTCTACAGCACCTGTGATAGTGCCGTCAGCATTCAGCTTGATGTCAACAGGAACGGCATATTCCATCTTAGTCTGATCCAGTCCATAGCGGTGAGCCAGCAGTTTATAGTTGCCGGGGATGTCAGCCGTAGCCACCTTCTGAGCAGCAGCGATACCAGCGCTCTTGACGCCCTCGCCAGTGTACTCAAACGGAGCAGCTACCAACCAGCCTTCCTCGTTCTGATAGACCTGGTGAACACGTACCTGATGACCCTCACCCCAATTCTGGAAACGAGTATGGTAAACCAGATAGGTGCGTCCGTCCGGAGCAGCAATGATACTGTTGTGACCCTGAGCACGCTCGCCGGAAGCAGCCTCAGCACCACCCGTCAGCAGATTGCCCCACTTAGAGTATGCACCGAGGATGTTCACGCCGCGGTTGCCGTCATTAGCAGTAGGTCCGAAGTTCAACTGATATGAATTGTAGATAGCCGAAGAACCCTTGCTGTCCACATACGGACCGTCAGGAGACAACGAGCGGAACACACGCATCTGATATCCACCAGCAGCCTCCAAGCCACCGTAGGTCATGAACAGGAAATAGTAACCACCGATATACTCGATATAACTGGCCTCACCCGAGACATAGTGTCCACCGGCAATCTTCTTGCCGAAGTAGGGATCAGAGGTTTCGCTCTCTGCATAGGTTACATCATAGTTACGCAGGCCTGTAGCCTCATCCAGTTCCAGCATGAAGATACCGCCGCTCCACGAGCCATACGACATCCACAGCTTGCCCGTCTCGTCGTAGAACACACAGGGGTCGATACAGTTAGGCCAGTGGTTGCCATAGTTGTCGCTAGGTGCATAACGTGAAGGCAGTGAAGCCTGCTCGCCCAAGACAATCTCCAAGTCGGTAGACTTATACGAGTCGCCCGAACGGAATCCGCTGATGACCACAGGAGCCTGATAGCGATAAGGACCAGCGATGTTGTCAGCAGTCAGCATGATGATGCTTGAATACCAGAAGTCACCGTCGATGCTGAGGTACATGCACCACTTACCCAACTTCTTGTTATAGATGACATCAGGAGCCCACATCATTCCATCGACGTTATATCCCTCACTGCCACGAGCAGACCAAGCAAAGGCATTGAAGTTCAGGTCGTACTCCTTGCCACCCTTCTTCACCTTGGTCACCTCAGGTGTGGTAAATGCGTCGGCGTTGGCAGCATTCGTGCTCGTAGCCGTAGCCCATGGAGCCGTGAATGCCTCCCATGACATCATGTTCGTAGACTTGGCAGCAGCACGGTGCGAACCGAAGATGTAATAAGTGCTGGAAGCTTGGTCGAACACCACACTCGGGTCATGCACACTGACACGCTTCAGTGCCGACGGTCCCTCAGTCTGAGGATCGTCATCAACGGACTCAGCAGCCGTTGTCGTGAAAGATACCTCATTAGAGTAAACCACGTCAAAACTGGTCTGTGCAAAGCCGCGGACATAGTACGTTGTACTCTTCTTCAGACCACCTATCGTCAGTACCATTTCCTTGCTTCCGCCATAGATCTTCTCATCATTAATCGTTGGGTTAGGCGAAGTGCCGTAACAAACACCGCGATAGGTGATGTGTGAACCTGTAGCCGTTAACGAAACAATGGCAGAACTACCAGAAACCGAAGACACCGAAGGAACAGACACCTCCAGCGGGTAGTTCACCTCGTTGATGTCGTCCTTGCAGGCTGTTGCCATCATTACGATGGCAAACAGCACTAAAAGTTTTGATATATATTTCATAATACAATTCGTCTTAAAACATTATTCGAATACAAGATAGGAACTATCGACGGTGAAGCGGAAATACAGGTCGTCCGGATCAATCGTGTTGATGCCGATATAGTCCTGTATATAATCCTTGCCATCCGTGCCATGCATCACAACCTTTATATCGGCAGTGCCGTCGCCATTGTTGACAATCTGAGCCGTACACTTGGCGCCGTTCATGGCAGCCAGCCATGCACCCCAGTCAGCCTGACCGCCACTGGTCTTCAGGTTGGCATTGCCTTCGTATCCGGCACCCCAGCCATAGTTGTCGGCACGTACCACTGCATACTCAGCCAGATTGGCCTTGTTCAGCACAATGACGAAGTTGTTCCAGTTGTTGACACCAGAAGAATAGTTGGTGAAGTTGACCGTGCATACAGTATGTGCAGGAACCTTCACATTAGCCGTATGAGCACTCCACCAGCCAGCAGTGCAGTCAGGAGTACCCAGTGCATGGTCGAATACCAGGTGGCAGTTGTCAACCGTGAATCGGAAACACATGTCATCAGGATTAATCTTGTTGATACCAAGATACTCCTGAGTGTAGGTCACGCCATTATTGCCTACCATCACTGCCTTGATGTCAGCAGTTCCGTCGCCATTGTTGGTGATATAGGCTGTTACCTTAGCACCGTCCATAGCTTCACGCCATGCTGCCCATTCCTCATCACTGGCGAATCCGCCGATAGTCTTCAGGTTGGCATTGCCCTCGTATCCAGCACCCCAACCGTAGTTGTCAGCACGCACTACAGCATACTCCTGAGCGACATCAGTCTTGTTGAGCACAATGCAGAAGTTGTTCCAGTTGTTACCCTTCGAGGTGTAGTTGGTGAAGTTGACCACCTTCGTTTCCTTCGGTTCAACCTTGATATTCTCAGTATGAGCCGACCACCAGCCAGACGAGTTGTCCTCTGCACCCAACACCAACGGGGTGGGCACAACGACCGTCTGGGTGAATGCAGACAGTTCCTTCACAACGCTGAAGGTCTTGGTGGCAATGACAGGCTTCGCAGCATTCAGTCCCTTAAAGGTCTTGTTGTAGATGGCAATAAGGGTTTTCTGTCCCAGTCCCTCATAGTTAGGAATAGTCTCAAACTGCAGGTCAGCAGCAGCAACGTTCATAGTCACACCCTCTTCGAAGGTTACCACACCAACTATGTTGGCAAAAGCCTCTTCCTGAGTAGTTCCTACGAGTATTTCGCTGGGCACACCAGAGATCTCTAATTCAAGAGGCTGCTTGTCGCTAGCTGAGGTACATCCACCGATGGGTTCGATGTTGGTTGAGAGGAAGCTTACGAGCGAACCCTCCACACCGATACGGCAAGCCAAGGGTATGTCAGCACCCGTTGATGGGAATGACGTTGTCTGAGTGTATGTCTTTGTCAGCGTTCCATTAGACATCTTAATGAAAAGACCACCGTCCGAACGGTCTACTGTCAAAGTAATCTTACCATTCATCTTCTGGGCGTTAGCATCCACATCATCATCCCCAGATACACTGAAGAAGTTACCATCAACCAAGCTGCGGTTAATCTCAGTACCTGTAGTATTCCACTCTGAGTTCTTCGATGGGTCATTGTCATAACGAATAACACCATACTCATCACCCAAATCGCCTGTTTCAGCATTCGTGCAAGCATTCAGAACGATATAAAAGTTCTTAAAGTACTTGTTGTCAGGATTCACCGTCAGGTTAAATTGAGCCTGCCACTTCTCGCCTGCAGGAACTACATAAGTCTTACCCAGTGTCCAAAATCCTGAGGTAAGGTTCTCGTTTCCGATATTATATACATCTTCCATCTGACCCTCAAGTACTTCCTCCTCTTCTTCACCACCGTTATTGGCATTCTTGATAGAGTCAACTTTAGCAGAAAGCCAGTCTGGGGCATTCACTCTGTACAGCTCGCTACCCTCACAAGCCGTCAGCGCCATCAGCAGCAGTGCAGCACCACAGCATACAACGGTATGCAGCAACCGTCCAAACACTATATTATTCAGATTTTTCATAATCTTCTATTTTTCAATTCTTCAATTTATTTACTCAAATCTACAACTGGATGAATCTTCCAGCCTTTCTCAGTGATATAGCTCGCATTGCTGGAGTTCTTATTGGCAGAGTTACCTCTCAGGTTCGGGTTGCTGTTAGTCAGCCAACTCGTAAGTGGCAGGAACTCATGTCCAGGGACATAGGTATCGAATGAGCACTTCAACTCAGAATCTATTCCAATCTGAGAGTAACTCACTGGAGCATAGACATCATGACCGTCATTAGCACTAGGCTTGTCATAATTACGTGGGCAACGGCGGAAAGTACCATGTTCCTTCAATTGCTGTAAACGACCTGCATCGTAGAAGAATCCCCAGCGAATCAGGTCAAGACCACGACCGTACTCACAGCCGAACTCCTTCGGACGCTCCACATTGGCAATCTGTTCAAACAGTTTGTCGGCTGTGGTAAAGTCAGACAGTTTCAAGTCAGGCAACTGGGCACGACGACGCACTTGATTAATCCATTCAATAGCCTGAGCTGTGGGACCATTCACCTCGTTCTCACACTCAGCAGCACGCAGCAGCACGTCAGAGTAACGCATGATGCGCAGGTTGATACCGCCATGTAGACCCGTAACAACTGTAGCGCAGATGTTGGTACGCATATTCGTCCATTTGGCAACAGGAATACCACCAGCTTTTCCTTCATTGGTAACAATGGTGTCCTTTGCAGTAATTCGAGTCTGATACATCACATTACCATTCTCAAAGCCTTCCCAGTCACTCTCATAAGAGCCTACTGTCCAATAAAGGCGTGGATCCAGTTTGCCCTTTGTGGTCCTCTCTGCCTTGAACAGGTTATAGAGCCACGGTGAAATAGAGAGGTCTGCCCAACCACCAAATTTTGCTGGTGCAAAGTTGCTCTCCACTGCATGTCCCTGCGTAGCATTCTTGCTTGTGTTGCCGGGAGTCCACTCATCGTCGGTACCCTGCGTGCCATAGTCCAGGAACTGGACCTCGTACAGGCTCTCCGCATTGTTCTCGTAGGCAGCCCCTTCACGGAAGTTATCACCATAGTTAGCCATCAGTTCATAATGACCATAAACACCATTAATAATATCCTTCAGCACAACCAAGGCCATGTCATACTTGTGACGCTGCATCAGCGTACGTGCATAAAGACCTGCAGCAGCACCATTGGTGACACGTCCCAATGCCCATTCACCACCAACCTCACGGCTGGGCAACAGTGTCATAGCCTCTGCAAAGTCCTTCTCTACCTGATCAAGCACCTCGTCATAAGTGTTATTAGTTCCATAAAGACCATCCATTGATGAGTAGGTGGTATAGTCAGTAATCAGAGGTACATCTTGTAAGTAACCAGCCAGATTGAAGTAACCCAAGGCACGGAAGAACAATGCCTGTCCCTTGATGCGCTGAAGCTGTGCCGTCAAGGCTCCATTATCCTCACCGAACTTCGACAGTATATAGTTACAAACATTGATTGTATAGTACCACTCACGCCATATCCACGCAGGCAAGTTATTGTCATTGCCAGGAATGTCTGAAGTAGAGTTCATATCGTCATAGTTGAGATACCACTGTTGTGATGAGTTCCATACCTCGTCGCCACGCACAGCATCCAACGTATAGCCAACACGCCCATAGGAACCCTCTATACGGCTATGGTTATAGGCTGCTATTACACATTCCTCCAGTTCCTCAATGGTGTTACCGAACGTAGACGTCGTTTGCCGGTTGGGGTTTGTCAACTCCAACTTTTCACTGCACGAAGTCAGTGTGCAGATGCCCAACATCAGGGCAAGTGAAATATTATATAGTTTCATAATAATTACCTCTTTTAATATTAGAATGAGAAAAGAAGACCAGCCATAAAACTGCGAGCACTCGGGTACGAGCACCAGTTGAAGCCCGGTGTATACAAACCACCTGCATAGTCTACATTGTAACCCTTGTATTTTGTGAAGGTATAGAGGTTCTGTGCTGATACATAAACACGCGCACCTGTCACCACACCCTTGAACCACTTGTTCGGGAAGTTATAGCCCAACTCCACGTTGGCAATCTTCCAGTATGCAGCATTCTGGATATAGCGGTCGCTGAACAGGTCGTTCCAGAGCATAGAGCCACGGTTCTCCTGATAGGTACGAGGCGTAGAGGAGATATAGGTTTTTCCGTCTTCCGACCAGCGGTTAGCCTCCAGCAGGTCAACACTCTTGTTCCACAAGCCATAGCTGGAGTGCAACACGTTATACAAACCATCCGAAACATGGAAGTTCAACGCTCCATAAGTAGAGATGCTGAAGTCAAAGTTCTTATACTCCAAGTGAGCACTGATACCAAAATTAAATTTAGGAATACCACTGCCCAACACCACACGGTCTTCGTTGGTAATCTGGCCGTCACCATTTACATCCTTGTATAGGCAGTCACCTACCATAGCACCTTGCTGGAACTCTGCAATCTCATGCTGCTGAGCAATGGCATTGCGATCGTCAAGATCAGCCTGCGTACGGGCGATACCTTCATAAATAAAACCATAGAACTGGCCTACTTCCTGATTTAGATAAGTAATATAGTCACCATCCACATGGGGTTTGTCATCACCAAAACCCAACTTTGTAACCTTGTTCTTCAATGTGCTGAAGTTTGCACTGATTTGATGCTTCAGCGGATGGTCGTTGTTACGATAAGTTACCGAAAACTCGAAACCGCTGTTCTCCAACGACGCAGCATTCATAGTCACGTCCGAATTAGCCACACCAGCCTGATGAGGAACAGGTACACCATAAAGCAAGTCCTCTGAGATATTCTTATACCACTCAGCGGTCAGCTCAATACGGTTGTTAAACAATGCAACATCAATACCAGCATTGATGGTCTTCTTCTTCTCCCATGCAAGCCTCTCATTCACATATTGCGAGATAGCTGAGCCATACACCACATTGTTGCCAAAACTGTAGGACATGTTGTTACGGTCCATACTTGCCATATAGACATAGTTGCCAATGTTCTCATTACCCAGTACACCATAGCTACCACGCACCTTGAACATATTAACCACGTTATGATTGAAGGGGAAGAACTTCTCCTTGTCGAAACGCCAACCTAAAGAGATTGATGGGAACGTACCCCAGCGGATGTCCCTGGTCAGACGTGAGCTACCATCACGACGAATAACGAACGAGAGCAAATATTTTCCATCGTAATCGTAGTTCAGACGACCAATAAACGAAGTCAGTCTGTGTTTGTCCTCATAAGAGGATGCATCTCTTGTCTCACCATTCTGGATCTGCAGGAAGTATGGCTCTGAGAAGCTGATGCCTCTAGCCATCACATTGTCGTTACTTTCCTCTTCATAGGTCTGACCTAACACTACATTCAGATGATGCAGGCCGACAGTACCATCGTAAGTCAGCGTATTCTCTATCAGTGCGTCTGTATAGTTGTTACGATCCTTGGTCAAGTTTTCGTTGCTCTTGTCCAAATAGCTCTTGTTCATTTGAATCCAGGCACCCAACCATGTCTTAGTCTTAACAAAAGTCTTGTTGTATGACAAGTTAATCTTATAGCTAAGCTTATGGTTCTTATTCTCGAAGCCTACCATCTTAAAGAGGTCAACATCGGCAGAAGCTGTACCCATAAAACGGTCTACAATAGTATTGCGCGTTACCAGATTATTGAACAGCAAAGGGTTCATTGCCTGATCAACACCATGAATACTCGTGTTAGCCACGCCATAGCCATAGGCATCATACTTATATGCATCGGCAGCACCCACACGGTCGTCCAGCACCCACGTTGACTCATCGTAAGCTTTGATAGTCGGCAGCATGTGCAGTGTCTCCACCAAGATATTGCTCACATCGCCATAAAATCCCTGCATATACTCGTTGCCGTTCGATCGTGACATGTTGTCCTGATTGGAGTGTGAGTACACCAGACCAGTACGGAACTTGATAAACTTGGTTTCCATCGTATTGTTTACACGTGCTGTAAAACGGTCAAAGTTTGGACCCGCACCTCTCAACGTACCCTTCTGTTGGAAGTAGTCAAGACCAATATTATAAGTATTATGTGCACCGCCACCACTCAAGTTGACATTATGGTTCTGACGGAAACCGGTCTTGAACACCTCGTCAAACCAATTAGTATTCGTATTGTCCATGAAATGGTACTTGCCGTCTTCACCTTTCTTATAACCACCAGGTAGCGTCGAACCGGAATTTTCGGTAGCAATACCGATGTGCTGACTGTACTGATCAGCATTCATCACATCATAGACACCACTCGGAATAATATCCACACCGAAATAGCCCTTGTAATCCACCTTCAGCGGCTGGTCCTTCTGACCGCTCTTGGTTGTGATGATGACCACACCATTGGCGGCACGAGAACCGTAGATAGCGGCTGCCGAAGCATCTTTCAGCACCTGGATGGTCTCAATGTCGTTAGGCGAGAAGTCACGGATAGAGGTACCCATGGGGACGCCATCGACAACGTACAGAGGGTCTGCATTCGTGAACGAGCCCACACCACGGATACGCACGGCCGGGTCTGCACCGGGTTGACCGTCAGTGGTAATCTGCACACCTGCCACCTTACCTTCCAACATCGAAGAAATATTGGAATGGGAAACTCGCTTCAGTTCATCAGCATTCACAACAGCCACCGAACCGGTCAGGTCGGCCTTTTTCTGCGTACCGTAACCGATAACCACCACCTGATCCAGCATCTGGGCGTCTGACTCCAGCTGAATCTGCTCAATCACGGCACGGCCGCGGACAGCAATCTCACGGTCCTTGTAACCGACGTAACTCACCAAGAGGGTTGCATTCGAAGCGGCATCAATCGAGAAGTTACCGTCAAAATCGGTCACAACACCCGTTTGAGCACCCTTCACTCTTACTGTTGCACCAATCAGGGGTTCCCCATTCTGGTCAACAACCTGACCCTGGACCTTGATGGTCTGTTGGGTCACTGATGCCATAGCAGGAACAGGGCAGACCGTCAGGCCACCGAGCATACCCAGCGACAGCATCACAGAGAATAAATAAGTTTTTCTCATTGCGAATTGTTTTTAGTTAATATTGTTAGTAATAAAGTTTTGGGTGCAAATATAGCGACTTTGTCCACAATTGAGGTGGACAAAACGTTATTTTAGGTGGACAAAATGTTATTTTCGCCCCCTTTCTACCTATTTTCCTGCTTTTCTACCCCACTTTCGTCCTCTCCGGCATACGTACTGGGACTGTGACCATACTGATGGGTAAAACAGCGGGTAAAATATTTGGGATCGTTGAAACCTACCTTGTAGGCTATCTCGGTAATGTTGCGGTTAGCCATATTCTCCAAGATGAGTTTCTTGGCAACCGTCAGACGATAGTTGCGTATAAACTGGCCTGTGCTCACTCCTGCTTCAGCATGGAGTCGCTTCGACACCAGGCTCCGGCTCATACCCATCGCACTGGCAAACTCCTCAATACCGAAACCTGCGTCCATGTAGTGCTGCTCCATCACTTTCGTCGCACGCTCCATAAACGATTTCTGGCTTTTCAGGGTCTCCTGCTTGTCGGCCTCCACGCTGCGGACGTAGCTCTTCTTCAGGTGCTCATGGGTGTCCAGAATGTTCTGAATGCTCACCTGCAGGCGCTCCGGATCGTCGCTTTCTTCCATCACCTTACGGATGGGTATCAGCAGTTTCTCGGTCTCCTTCCTACGCAGTTCCTCTATGCGACGGCGCACAAACAGGACGCCCATCCCTGCCAATAGCAGAACGACTAAAAGCACAAACCACCAGCTTTTCCAGAAGTAGGGTGCCACGTCAACACGAATGCTTGCCACACTTCGACCTTTAGGTTGAAGACTGCTTGCCACACTTCGACCTTCAGGTTGAAGACTGCTGATGTCGTCACCGGCGTCTTGACCGTCGGAGATGTACTCAACCTCGAAAGTATAGGTTCCGGGCTTCAGACTGGTATAGCGGACGGCATGATCATCCGACTTCAGGATAGTCCATTCGTCTTCAAAGCCCTTCATCCTGTAGCGGTAGTGTCCCTGGACATCGCCCGTATAGGTCAGCGTAGAGAAACTGATGGTCAGCGACTTGTTCGACTCGTGGAGTCTGATGCGCGTGGCTTGGGAGATGTCTGCATCGAGCATGGTGCTGTTGGTTGCCGTTACTTCCTGGTTGTCCACCAGCAAGCGCGTAAAGCAGAGGCGAACAGGATGGCGGGCTTCCTCGTTCTCGCCTCGCACCTCTATGACACCGTCCATGCTGCCCAGGAAGATAGCTCCGTCAGGACCCTTGACAGCCGAGTTCCAATAGAAGCGCTGGCAGAGCAGTCCTTCACGCTCACCGTAATTAATAAATGTATTAGACCGGCAGTCATAGATGGACAGCCCATTGGCAGTGGTAATCCACAGTCGCCCCTGCTCGTCCTCTACGATTCCCTTCACGCTATTGTTCGCCAGTCCGTCGTCCTCGGTCAGCGCCTTGAAGTGCTCCCTACCGTCGTCATCGACTATGCGCCGGTACAGTCCGTAGCCATTGCTGCCCAGCCACAGGGTGCCATTCTTGGTTTCGCAGAAGCAGGTGATTTTGTCAACGACCAACGACCGGGGATTGTCCAGCTTGTTACGCAGCAGACGGCCTCTGAACAGTCCGTCCTTGCCACGCCCGGAACGCAGGTCGACGACACAGACGCCCGAGAGACAACCCAGCCAGAGTTGACCGGACCTGTCGATGTGGGCACCTATGCAGCCCCTGATGTCACGGTTATGTGGAAACGGGTCTTCCACCCGTCCCGTACGCAGGTCGTAGAGGAACACCCCATCGTTGGAGCCTATCCACAGGGCATTGTTATACTTGTCGTAAGCCAGCGAACCGATGTAGTTGGTCTGCGACACGAGGTCGGCAGGCATCTCCACATGGGTCACCCGTTGAGGGTCAACCAGGGTGACGACGTTGACCCCCCCACCCCATGTGCCTATCCACAGATGACCAGCGTCATCAGGTGTCAGCACAGACACGGAATTGTGCGAAAGTGCCGACTCCTGCGTAGTCCAATGGGTAAAGTCACCATGTTCCGACCTGCGGTTCAGTCCCCCTTCCACGGTTCCGACCCAGAGAGTGCCGTTGGGCTCCACATACATGGCATTGACGGGATGGGGCGACAGCGACCCAGGCTGTTGGGGACGGTGAACATAGTCGCGGAGCATCAGCGGCTTGGGCGACAACTTGACGACACCAGCCGTCTCGGTGCCTATCCACAACTGGCTGCCGTAAACCATCAGGCAGCGTATGAAGTCGCTGGGCAGTGCAGTCCAGCGCGTAAAAGTCCCTGTATGCTCATGCAACTCGCACATACCCCGAAGCGTACCCACCAGCAGGGTGCCTTTTGACGTCTGAACCAATGACGTCACATAGTCGTGAGGCAGCGATTGCGGGTCGGCAGTATGGTAGAAACTTCGCAGCGTACTGTGAAAGAGGTCGTAGGCATGCAGCCCGTTGTTGGTGGCTATCCACACCGTGCTGCCCGCCTTCAGCAAGTCGGCGACATAGGTGCCCTGCACCTGCCGCATCGCGGGAGCTATCTCACGGCGTTCCAGCCGGTCGCCCACCTCGGAGAGCCGGAAAAGACCGTTCTCAATGGCAATCCACACCGTACCGTTCTGCTCGATGTCACAGATGCTGATGTCGGGTGTATTGCTATGATAGCGGCAACGGCTGATGTGCCGCACACGCCCCTCCCGGTCGAAGGTATAGCGGTAGATGCTGTCGCGCATGACATGCCATAGGGCACCCTTGGCATCACAATACACCTTGACGGCATCCCGCTTCAGCGTACGGCCTATATGTCCGTCACCATATCGTGGCACCACATAGCTCATAGTGCGCATGTCCAGCACCTGTGTGCCCTCGTCGTAGGCTATCCAGAGTCGCTGGAAGCCATCCTCGGCAAAGCCCTTGCAAGCCTTGCTGCCAATGTCTTCACTTGATTGCGACGGTGACATGAAGGTATAGCCATCATACCTGACGGCACCGCCTCCATAGGTGGATATCCACACAAAGCCTTGACTGTCGACAAAGATATCATTGACATTGTTGTTGGGCAGTCCGGTGCTGAGGTCCAGGTACGTCATGTTGTACTGGCTCACCGTCTGAGCCCAGCCAACGACATGCAGCACTGTCAACAGCAACGCTATAGTCCACCTCATAACCGACATGGCTACAAAATTACGACAAAAAAGTGAACTGACCAAACATCAGCTCACTTTTTTATCATCCCACACCACAGGGTCTACATCGAGAAAAGCTTTTTTCCTTCGAAATAGGTGGCAGTGGGCTTAGTCGAGTGAATCTGGTTCACTGGGCAAGTCAACACGTCCTGGTTAAGGAGCAGGAAGTCAGCATATTTCCCCGTCTTGATGCTGCCTCGCTCGTTCTCGATGAACATCTGCTTGGCGCAGTTGATGGTCAGGGCTGTGAGAGCCTGCTCACGCGTGGCTAGTTCCTCAGGCCACCAAGGCGTGCCATTCTCTGACCAGAGTACACCCGTCACCGCAATCTCCATGATGCCGAAGGGGTCGTCAGGACTGCCGCTCGTTGCAGGATAGTCAGAGTGGATGGTAACAGGGATATTGTGGTCGAAGAACGACTTAAAGGGGTAGGACTTGTCTTCCTGACCTGCAGGAACCATGGTCTTCAAATACTCAGGAGCCCCTGTGACGAAATGATGCCATGTCACACCCGAGGTGACATAGATGTTGTGCTCTGCCATGCGCTTATAATCCTCATCATTGACGTTGCGCACATGTACCAGCGTATTGCGCATCTCATCCTGTCCGCCATTGACAAAGGCGTTGACCACGTGATTGACACCCTTGTTTCCCATGACATGAATGTGGATGGTCAGCCCCTGGGCATTAGCCTTGCGCGTCAGCTCGGTCACTTCCTCTTCCGTCCAGTTGGCAATGCCTTGGTGGCCGTCGGGATAGAGAGGATCCACAATGGCCGTACCAGCTTCTACTCCACCGTCGAAGAGGAGCTTGATCCATCTGGGCAAGACGCGCTTTGAAGCGAACTTCTTGGCATCAACAGCTCTGCCCAGAGCCTCATCCATATCCATCCAGCTCTCTATCTCGTAGGGCAAGCCCACCACAAAGTTCAACTTGCCGGCCTGGTCAAGCTGCTGGCAAGCTTGGTAGTAATTGGTGTTAACGAAATAGTTACCCCAACCACCGTGATACATGGTGTAACCTACTGATGCCATATATTGGGAGATTTCATCCAAATTAGACAAAGCCCTATCGAGGGTATAGAGATTGTCGTTATCCAGGAAGGAGCGCAAGTAGGTCTGTGCCTGTTCCTTCATCAGACCAGTAGGCATACCGTTGGCATCTACCACAATCTCGCCACCGCGTAATGTGGTCTTGCCGGCTGTGCCGTCCTCCTTGATGATGCCAGCCTTTTTCAGCAAGATGGTGTTGCCCAGTGCCTTGTGACATTCCTCGTCCAGGAAGTACATGGGGATGTCGCTGCAGATGGCATCCAGGTCCTCTCGGGTTGGCATTGGATTGAAGCTCTGGAGTCGCCAGCCTTGGCCGAAGATGGATGTTGCCCCCTCAGCCTTTGCTTTCTTGACAGCAGCGGGCACGATCTCCTTTAGGAACTTCTCCGTGTTAACATCTAACCCGATCATCGTGCCGATGGTCTTCAGCGCATAGCCCAGCATGTAATGGGAGTGGCCGTTGCCGCAGCCAGGCATCACAAGTCCCTTGCCGGTATAATCGATCACCTCCGTCTTGCCGTTCACGATATACTGCTCAGCGCCCGCCTTGTCACCTACATAGACGTACTTGCCGTCCTTCACAGCAAAGGCTTCCGCCATCTGGTTGTTCTCCGACGTGAAAATCTTGCCAATGACCACCAGGTCGGCACCGCTCTTTTCGTCCTTACCAGGATTGTCACTCACCGCGCAGCCGGAAAGCATGCCCATTGCGAGTACAACACTCATCACTGCGATACAGGATAGCATCTTCCCGATACGCTTACAAATTGTCTGTTTCATAATTCCTTGTTTGTTATAAGTATAAAATGTTTTTTTATGCCTTATAAACCTCCTCGCCGTCAATGACGGTAGCAATGATGTTGGCCTGAGCCACCTTCTCGATGTCGTCGTGCAGGAAGTCGCAGTCATAGACCGTCATATTGGCAATCTTTCCGAACTCGATAGAGCCCAGGCGATGCTCCTGACGGAACTGGCGCGCCACATTGATGGTCATGGCACGCAGCGACTGCTCGCGCGTAATGGCCTCCTTGGTATTGCGCCGCGTGTCTCCCGGCACGATGAACTGAGGATAGCCCCGCTTTTCAGCGGTGTAAATGCTAAGCTTGATATCCATCATCGGGGAAACGGGATAGTCGGAGTGGAACACCACGTTGGCACCGGCATCATAGAACGACTTGATGGGATAAGCACTGTCAGCCAGTTCCTGACCCACCGACGATACCTCTTGTTCGTAATTACCCTTCAACCTGCCCGACCACAGGGGAGGAACGGCAGGAATAGTGCCGGTTGCCGCCATGCGGCGGATATCCTCGTCGGTAACATACTGCAGGTGTGCCAGAATGTTGCGCTGGTCCTTGTCGCCGGTAATCTTCTCGGCATCCTCAATGCAGTCCAGCATGAAGTGGGTAGCACCGTTTCCTACGGAGTGGGCATGGACGGAGAGACCCTCCTTGTCAGCCTCAACAATCAGTCCAACCATCTTGTCGTGGTTGTTGAAACGCTCCACACCGTGATAGCCAGGCTGGTCGTCATAATCCTTGAGCATCCAGGCTGTATGGGCCTCGGTCACGCCGTCCAACAATACCTTCAGACCGATGATATTGTAATACTCGCGACTGTATTTTGCACGAATGGCTGCCACATTGGCCACTTCCGCCTTCGGGTCTTCCGCATTGTCGGCAATAATCACATTGGCGTATGTGCGCAGCTTCAGCTTGCCTTCCTGCTCCAGCTCATAGTAAGCCTCAGCCTCCGGGAAACGAAGGTCGTCGCCGGCAAAGGCGGTGGCAGTAAGTCCGCTTGCGATGGCAAAGTCCTGCCATGCCAGAATATAGCTCTTAGCTTCCTCTACCGTCACCGGCACCTCATGCATGACCTTGAAGGCAGGCCCCTCGCAGAGATAGCCCGTCGGTTCCCCCTTTTCGTCCACATACACCAGGTCGTAGCCGTATTCCTTGGCACGCTGGGCATCGATGCCTGCCCATTCCAGCGCCTTGGTGTTGAGCAGACAGGAATGAGCGTCGGCTGAGTTCATGACAAAAGGCTTGTCGGGACATATCTCGTCGAGGTATGCCTTCGTGACGGGTTCCTCATTGGGAATCCATCCCGCAGCCATATAGATTTGGCGCTGAGGATTCTTGGCAATGAACTCCTTCATAATCTCCCGATATTTGGCATAGTCGGCCTTTAACCCCACTTGCGCAAGGTTCGCCTGTCCTATGGCACGATAACCGGCAAAGACACCGTGGGCATGAGCCTCCATGAAGCCGGGATAGATGAAGTTATCACCATAGTCCATCACCTTCGCATCCTTACCGGCAAGCCGCTTCGCCTCCTCCACGCCACCGATATAGGCAAAGACGCCGTTCTTTACTACCGCAGCCTTGGCATAAGGCCGTTTCTCATCCATCGTAATGATGTTGCCGAGAATAATCGTCTGTTTCATTTCTTTCTTCTTTTTGGTTTGACTCGCGAAAGATGTAGTATTCTTTGTTGGATGTCTTATTTGGAATACACCTTCTTTCCCTCAAAGTAAGTGGCTGCGGGCTTGGCAGCGTGAATCTCCGTGACAGGGCAGGAGAGCACGTCCTTGTCAACAAGCAGGAAGTCGGCATACTTGCCAGTCTTGATACTG
>ONLU01000045.1 GCA_900318795.1 uncultured Prevotellaceae bacterium | reverse complement strand
AAAGGTGAGGGTCAACATAAAAAAGTTTTAACGTTTAAACGAGTCAACCTATCTAAGGATTAAGTAACAGAGGTAGTCAACCTAAATCAGGAAACTACACATGTCACTAAAAAATAATGTTTCAATCCGTACTTCGAGGGTGTAATATATAACTTTTGGCAACTGCAGACTGTCCCATGTGTCGCAAGGACCAGAAGGTACGCTTTGCCAAAGAATTGCAATCAAAAAGTCCAGCAACGCGTGCTGGACTTTTTGAAGAAATATCTTAGATGATGATTACTCAGCCAAGGGGTCGAAGGTACCGTTAGCACCGCCGTTGTTGTAATCCTGCCAGCCAATGGTCTGGGGAAGACCCTTGTTGGCATTCTGAGCACCACTGCTCAGACCCAGGAAGTAGTACTTCGGACGGAAGTTCATATAAAGGTCATTGTGCTGTGAGTCACGACCGTCACCTTTACGCTCCTTAATAACCAGATTGTCCTTGTACCACTGCTTCAGGTTCTCCAACTGCTGGTTCATGTCACCTTTACTGAAGTTGACACCAGCTGGACGCATAGCCTTCTCAGCAGCATATACTACCTCGGGGAGATTCTTGGCATCAGCCAGCTTCACATCAGTATGAGCAGCAATATACTCCTTAGCCACACTGTCAAGTGGAGAATCGGCATGTCCTGCTAACTTCGTATTGATGAGGGGGTCGCCATTCCATAATGTAGTACCCACACCATACTTGTCAGCCAAACGGAACTCAATAGCCTCACGGCGCTGTCCGTTGAAGGCCTTGAAGCCTAGCCAAGTGCAGGTGTTGCCACCCCAGCCAGTCAGCTGCCAAGATGAAGGAGCGCCTTCGGGCAACTGGGTACCTCCGTCATAAAGCATCCAGCGACGCATGTCATCGAAACGCTTGCCTTCGTAAGCCAACTCAATCTGACGCTCATAAAGGATAGCACTCATACAAGTAGCCTGATCACCAGACAGGTTAGCCTGCAAACCATAATTGTTGGCAGCGGTATATCCTGCACGGGCACGAATCTGCTGCAGATAGCCTACAGCCTCTTGCAACTGACCTGCACCACAAGCAGCCTCAGCCAAGTTCAGCAGCACCTCAGCATAGCGGATTTCCATCAGTTGAGCAGCTGAGTAGAAGGGGCCTGCACCACTCTTCCAACCGCTGGCATTGTAGACATAAGCCGTTGCAGAGTTGCAGTCCAAGTCATCACTTCTCTTACGGACATAGATGCTCTGCTTCGAACCTAACAAGTTGTCAGGAGCATATGAGTTGCCGCTTTCCGGGTTACCCTGATCGTTCAAGTCGGTGTACCATACATAGTTCCACAGCGTATAGTTGGCTGCATCGCCAGGATTATGAGCATCGTGGTCAGTAGCTTTGCCACTGTAAGCCCAACGGAATCCGGGGAAGGCGAAAGTACGATAGAAGCGCGGATCACGGTTCATGAAAGGATAGCTGCTCTCGTAGCTATAGCTTGAAGTCTCCAGCTTAGTGTAAGTGTTCAGGCCTGCAGGCAGTTTACCGTCAGCCATGGGGAACTCCTGTACGAGCATCAGACCTGCTGCATAGCCGTTACCACCTTGGTTGTCAGGACGGATAAAGCGCTCCCACTGATTGTTCTTAGCAGCATCGTCAATACCAGTCAGAATAGCTGTGGTGTTGTAATTAACCACAAACACAGCCTCTGGGTTTCTTGTAGTCTGAACGAACTGGTTGGCGAAGTCGCTACCATTTACGTTGTTGCTGGTTTTGTAGAGACCATGACCACAAGCATTGATGACAATCAGATCCTCTTTCATCTCCTCATAGGCCTCTTGCCAACGGCTTTGGTCGTTCTTACGATTGAACAGCGGGCTGGCCCAAAGCAACATCAGACGGCCCTTCAGTGCCAAAGCAGTACCAGAGGTAACGCGACCCCAATCACCAGTACCCCAACCACCATTGGCTGTCTTTTCCATCAGCAATTCTGCTGATTTCTCCAAATCGTTGAGAATGAACTCATAGGTCTCCTTGGATGTGGAACGTGGAGTGAAGGCATCAGCTGTAGGATTCAACACTTGCGTGACAATGGGTAAGCCACCATAGAACTTGAACATGTTGTAGTAACGCCAAGCACGGAAGAAGTAAGCCTGACCCAGCACCTCATTCTTTTGTTCTTCAGGCAACGTACTTTTTTCCATACCACGAATCAGGTCGTTAATATCGCGGATGTGTCCCCAAGTATTCTCACGGATATTATTCTGTGTACCCAGGAACAGGTCAGGAACGCTAACACCACCACTCATGGAACTCAACTCATTCTCGGGATTGACAAAGGCACTGAATCCGATGTACTCCTCTGTCGACTTGGCGGCATCGTCATTGGTACCCATAGAGGGATAGCGCCAAGAAATGCCCGACACATTGGGTAAGCACAGCGAGTAGATATCATTTAGACGGCCCTGAGCACCCTCATAGTAGTCGAGAATCTCTTCACCTACTTGGCCATAGTTCTTCTTGTCCTGCAGGAACTGGTCGCTGCACGCAGAGAATGCCAATACAGATGCAAGGCCAAAGCTGAAATATTTAATTGATTTCATATTTTCCTTTTTTTACTTTTTTACTTTTTTACCTTTTCACCCTTTAGAAGCTCAAGTTGACACCCACCGTCCACTTACGCAGGTTTGGATAAGCTCCATATGAGCCAGCCATTGCTGAAGGCAGACCTTCGGGATAGGGATTGTAGAAACTAATCAGATTCTGACCGGTAATATTAATACGGGCGTTCTTGATACCTACGCTCTTGAACCACTCCTTGGGCAGTGCGTAAGCCAACGTCAGACGATTGAGCGTTACACGGGCAGCACTGACACGCCAGAAGCTTGATGCCACGCTATTAACACTTTGGTAAGCCAAGTTAGGATACTGGGCATCGCGATTCTGCTTCACAACGAGTTTGCCACTGCCGTCGTAAACGTCCTGATATGCATACATGTTGTCAGGATTCCAGAACGAAGGCAGGTTGTAGAACTCGATATTTGAGCCAGAAGCCACACCGATAGCCTGTGCAGGAACGGTGGTATAGCCACCCCAGTTAGCATTGAACTGAGCAGTCAGGGAAATGCCCTTCCACTCGGCATTAAGATTGGTCGTAAAGCCATAGATATTGCCACGTGTACCTAACTGAACCTGGTCGTTATTCTGGTCGACGATGCCGTCAGGACCATCATACTGACCTGTCTCTGAGTTGTAAGCACCACGAACATCCTTGTAAATCAACATACCCGGACGAACCTTATCCTTCGTCATACCCATATAGGAAGTGATGTTGTACTTCTGGAAGTACTCCTCAATATCCTGGAACGAACGGAACATACCGATGCACTGCATACCCCAGGTACCAATGTCTGTACGTCCGCCACGCTGAATCTGACGATAGATATAGTCGGTAGCAAAGTCCATGTTCAGCACCTCGTTGTCAGAATAGCCCGTATTGATACCTACGCGATACTTGAAGTCCTTGCCAATCTTGTCGCGCCAGGTAATGCCAAGTTCCCAACCCCAGTTGTTCATCTCACCAAGGTTTACTGAAGCAGACTGTGTACCCACGGTAGACGGAACATCCTGTGCAATGTTCATCAGCATCTCACGGTTCTTCTCATAGTACCAGTCGAAGTTGACTGCCAGACGCTTATTCAGGAATTGGAAGTCAAGACCGATATTGGTTTTGTAGGACTTGTCCCAGTGTGCATCACGGTTAATAGCTGAGGTATTCTTGTTGATACCGTTCAGCTTGCTCTTCGATGGGTCGATGTTAGTGCCCTCGCCGAAGATAGGATTGCCCTTTGCATCAAGGGTGTAGACCTGCAGCCACTGCCATGCAGCCAGGTTGTCACGACCAGTGAGACCCCAGCTGGCACGAATCTTCAGGAAGTCCACAAATTTCAGCCACTTCGTGTTCTGGAACCAAGGCTCCTCGCTGATTACCCAACCAGCAGAGATAGCGGGGAATGTTCCCCAGTAGTTCTCTGGTGCAAACTTGGTAGAAGCATCTGAACGAAGCAGGAACTCAAAGAGATAACGGTCCATATAGGCGTAGTTGACACGTCCGATATATGACAATGTACCACTTTCTGCACGATTGAACTCGGTGGTCTTGTCTCCCTGACCCGAATTCGACTGATGGTTCGTATAGGGCAGCGGATTGTTCACCTGACCAGTAACAAACTCACTCTCGGCCTCAGACTTCTCAATAGAGAAGAGGGCACCTACATGGTGATGACCGAAGTCACGGGCATAGTTGAGTGTGAAGTTGATCTGGTAGTTGTCCGTACGGATGATATTACGGCTCAGATAGTCGCCGTTAGCATAAGACAGGCCATTGAAGTTGGTTTCTGACAGGTAGTTATAGTCAGGATCGTCACCACTGGTAGGTGTGTACATGTGCATACCGCTACCATAGCGGCGTGTCATCTGGTAGATGGTAAATGCCGAACCATATTCATTGGTCTTGTCCGAATTGATACTCTTCGAATAAGAGAACTTCGCCTTCAAGCCTTTCAAGGGCTTGACAAAACCGAAGTCTAAGTCCAGGCTGGCATTGATGCTGGTGTTCGAAGTCATGTTCTTCGAGAAGTCACCATTGTTCTGCAACAGATCGAAAGAGTAACGCTGGTTCTGTACTTTCTCACCGTTGGTAATACCATAAGAGAGGATATGGCGTCCGTCTACAGTCTCAGGTATATAGCGGGGACGAGTCAGCATCAGGTTATAGTCCTTTTCTGCATTGGTTCCACCCACCTTCAGCAAGGGCTTGTTCTTCTTGCCATAGTCACCACTGACAGTCAGGTTTGCTTTCAAATAGTCATTGATCTTCACATCCACACCGGCACGATAGTTCCAGCGGTCATAGTCCAGTTTACCCAGGTTACCGTCCTGCTTGAAATAGCTGACACCGGCAAAGTAGTTGACCTTCTCAGTAGCACCGCTGACATTCACGGCATGACGCATGGTGAAACCAGTTTCCCAGTACTTTTCTAACAGGTCATAGTTCAAACCCTTCATGGCCTCCAGTTCATCGGCCTGATAGAGCGCTGTGGTCTTATTCAAACTGGTATTGGTCGGGTCTGCAGCAGCAATAGCATTGTAGAGTCTTCCAAACTGATAGGAGTCAAGCATCTTGGGACGTGCCACCTCGTCAGTGAAACCGAACGTACCGCTATAACTGATGCTGGGTGCACCCATCTTACCTTTCTTAGTAGTAACCAAGATTACACCGTTAGCAGCACGGGCACCATATACGGCAGCCGAAGCATCCTTCAGCACCGAGATGCTCTCTACCTCAGAGGGGTCAAGGTTGTTGAAAGCCTCAGCACCTAAGTTCTGGGTAATATTACCTACCTTCACATCGTTTGGATAGATGTATCCGTCAATGACGAACAGAGGCTGCTGGGCGGTTGAACCAATCTCACCTAAGGCATTGACGTCACGAATCGAAATTCGTGCGTTCTCACCAGGACGGCCATCACCACCGCTGACAGACATACCGTTGACCAGACCGGACAGTGAACTTGCCAGACCACCGTTAGCCAGGTCCTGAATCTCATCTACATCAACAGTAGCCACCGAACCGGTCAAGTGAGCCTTCTTCTGTGTGCCGTAACCTACGACCACCACTTCTTCCAGCGTCTGCTTGTCTTCCATCAGCTTCACCGTACCACCGGGAACCACTGTCATTGGCATATAGCCAATGTATGAAATAGTTACCTTTGCTCCTTTCGGAACTGCAATCTTATAGTTACCATCCAAGTCAGTAACGGTAGCCGTTTTTGTTCCGTCTACAGTCACCGTAGCACCAATGACGGGTTCGCCCAACTCATCGAGCACAGTACCTGTCACTGTCTGGTTCTGGGCCAAGGCAGATGCCGAGAACATCAGCATCATTCCGAGGCATAAGGTTTTCATATATTTTTTCATAGAATTGTATTTCTTAATTCTTAACTCTTAATTCTTAACTTTTAAGGAAGCCAGCGGGGGTCACCAGTGCCGCGAGCCACCTGCGTAGCACCACTGATGGTGAAGTCGCCATTGGCAGGATCAGCAAACTGCGGGTCTTCCTTGATGTCTGTACCGCTGTTATCATAGTTAGAGGGATTGTCAAACGTACCATCCGCCTTCATATAGGTGTTGTTCTCAAACACTGCAGTAGCCTGATTCTGCTTACCTGCCAGGAAGCGTCGGGCAACACCAGAAGTAGAGCAGTTGTAGAAGATACAATTCTTCATATTCCAGTAAGAAGTCTTCTTACCAGCAGTACCATTGTAGTTACCCCACTGCCCACTTGAGCAAACGTTATAGAACGTACAATTGGTATAAGTGATGGTGTTGTCTGTCCAGCCAAACTGAGTATCGGGGTCTTTCACCTGGTCATTGCCAAAGCCGCCATACTGCACAAAGTATTTCACATCGCCCTCACCAGTGTTATAGAACGTTGAGTTGTTGACAGTCAGGTTGCGGAAGAAGCCTGCGCCCTTGTTGGTCCAGAAGTAGCCGCCGCTGATAGCCTTAGAATCCTTCGGAGTGGTCAGGTGTACCAGACAGTTGTCAACCAGTACATTGTCAGCATACCATACAGATACCTGATTGTCCCAGAGGAAATAAGAGTTGACACCTGTAATGTCACAGTTCAAGATACTGATATTGTCCTTCACACGATAGAAGTTGTAGTCTGCGCCCCATGCATTCACCACCACCGGAGTAATGGCCGGCGTACGGCTCAGCGACAGGAATGCTGCCTTAGAAGCACTGCAGTCTATGTCCAGGTACTTCAGCACAAAGCCAGCCGAGGTACTGAACTCTGATGCTACATCGGTAAACGTAATCGACGCCCAGTCAGACTTGCTGTTTGAACGCAGCGTAACCGAATTGGCTCCGAAATCCAGCAGTCCAGAAACGGTGTACTCAGCACCACCCACCAAGTCAAAGTTCAAGTTCTCACCCACCTTGTCAGCAGGCAGCGGATTGGCAGCAAACCACTCGTTCAGGTTGCTTCCCGCAGGAATCGTCTTGTAGGTCGGGGTAAACGTCGAGAAGTCTTTCAGCACAGGCTCGGAAGAGTCTGTATTGTTCTTGCTCTTGTTGCCCAGAGTCAAAATTGTCAACTTATAATTGACATCTTCCTCGCGCTTGGCTGTCACTGAACATCCGTCCACCAGCGAGTCGCCGATAATCGGCTCTTCGGGATTGCTGACATCAATCAGGCTGACACGATAGCCACCTGCTCCCATGACCACTGGCCATGAGATGGTCTGCGTCTTACCGTCGGCACTGGGCGTAATCGTGATATCATCCACAGCAATAGACGATACCTGCGTATTATTTACGCCGCTGTCGAACGATTCGTCGTCGTAACCATCCTTGGCGCACGATGCAAGGAAGAGGGCACTTGCTCCTGTAAGGGCAAGGACGCACATCTTACTGTACGTAAAGAAATGATTCTTCTTCATAAAATCCTTCATTTAGTTTAACTTATTATTAATTGATTTATCTCTCTTTTTGAAATATCTCTTTCAGGTAGGCGACATTGGTGCCGAAGTTTCCACGGACGTTTCGGACGTCCTGGGCATTACGGCTCCGCTCTACGACCAGCCACCCTCGCCACTTCATCTTGTCCAGCACCTTCTTCACCTTGCGCAGGTCGATGCGAGGGTCTTTGTCCAGCGTCACACTGTCGGTCAGCGAGGCATGAATCTGGGCGATATTCTCCGCCCCCAGCTGCTTCAGTTCCTTGTAAGGATTACGCCCTTGGTCAACAGCATCCTGGAGGTTGTAGTAAATCTTAATGCCTTCGCTGTTTACCTCTTTTAATAACTGAAGATTGGCACACGCATTCATCTGGGCTCTAATGCCAATGACCTTGCCTGCTGCAAGAGCCATCTCGCCTACCTCATGCAGGCGACGCACCATTTCGTCGTGCACCGGACCAGACTGTTGCCATTCCTGTCCGCTGCCTCCCAGCGGCAGAAAGGCCACATGAGCACCCATGACTTCCATAGAGTTCAGACAATCCTGCACCAACTCTTTGTAGTTCTCACGCTTGAGGAAACTCTGAGCAAAGAAGCCCGACATAGCCATCGAAGGCACCTCTATGCCTAACGAGTCTGCCGTGCGACGGAATAACTCTTGAAAATGGGGGTCACGTAACTTGTTGTCGAACATCTCGCGCTTTCCCAGCGGTCCCATGTCCATCTCAACGCCATCGGCCTGAATGTCCTTGGCAAGCTGAAACTCTCCCAACTTCTGGCGTTTCAGCATCATCCAGTCACAGGCGGCTACATGGTATTGCTTCTGGGCACATACATCAAGCGGCAGTGCGGTCAATACTGTGTAAACACCAATAAACAGGCACCTTTTCAGATTCGATACGTTCATTATTAAGTAGTTTGTAGACTATATAGTTTTACTTTCTTTAAGACGTTTTAGCATTACTGTTGTCATCATTATATTAAAAAAATATAAGGCTAACCTCAGAAAGATTAGCCTTACAGAAACCATTTTCTGTATTATTTCCTAAAAATAGTAAGCCAAAGCTATCTGCCAGGCATTATTCTTGACTTTGACATGGTTCTCGATGCCATTCTTGATGACTTTATACTCCGCATTCTTGCTCAACGCAAAGTTGTAGTTGACACTTACCTGCAAGTGGTTGGCGAACATCAGAGCCAAACCAGCATTACCACTGATATTAGCCGTCTTCAATGACCAGTCACTTACCTTCTGCTTTTCAGTATCACCACCTACATTAAAACCAAACTGCGGACCGACAAAGAGATACAAACTTGCGAGCGTACCCAAGCCAATGCCGTAACGGGCATGAATGGGGATTTGGATACTTTTCTGCTGTAACTTCTCGCCGGTATCCTTGGCTTCACCTTCGCGTTGATCGTACAGCACTGCTGCATCCATACCTAAGGACACTATAGGCAGGGTAAATCTTACAGTAGGACCGATAAAGAAACCAGACTTGTTGGAGATAGATTCCTCCAAGTCACTTTGGTTCAGTGACAATTTTGTCTCATTGAGACCGCCTTTCAGACCAAATGACACCTGGGCGTGCAGCGGCATCGCAAATAAGCCTGCTAACAATATGGCTGCAAATATCTTCTTCATCATATACGCTTAGTGACGCTGTCTGCGGACGGTGATTCTTGCTCCGCTGGACGAGGAGATACCACTGTTCCTCTTGCCCTTCTTGGCTTTTACAGAGGCGGTACGGCCCTTGCGTCCCTTGGACTTGGTAGCTTTCAGCAGGGCGGGATCCAGTTTGGCTATGGAATCGAGCGAGTCCTTGCGGTGCTTGTCACCGAAGATATTCTCCTCGAAAGCCTTCAGTTCAGCCTCAATCTTCTTTTGTTCCTTAGCCAGTGCCGAGTCGGTAGGACAGTACTGTGCCAGCGTCTTGCCCAGCATGTTGTTGGTCTTATAGATCTTACCCTCGTAGCGATTCATGGTGAAGTAGTCCTCCATCGACATGGTAGCGGCATTGTTCAGGTTGGAGGTCATCACCGTCTGGCGACTGAGGAAAGGCTCCAAGTCTGAGTACTTCACCCAGAAGAGAGGATATTTGGATGCTTCGCCGCCAAAGTCATCTTCACGCAACATGACAGGACAAATGCTCTGCACCTTGCGATGGAACGTTGAGTTGGCATCATCAAAGTAGGCACTTTCCTTCAGGTAGTACATCTTCACCTCAGCTGAAGGAATATCGCTGTTCTCAACACGTACCTTGCCGTCCTTCTCTTCGTAATAGATGTGATAGTTGTCCAGCACCGTCTTCATCTCCACCTTGGAAGAGTCGGTAAAAACTTCGTTACCGTCCAGACGATACTCATAGACAGGAATGTAGCCGTTCAATGCCAGCTTGAAGACATAGGTAAACAGGTTCAGCTGTTTGTCGATGGGCTCCACGGGATAGTAGAGTCCGGCATTGGAGTCTTTGTTGAGGTCTATCTCGCGATAGATGTCACGACGCCAAACCACGTTTTCCGGCATGTCCACGGCTGTCGGGAACATCAGACGGGCACGCACAGACATGCCTTGGTTTTGCGACTGCGCCTTCTGTTGCTGTTGCTGCTTAGCTTGTTGCTGGCGACGAGCCTTTGGTTGCGCCATAACAGTTCCTGCTGCCAGCGTTATCATCAATAAGAACAATACTCTTTTCATATTTTCTTAACTCTTGTTTTTTTACTCTTAATTATTTGACGATGACCTCCATCGAGGCGTTCAGCTTGCGCTGGATGCCGTCAGGACCTATCGCATTGACACGTGAGATGTAGAAGCGGCGGTTGCGCTGCAACTTACGGAAGGTATCCTTCTGACGGGCTGAGAAGCTGGCACCGTCAGAAACCATCGGCACAGCATTACCCATATTGTCGAAGAAGACCGTCTCAAACGACTGTACCTTGAAGGCTATGTCAAGGATACCGTCATCAATGGCAGCACCGATGCCGTCGATGCTCATCAGCTGGGCCTTCGACAGTCCGCCACCTTTATAGCGTACCGGACTTCCGCTCTCGTCCTTCATGGCAATGTAGGGCGTGGGGTCAGGCAGGCGGCGCACTCGGAAGGTGAACTGTCCCATCTGCTGGGCTCGTCCGGTGTTGGTGGAGGTTATCGTGATGGTGACATTCTGGCCTACTGCCGTCGGACGGGCAATATAACGACCTGGTCCTACAGGCTGCAATGAACCGCCGGACATGGTGGCTTGCACCTTGTTGACAGGCACTCCGGGCACCGAGACGCTCAACGGGTTGTTATAACCAGCATAGAGCACGTTCATCAGGTCGGCAGAAACCGTTGCCGAGGGGTCTACCACCGTATATTTCTGTTCGAAGTCGCGTTTCAGCAGTTCACCATTGCCGTTCTCTACTTGTATATAGCCAGAGAGCGTAAAGTCACCTGTACGTCCTGTAATGGTTTCATACATGCCACCGGGCAGGTTGACCTCCTTGCCACCGATAAAGATCTGGGGCACCTGGGTGGTATCAAGGGCAGCCATCACGATACGGGCCGAGAACTTATCGCCACGCACGATGGTCTGCGAGTTGGGAATGACAAACGCATCGAGTGCATTGACACGAATATCCTTGACGTCAATGTTCTGAACCAGTGTGTGCAACACCTCACTCTCGGCATAGCGGACATCGTTCTGCAGCTTGGAGAGCAGCGTGACAGCAGCTGCTGCCGGCATCGACTCAAACATGTATTCCTGCCAGTTCTTACCCATCGCCTGGGCATCCTTGGGAATCTCGGTAGTCAGGTTCGAGGCTATCATCTTCTTCTGGCGATAGCCGCTGACCATCTCCAGCATTTTGACACGATAGGCATTGACGGCATCAAACAGTTCCCTGCCACGTCCGCGTCCGGGAGCCAGCATCACCTGATTGGCTGCCTCCAGGTCCTCCTTGTTGCGAATGTTCAGCACATCACCGTCCTCGCCATCGGCTTCCTTTACAATCGCCAGCTTCAACTCGTCAGCCAGATTGTAGAGGGCATTACTCATTTGCCTGACCTCTTGTGATTTGTCGTACCACTGCTTGACCTTCTGCGGATTTTTCTTCATCTGCAGGGCAAAGTCGTCATATATGGCCATGTTCTCGTTGGTGGCATTGATGGTGGTACGCTTCAGGCTCTCTTCGACAATAGAGAATCCGTTGAGCACCTCTGTCGAGACATTCAATGCCAGCATCGCCATCAGTACGACGTACATCAGGTTGATCATCTTCTGACGAGGAGAAACCGGTCTTTTCTTAATTGCCATATCTTACCTCTTACTTCTTACATCTGAATTCTCACCTGCATGGCTTCAATCATGCGGGCATAAATCTTGTTCAGTTCAACAATCTGCTCGGCCATGTGGCGTGTCTGCTCATTGATTTCGTCAATGGTACTGATCTGTGCGCTGGCACTCTTCAACTGCATCTCGTAGACACGGCTGATGCCTGTCAGCGTACGGTTCAGATTCTCCATCTCCTCGGAATCACGCGTCAGACGCTGACTCTGCTCAGAAACCTTCTGCAACATCTCCGTCAGGCGGTTCAGCTCATCGACATAGTTAGAGGTGGCATCCTTCAGTTCCTCAGCCATTTCGGCAGGCACCTGTGCACCGGCTGGAACACCAGCCACCACAGCACCGCCGCCTACTACGCCGCCGCCCAAACTGACAGGCCGCCCCTCCCAGCGGGCAGCCTCGTCGCCATTGCCGATGACATCACCTACAGAGGTACCGGCTGCTGGAGCGCCGCCACCTATGATGACAGTGCCACCGCCTGCAACACCTCCTGTGGCTCCTGAAACGGCAACCGTAGGATTCTCTTCGTCCACATGCAGGTCAAGGGGCATGCCATCCGTCGTCTTGTCGAACGGACGGTCGAAGGCAGCCAGGAAGAACACAAACACCTCAGTGCCCATACCCAGGAACAGAAAGAAGTTGGCTCCTGGCAGGTGGGTCAGTTTGAAGAGCGTACCCAGGATGACGATAGACGCACCCCACGAGTAGGCATAGTTCAGGAATGTCTGACCAGGCACACTATCCATCCACTTTTGCAAGCGGTAGATAAAATTCAGCTTACTGTATGTTGTCATTGCTATTTACTTTATAACCTTTTTTACTTCTTTCCCTTTTTACCCTTCAGCTTAATCTTGTCACTGGTGGTATTGGCCAGCGAGCGCACACAACGGAAACCGATGTAGGCGCGCGGCTGGTTCTGATACTCATACGAACGCCAGGCCGAACGGATATAGCTCTCGGGGTCTTTCCAAGAACCGCCCCGGACACTCTTTTTCTTCAAGCGATAGGGGTCTTCCTTGGCAGCATTGTACTTCAGTTGTGGATTGATGTCGTTCATCGATTCCACACCGGCCTCGGTATAGATGGTCGAGCACCATTCGGCCACGTTGCCTGCCATATCATAGAGCCCGTTGGAGTTAGAAGAATAGATGCCCACACGACTGGTTATCAGGTTACCATCCTTGGTGTAGTTGCCATTGTCGGGCTTGAAGTTGGCAAAGAAACAACCATTGCCGTTCATCACGTCCTCATTGTCCCAGGGGAATTCGTTCTGCTCCTTGCCTCGGGCGGCATACTCCCACTCGGCCTCTGTCGGCAGACGATAGCGCTGCACATAGCGGGCAGCAGGTCCCAGACCGCGCAACAGGAATTGCGTACGCCAGGCGCAGAAGGCATTGGCCTGTTCCCACGTCACACCTACCACAGGATAGTCGTTATAGGCTGCACCACTGAAGTAGTAGCGCATGTAGGTCTCGTTCTCTGCATTGGGGAAGTCGTTGACCCAGCAGGTCGTGTCGGGATAGATATTTATGATGTACGTGTTCAAGAAGTCCCACTCGCCCGTATACTGGCGATTGATGGTCTCACGCACTATTTTTCCATCGTCATTGATATAGGCAGTGTCCTTCGATATCCATATCTGCTCATTGGGATTCGGGCGGATATCAGTATTCAGGATACGCTCCTCGGGGTTGATGCGATACTTGCGCTTGGCGGCCTCCGTATAGTCATAGACTTCATAACGGTAGTTCATCTGGCGCCAGTCGAGCATCTTCTCGCCCGTCACAGGATTGGTGACATAGAGGCTCTCTATGGCACGCTGCTCGTCCTCGTTAGGTTTGCGGGGCAGTGCTTTCTTCCAGTTCAGATGAGGAGTCACGGGGTCGCCGTTCTTGTCTTCCTCAATCTTATAGCTTTCGTCACCGCCATAGGCAGGATCGGCCAGACGTTCGCGCAGAATGGAGTCGCGCACATAGTTCACAAACTGGCGATACATAGAGTTGGTCACTTCATGCTCGTCCATCCAAAAACCCTCTACTGAGATATCCCTGACAGGCGTCTGTTTACCCCAGAGTGAGTCTTGTTTCTCGATACCCATCTTCAGGTGGCCACGCTTGATAAGTGTCATACCGTGGGGCGTAGGCTCCGTAAAGGCACGGCCACTGGTTCCCGTCACCTCACCACCTGATGCCGAGGCAACCTTGCTGCCCAGACAACCGGTCAAAGACAAAAGTAAAAGGGTAACAAGGCAAGGAGCCAGAAGCCTCTTTACCATCACGCCTTTTTGCTTTTTCATATTTACACGTTTTTCCATATTTCCAGTTTTTTTACTTTCTTGTCCCTGTTTTGCTTTTCCCGACTCTGTCAGAGTGTGGCGTTGAACTTTGTCATCGCCCCTTGGGCCGCTCTGACCTTGGACTTTGAACCTTTTTAAACATCGTCAGAGAATTCTCACGCTCTGATGTCTGTTTCGTCCCTTTTTGCTGAAGTCCAGCGTGGTCTGATAGCCCACGAACAGCTCATGGCTTCCCTTACCCAGACCGATAGCCGAATTGGTGTAGGCTTCGTAACTGTACCCCAGACTGATACCATGAAAAACACCTCCGATGAGTGCTGTCACGGAATTGGTGGGACTGTAAGCCACACCTGCATAGAACTTTTTCTGCTCATGCTCGTACTTCAGACGAGTCGTCACATCCACCCTATAGGCCGTACCATCTGTGCGAGCCAGGACAGAGGGGTGTATCGATAATAACGGATTTGTCAGTTGAATATTATATCCACCTGTCAAATAATACGTTCTACTGATGTCAATAATCGATCTTTCACCCAGTTCTATGCTAGGTGCTGTGGCATGTGACACGGACAAGCCGGCATACCACAAACGGTGCTGATAGTAGAGTCCTACTGCCAGGTCAAGGGCGTTTCCTGTCACATCTGTGGTCGAGAAAGCCTCGTCCGACGTGTCGTCCAAATCCAGCTGCGAACCTTTGAACTTCTCGCTGAGCATGCCTATCTGGATTCCCACACTGAGGGTTCCTCCAAAAAGGCGTTGCTTGTTGGCATACTGCACGGCCAACCGCTGATGGGTGAACAAACCGATGTCGTCGTTCATCAATTGTAGGCCCACACCATGATAGCCGTTCAACAGGCGGACCGGCATGTCGCCTGCCAGTAGCATCGTCTTGGGGTTGTTTTCAAAGCCAGTCATACTCATGGCATAGGAGCCCGTCACGTTGATGACAGGCGCTTTTCCCACGGCTGCAGGATTGAACGAAGGTTCCAAAGCCCAGTAGTGGGCAAAGGAGGGCTCCTGCTGGGCTGAAGCCCTGATAAGGGCCATGAGCATGACACCTATTATATATAATTTACGTTCGAACACGTATAAAATAACGCAAAGCATGGTGGATTATTGTATTTTTTTCGTAACTTCGCACCATCAAAGCAAGAAAAGTTCAATGTTCAAGGTTCAAAGTTCAAAATTCTCTGACCATAGTCAGAGCGACCTAAAGGTCGATGACAACGCCACACTCCGACCACCGGTCGGAGAACGACTGGCTCTGTTGCGCGAAGAGCTGCAACGAGAGCATCTGAGTGCTTTCATCTTTCCCACCAGTGACCCACACAACTCGGAATACACTGCCGACCACTGGAAAGGGCGCGAGTGGATCAGTGGCTTCAATGGTTCGGCAGGAACAGCCGTCGTCACCTTGCAGTCGGCAGCTCTCTGGACGGACTCACGCTACTTTATCGCAGCAGCAGAGCAGCTGAAAGGCACAGAATACCAGTTGATGAAACTGAAGACAGACGGCACCCCCACCATTGCCGAATGGCTGGGCAAGGAACTGGCCGATATGGACGACAAGGAGGTGGCCATAGATGGCATGTCCTCGACTGCCAACAGCATCGAAGAGCTGAAAACCGACCTGCGACAACAGGGAGGCATCACCCTGCGTACCAATCTCGACATCCTACAACGCATCTGGACGGACCGTCCTGCCATTCCCATGAAGCCCATCGTACTCCAGTCTCTGGAATACACTGGCGAGGAAACACCTTCTAAATTGGCGCGCATCCGCCAGGCACTACGCAAGGAACATGCTGACGGCATGCTGATGGCATCGCTCGACGACATTGCCTGGACACTCAACTTGCGCGGTGGTGACGTCCATTGCAACCCCGTCTTTGTCAGCTTCCTGCTCATAACCACCCAGGCAGCAACCCTCTTCGTCCATGAAGAGAAACTGACTTCCGAGGCTCGCGCCTGCCTGACACAGTGTGGCATTGCCACAGCTCCCTATGACACCATCAAGGATGCCCTTGCCCGCTATCCGGAATATAACATCCTGGCCGACCCTGACGAAGTGAACTACACGCTGATGCAGGTCATCCAGGCACAAGTCCAAGACATCGTCAAGAAGGCCTCACCCGTTCCTCTGCTCAAAGCCGTCAAGACGGAAGCCGAGCAACAAGGCTTTCGTCGGGCCATGTTGCGCGACGGCATTGCCATGACCCGATTTCTCTGCTGGCTGAAGCCTGCCGTTGCTGCCGGAGGACAGACCGAAATCAGCATTGACGAGAAACTGACAGCCCTGCGTGCCAGCCAGCCGTTATACCAAGGGCTCTCCTTCGACACCATTGCTGCCTACGGACCCCACGGGGCCATAGTCCACTATGAGGCCACACCCGAGACGGATATTCCCTTGCGCCTTGAAGGGCTGTTGCTGCTCGACAGCGGAGCCCAGTATCTGGACGGCACAACAGACATCACACGCACCATTGCCCTCGGGCCCCTTACGGACGAGGAGCGGCGTGTCTATACCTTGGTGCTGAAGGGACACATACAACTGCAACTACTCAAGTTCCCCGATGGAGCCAGTGGCACCCAGCTCGATGCCGTAGCCCGCAAGGACCTGTGGCATGAGGGGCTGAACTTCCTGCACGGCACAGGACACGGCGTGGGTTCCTACCTGAACGTTCACGAGGGACCTCATCAGATCCGCATGGAGTACAAGCCTGCCCCACTGCATGCCGGCATGACGGTGACAGACGAGCCCGGCATCTATCAGGAGGGAAAGTTTGGCGTACGCATTGAGAACACCCTGCTCATACAGCCTTACAAGGAAACAGCCTTTGGACGCTTCCTGCAGTTCGAGACACTGACCCTCTGCCCTATCGACAAGACCCCCATCATCACCGCCCTGTTGACGCCAGAGGAAATGCAATGGCTTAACGACTATCACCAAAAGGTGTACGAACAGATAGCTCCTCATCTGGACGAGTCAGAGCGCACCTGGCTCCGCGACGCCACCGCCCCACTTGAAACATAACAGTCTATAGCATGATTGCAAAGCCACACCACGACCGATGGTCGGAGATTGCAACGCCACACTCCGACCGATGGTCGGAGAATGACAAGCACTACCTTCTACAACTGATTCGCGAAGGTGAGCACCAGCAACAAGATTTCAAGTATCGGGTGGCAGATGCATGCAAACTCGCCAAATCGGTGTCTGCCTTTGCCAATACCGATGGAGGACGCTTGCTCATTGGGGTAAGAGACGATGGCAATCTGTCTGGAGTACGTTCAGAGGAGGAAATCTACATGATGCACCAGGCTGCCTACAAATACTGCAGACCAGAAGCCAGCATCAAGTTCGACACCTATCACGTCGAGGGGCGCACCATCGTCATTGCCACCGTTCCTCCTTCAGAGCACAAGCCTGTCTGTGCCCTCAACGAGGAAGGACGACAGCGGGCCTATATCCGCATTGCCGACGAGAATATAGTGGCATCACCCATCCATCTGGCCATCTGGCGCGAACAACAGCAGGAACAAGGCACTATGATGACCTACACGGACACGGTTCGCCAACTACTGAACGCCATGTCTGGTTACCAAACTGACGGCAAGTCCGAGCCCATGACACTCAACCAAATAGTCCGTTGCAGCCGCCTGCCCAGACCTAAGGTCATCACCCTCCTGGCCCGACTCATTCGCTTCAACGTTGCCCACTGGCACTACACCAACCAGCAGTTCATATTTGAATTGTAGCATCCTTGCTCATCGGGCGAGACAGGAAAGCGAGGGGGCATCATGTCGATGAAGTGGGTGGGCGAATCACCAAGGCGCATCTTTCTGGCCATCGGACTGGCGTGTATCCTGTGCTCAGGATGGATTAGCAATACGGCTACTGCAGCCATGATGTTCCCCATCGCCTTAGGACTGCTGGAGGCTGTGCGCGAAATGATGGCCCGTAATGGCAAGACCATCGATTTGGCTTCCTACAAGTATGCTACCGGACTGATGCTGATGACAGCCTATGCCTGTAGCATCGGTGGTGTGATGACACCCATCGGAACACCCCCTAACATCATTATGATTGGCTTTCTGAACCAGTTGGCACCCCAGGCACCCAGTGTCACTTTCTTTCAGTGGATGGTATGGGGCGTGGTAGCTATGGTTTGCTATTTTGTACTGGCCTATGTCGTGCTGTGGCGCATGTTCCCGGCCGATGTCAAGCACATAGACGGTGCGCGTGAGTATATTCGAAGCTATGTCGACTCATTGGGACCTTGGACCAGAGCACAGAAGAATACCATGATAGCCTTCTCTGTAGCCATCATTCTCTGGGTTGCACCCAGCGTGCTCAGTGTCTATTATGGTCCACACTCTGACGTGATGAAATTCTACGACAGCCACTTCCCTGAGGCCATAGCTGCCATGACAGGCGGACTGTTGCTGTTCTTCCTGCCTACCGACCTGAAGAAGGGCGAGATGACCATGAGTTGGAAGGACGGTGTGGAAGGCATCGAATGGGGCACGCTGATACTCTTTGGCGGTGGACTGGCCATGGGGTCGCTGATGTACACTACTGGACTCTCGGCATGGATTGGAACGGGCATCAAGGAGGCTTTGGGAGGAAATCCCTCGGAATGGCTCTTTGTAACAGTATTCTGTGTTGTAGCCTTGCTGCTTTCAGAACTGACCTCACACACTGCCGCAACCAACCTCATTGCCCCCATTGCCATTGGAACGGCAGTATCATCAGGATTCAGCCCCATCCCTGTAGCCATCGGCATCGCTTTGTCGTCGTCGCTAGGCTTCATGATGCCTGTATCCACACCACCTAACGCCATTGTCTATGCTTCAGGCTACGTGCCCATCACTAAAATGATTAAGTCTGGCTTCATCATAGACCTCATTGGCATCCTGGTAATTACAATTCCTGTCGTCATGTTGCTGGTAAAAGCTGTGATGGGGTTATAGTCAAAGGCGTGACGACCTGAAGCACTCCTGGCATTACACTACAGTTGCTTACTTCGGAGATCTTTCGGAGACCTTTCGGAGATCTTTCGGAGTTCTTTCGGAGAACGGAGTTGGTCAACGATGACAATCCGGTGGTGAGAGACGGGGTGAAATACACGGAAAAATTTCATAAAAAACAATAATAAATAGGGTGTTTCTTTGTTTGTTTATATATTAATGTGTACCTTTGCGACGTTTTTTGCGCAAAGACGCAACAGTTTTTTATTTTTAGATGTTTTAAAACAAGATGAACGTAATTACGAAAAGTATTCAGTGAAAGTGGCAAAGCAGGCCGATGGCAGTGTGATGCTCCGCATGAACAACACTGTACTGCTGGCTACTGTTTGTGCCGCAAAAGATGCAGTTCCCGGAACCGATTTCATGCCTCTGCAGGTAGACTACAGAGAGCAGTACGCCGCCGCAGGCCGTTTCCCCGGCGGTTTCACCAAGCGCGAGGGTAAGGCCTCGGACAATGAGATTCTGACGAGCCGTCTGGTAGACCGTGTGCTCCGTCCGCTGTTCCCCTCCAACTATCACGCAGAAGTTTTTGTCAACGTAATGCTGTTCAGCGCCGACGGTGTTGACCAGCCCGATGCATTGGCAGGTTTTGCCGCATCAGCTGCGCTGGCATGTTCAGATATCCCCTTCGAGTGCCCCATCTCTGAGGTTCGCGTGGCCCGCATCAATGGCGAATATGTCATAGATCCTACCTTCGAGCAAATGAAAGAAGCCGATATGGACATCATGGTGGGTGCTTCGGCAGAAAACATCATGATGGTGGAAGGCGAGATGAAGGAAGTCTCTGAGCAGGATCTGCTGGGCGCCCTGAAGGCTGCCATGGACGCTATCAAGCCCATGTGCGAGCTGCAGGCTGAGCTGAGCAAGGAACTGGGCAAAGACGTCAAGCGCGAGTACGACCACGAGGTGAACGACGAGGAGTTGCGTGAGCGTATGAACAAGGAACTGTACCAGCCTGCCTACGACGTAACGAAGCAGGCTCTGGAGAAGCAGCAGCGTGCTGAGGCCTTCGAGAAGATTCTGACTGACTTCAAGGAGAAGTATGCCGCTGAGCACACTGAGCTGACTGAGGACGAGCTGGAAGAGAAGTACGCTATGATGGACCGCTACTACCACGACGTAGAGCGTGACGCCATGCGCCGTTGCATCTTGGACGAGGGTATTCGTCTGGACGGTCGTAAGACCACCGACATCCGCCCCATCTGGTGCGAGGTTTCTCCCCTGCCCATGCCTCACGGAAGCAGCATCTTCACCCGCGGTGAGACACAGTCGCTGACCACTGTTACACTGGGTACCAAACTGGACGAGAAGTTGGTTGACGATGTACTCGACAAGAGTTATCAGCGCTTCTTGCTGCACTATAACTTCCCCCCGTTCTGTACGGGTGAGGCCAAGGCTCAGCGCGGTGTAGGCCGTCGTGAGATTGGTCACGGACACCTGGCTTGGCGCGGTCTGAAGGGTCAGATTCCCGAGGACTTCCCCTACACCGTTCGTGTAGTCAGCCAGATTATGGAGTCAAACGGTTCTTCATCAATGGCTACTGTCTGCGCCGGTACGCTGGCTCTGATGGACGCTGGTGTTCCCATGAAGAAGCCTGTATCGGGTATCGCCATGGGTCTGATTAAGAACCCAGGTGAGGACAAGTATGCTGTGCTGAGCGATATCCTTGGCGACGAGGACCACTTGGGTGATATGGACTTCAAGACCACCGGTACCAAGGACGGTCTGACCGCTACCCAGATGGATATCAAGTGCGACGGTCTGTCGTTCGACATTCTGGAGAAGGCTCTAATGCAGGCTAAGGCTGGCCGTGAGCACATCCTGAAGTGCATCACCGACACCATCGCTGAGCCACGTCCCGAACTGAAGCCCCATGTACCCCGCATCGTGGCCTTCGAGATTCCGAAGGAGTTCATCGGTGCTGTCATTGGCCCTGGTGGCAAGATTATCCAGCAGATGCAGGAGGATACTGGTGCTACCATCACCATCGATGAGGAAGACGGCGTTGGCAAGATTCAGGTCAGCGGTCCAAACAAGGAGAGCATCGATGCCGCTATCGCCAAGATTCGTGCTATCGTGGCCATTCCCGAGGTTGGCGAGGTTTACGAGGGTACCGTACGCAGCATCATGCCTTACGGCTGCTTCGTTGAGTTCATGCCTGGCAAGGATGGTCTGCTCCACATCTCGGAGATTGATTGGAAGCGTCTTGAAACTGTCGAAGAGGCAGGCATCAAGGAAGGCGACAAGATTCAAGTGAAGTTGCTTGAGATTGACCCGAAGACCGGTAAGTTCAAGCTCAGCCACCGTGTGCTGATTGAGAAGCCCGAGGGTTATCAGGAGCGTCCTGCACGTGGTGAGCGCCGTGAGCGCCCAGACCGTGGTGAGCGTCGTCCTCGTCCCGAGCGCAATGATCGCGGTGAGCGTCGTCCCCGTCCTGAGCGCCGTGACGAATTCACAAAACCACACTCTGACCATCGGTCAGAAAACGGCGAGTTCCATACTCCCGATCATCACGAGCCCAAGGACTTCACCGACGAACTGGACAAGATGGACTTCTAATACCTCAAGGTATAAACGATAAGAAAAAGAGGCTGTTTGCGTGACAGCCTCTTTTTTTTTGGCTCACAGATGGAATTATCCATAATTTTTCGTACTTTTGTAGCCAGATAACTATGGGAATTACGGAGAGTAGCATTCAGGCACTTCAGCAGCAACGACTGTTGTTACAGCTAGAGTACCAAACGGAGAAGGAAGCCTACCGCCAGCAGACCGAGAGCATCGGCATCGGACGGAAGGTCAAACGTGGCGATGCCTGGTGGCCGCTACGTTTCATGAAGAGCTATTATAACTCGCTGAACCAGTTGGCCGTGGAGGTGTGCCGGACGACAGACACAGACATTGAACATAACTTCGAGTTCGGACGGCCTGTAGTGTTCTTTACTTGTGAGGCTAGTGAGACTGGTTTGACTAGTAAAACCAGTGAGACTGGTAAAAGCCATCTTTCCTATTTCAAGTTTACAGGGGTGGTAAGCTTTGTGGACGGCGACCGCATGGTGGTGACGGTAGCAGACAATGCCCACATCATAGACCTGCAGAGTGCTGAGAACCTGGGAGTACAACTATCGTTCGACGAGACCAGTTACCGTCTGATGATGGAAGCACTGGACCGTGCCATCCGTGGCAAGGGACGACTGGGATATCTGCGCGACCTGTTTTACAGCAAGCAAAAAGCAGAAACCTATACCTTCCAGCCGATGCACTTCCCCTACCTGAACCCAACCCAGGAGCAAGCTGTCAACGAGGTGCTGCGTGCCAAGGATGTTGCCATCGTACATGGTCCTCCGGGAACGGGCAAGACCACCACACTGGTAGAAGCCATTCGCGAGACGTTGATGCGCGAAAGTCAAGTGCTGGTATGTGCACAAAGCAACATGGCTGTCGACTGGATTTCAGAGAAGCTGGTAGACCGCGGCATCAACGTATTGAGAATAGGTAATCCCACGCGCGTGAACGACAAGATGCTGTCATTTACCTACGAGCGACGCTTCGAGGGCCACCCTGACTATCCACAGTTGTGGGCACTCAGAAAGGCTATTCGCGACCTGCGCAGTCACCGCAAACGGGGAGATGAGAAATACCATCAGAAACTGGAGAGTCTGAAAAGCCGAGCCACAGAACTAGAGATACGCATCAACAGCGAACTGTTTGGCGAGGCACGTGTCATAGCCTCCACACTGGTAGGTTCAGCCAACCGTTTGCTAGACGGGCAGAAATACAACACCCTGTTTATTGACGAGGCTGCCCAGGCACTGGAAGCAGCCTGCTGGATACCGATGCGGCGTGTAGGACGCATCGTACTGGCCGGCGACCACTGCCAGCTGCCTCCGACGGTGAAGAGCATTGCAGCCCTGAAAGCAGGGTTAGGCAAAACGCTGATGGAGCGTATTGTCGAAACACACCCCGAGGCTGTCACACTGCTCAAAACACAATATCGCATGAACGACGACATCATGCGCTTCTCCAGCAACTACTTCTACAACGGACAGGTGGAGAGTGCACCCGATGTGCGATTCCGAGGCATCCTGGACTTGGATACACCAATGGAGTGGATAGACACCTCGGAATATTCAGAAAAACTAGATAATTCTGATGACTCCGAACTCTCTTTCAAGGAAGAATTCGTGGGCGAGAGTTATGGACGCATCAACAAGGCTGAAGGTCTGCTGACGCTACACGTACTGCAAAGTTACTTCGAGCGCATTGGCAAACAACGGCTTTTGGACGAGCGCATCGACGTAGGCCTCATCTCACCCTATCGGGCGCAGGTGCAATATCTGCGCAGACTACTCATGAAGCGTGAATACTTCAAACCATTCCGCAGACAGATCAGCGTCAATACCGTCGATGGTTTTCAGGGACAGGAGCGCGACGTCATTGTCATCTCTTTGGTACGCTCGAACGACGAGGGCCAGATAGGTTTTCTGCGCGACCTGCGCCGCATGAATGTTGCCATTACCCGAGCCCGTATGAAAGTCATCATACTGGGTAACAGGAAGACGCTGACACGTCACCCTTTCTACCGACAACTTTGGAAATACATTACTCAACTAAACAATAACGACTATGAAGAAACGTTTGATGACAGTATTGCTGCTGATGTTAATGACGACAACTATGATGGCTCAGCAGTTTAACGAGGTACAGTACACCCCCGAGAAAACAACCTTTGTACTCTTTGCCCCACAACAAGCCAAAAGCGTCAAGGTCAGGCTATATAAGGACGGGATAGGAGGCAAGGCACTGAAAACCATCAAGATGGCCTATCGGGATGGTCGCTGGCGGGCAGAAGTAAAAGGGGACTTGAAGGGACGCTTCTATACGTTCGACATGGGTCGCGGCGAGTGTCCCGGTGTCTTCGCCAAAGCCGTAGGCGTTAACGGTCAGCGTGGAGCCATCATCACCTTAGACGATACCAACCCCGATCAATGGTGCAACGACCAGCGCCCCATCACCAAGTCGCCTGCCGACCTGGTGGTCTATGAACTGCACCATCGCGACTTCTCTATCGCACGTCAGGATGCCCGGTATCCTGGCAAATTCCTGGCACTGACAGAACCCTGGGCCATCGAACACCTGAAAAGCCTGGGTGTGAACGCCATCCACATCCTACCTTCATACGACTACGGTTCGGTGGACGAGACACGTCTCAACCAGCCACAATACAACTGGGGCTACGACCCTGTCAACTACAATGTGCCTGAAGGCGGCTATTCGACTGACCCTTATCGCCCTGAGGTACGCATCCGTGAGTTCAAGGAGATGGTACAGGCACTCCACAAGGCAGACATCCGCGTCATCCTGGATGTGGTCTACAACCACACCTATGACATAGAGCACTCCAATTTCCAACGCACTTATCCAGACTACTTCTACCGAAAGACGAAAGACGGAGCCTACAGCAATGGCTCGGGCTGTGGCAATGAGACAGCCTCAGAGCAACCGATGATGCGACAGTTCATGTTGGAGTCGGTCAAATACTGGATAGACGAATACCACATTGACGGATTCCGCTTCGACTTGATGGGTGTTCACGACATTGAGACCATGAACCAGATCCGCCAGATGGTAGACGAGACAGACCCTTCCATCTTCATCTATGGCGAGGGGTGGAGTGCTGGACCCTGTGCCCTACCCAACGAACAATTGGGCATGAAAGCGAATATTCCACAAATGCCTGGTATTGCTGCTTTCTCTGATGAGATACGAGATGCCCTGCGTGGTCCATTTAGCGATGACACTAAAGGTGGTTTCCTGGCGGGTGTCGAAAACTGCAAGGATTGCGAGCCACACTTCGACCTGAAGGTCAAAGAAAGCCTGAAGTTCGGCATTGCCGGCTGCATCAGCCATCCGCAAGTGGACATGACAAAGGTCAACTACAGTCAACAGCCGTGGGCCACCGAACCGACCCAGATGATGAGTTATGTGTCATGCCACGACGACATGTGTTTGGTAGACCGCTTGAAAACCAGCATCCCAGGTATCACAACGGACGAATTAGTGCGTCTGGACCTGCTGGCCCAAACTGCCATTTTCACGTCGCAAGGCGTACCCTTTCTACTGAGCGGTGAGGAACTGATGCGTGACAAGAAGGGAGTACACAACTCATTTGAATCGCCCGACAGCATCAATCATCTGGACTGGCAGAACCTGCAACGCTACCCACAGGTGTTCGAGTATTACAAAAACCTGATTGCGCTGCGACACCACCATCCTGCCTTCCGCTTAGGCTCGGCAGACTTGGTGCGCAAGCATCTGGAATTCCTGGAGACTCCCCTTCAGACAGTAGCCTTCCGACTGAAGAACTATGCGGGTCGCGACGACTGGCGCAACATCATCGTGGTGCTGAACGCTTCCAAGAAACAGCAGACCATCTGCATTCCCGAAGGCACCTATACCGAGGTATGCTGCGACGGCATCATCAACGAAGCCGGCCTAGGAACCATTCAGGGTGGCCAGGTGATGGTCAGTCCCCAGTCGGCACTGATTCTGCATGACTAACATGAATATCATCAACTAATAACAAATTATCAACAAACGTATGAAGAGACTTTTATGGATGATGTGCTATCTATGCACCATGGTCTGCATGAGAGCAGCAGAACCCTTTGTCCTATTCCAACCCAAGGCAGACGCCATCCCCCTGACTGGGGCATGTATCATGTCGGACAACCGTGAACACACCTGTGTACAACGAGCCATTGCCAATCTGCAGGAAGACTTCAAGCGGGTTACCGGCTCTACGGCAACCAGCGAGGAACGGACTATCATCGTCGGTACCGTGGGGTGCAACAAGCAGATTGACCAATGGGTCAAACAAGGTGAACTGCGCGACCTGAAAGGCAAAACAGAGAAGTATATCATCAAGACCATCGGTGACCAGCTGGTCATCGCCGGCAGTGACAAGCGTGGTACCGTGTTCGGCATCTATGAACTGTCACAACAAATAGGCGTATCGCCCTGGTACTGGTGGGCTGATGTACCTGTAGCCAAACACAGCCAACTGTTCATTCAAAGAGGTGAATACACGGATGGTGAACCACAGGTGCGCTACCGTGGATTGTTTCTGAACGACGAGGCTCCCTGTCTGACTTCGTGGGTGATGAACACCTTGGGCACCAACTATGGCGACCACCGTTTCTACGAAAAGGTGTTCGAACTGATTCTGCGACTCAAGGGTAACTTCCTTTGGCCAGCGATGTGGGCATGGGCATTCTATGCTGACGACCCGCTGAACTCAAAGACGGCAGACGACATGGGTATCATCATTGGCACCTCGCATCATGAGCCTATGGCCCGCAACCATCAGGAGTATGCACGCCACCGTGGCGAGTGGGGCCCCTGGAACTACCAGAAGAACCAAAAGAAGCTGGACCAGTTCTTCCGCGAGGGCATTGAGCGCATCAAGGGTACAGACGATATCGTGACCATTGGCATGCGCGGTGACGGCGATGAAGCCATGAGCGAGGATGCAGACACCCGTCTACTGCAGCGCATCGTGGAGAACCAGCGCAAAATCATCAAGCAAGTAACAGGCCGTCCCGCCAAGGAAACACCCCAGGTATGGGCACTCTATAAAGAGGTGTTAGATTACTACGACAAAGGCATGCGTGTCCCTGACGACGTACTCATCCTGCTGTGTGACGACAACTGGGGCAACGTGCGCCGCGTGCCTACAGCCCAAGAGCGCCGGCATCCTGGTGGTTGGGGACTTTACTACCACGTAGACTATGTCGGTGCCCCCCGCAACTCAAAATGGATCAACGTCACCCCCTCACAAAACATGTGGGAGCAGCTGACCCTGGCCGCCGACTATGGACTGGACCGCATGTGGATACTGAATGTGGGCGACCTGAAACCTATGGAGTACCCCATCACCTTGTTTATGGACATGGCATGGAATCCCCGTTCCGTCAGTCGCGACGTCGTAGCCACCCACACACAACCATTCTGCCGGCAGCAGTTTGGTGACGAACAGGCAGACGAAGCAGCCCGACTGCTGAACCTCTGCTGCAAATACAACGGTCGCTCAACAGCTGAGATGCTGGATGCCTCCACCTATAATATAGAGACAGGAGAGTGGCGTCGCGTAGCAGACGACTACATGCGGCTGGAAACCGAGGCTCTGCGCCAGTATCTGACGCTACAGCCAGAACAACGGGACGCTTACCAGCAACTCATCTTGTTCCCCATACAAGCCATGTCAAACCTGCACCAGATGTATTATGCCGTAGCCATGAACCGCTATCTGGCCAAACAACACCTGCCCGAGGCCAACCAGTGGGCAGCCTATGCCCGTCAGGCTTTCCAGCGCGACTCGCTGCTTTGTGCCGCCTATAACCACGCCATCAGCGGTGGCAAGTGGAACGGCATGATGACACAAAAGCACATAGGCTACACCTCATGGAACGACAATTTCCCTGCCGACCGATTACCTGACTTGGAAACGGTGGCCCTGGGTGATGGCGGCTATACGTTTACGATGAACCATGGCTACGTGGCCATGGAGGCTGAGCACTACCACCAGGCTACATCCGCCGCTAGGGCACAATGGACGGTGCTGCCTTTCATGGGACGCACCCTGAGCGGCATGACCCTGATGCCCTATACGGAAAAGGTGGATGGGGCGTCACTGACTTACCGATGGACGTCAAAGGAACCACCTGCTGCATCAGGACAAACCGTCAAGGTACACATTGTTGTCAAGTCGACACTGGACTATCTGAACAAGGGTGGGCTGACCTATACCGTTTCGATAGACGGTTGCGAGCCTCAGCGCATCAACTTCAACCACAATCTGAACGAGGCCAAGGAGAACATCTACTCGGTGTTCTATCCCACCGTAGCCCGTCGTGTCGTGGAGTCGGTAGTGACACTGCCTATTGACAACAGCAAGGCAGACCATCAGTTGACACTCTGCCCCGACGATCCTGCCATCGTGTTTGAGAAGATAGTAGTCGATGCTGGCGGCTACCAGCCCCAGTTCCTGTTCAGCGACGAGTCAGCACATACTCGCCGCCCTTGACCGTCTGCAACTGATAGCCATACTCCTTGCCCTTTTTAAGGCCCTTGCCCTTAAGAGGGGCAAGGCTGCGTATATGGCACTTGCCACCCAGGCGCGAACGGATGACGGCTTTCGTCAACCGGCCGTCTTTCCAGTCGATATCCACCTCATAGCCTCCACGGGCCACCAAGCCCTTCACCGAACCCTCCTTCCACTCCGAAGGCAGGGCAGGCAACAGGTACAACATGCCGTCATGGCTCTGCATCAGCATCTCGGCAATGCCCGCCGTACAACCGAAGTTACCATCAATCTGGAAAGGCGGATGGGCGTCGAACATATTAGGATAGGTTCCTCCCCGCTGCTTGACGGTGCCAAAGATAAGGAACGTGTCAGCAGTCAGCGTCAACTGGTCCTTGATAAGTTTATAGGCATGTTCACCATCCAATAAGCGAGCCCATGAGCAAACCTTCCAGCCCATGCTCCAGCCAGTCGACACATCACCACGAGCTGTCAGTGACTTACGGGCAGCCTCCCACAAGTCAGGGGTGCGGAAGGGTGAAATCTGATTGGAGGGATAGAGCCCATAGAGATGGGAGAAATGGCGATGATCGTCCTTGGGGTCGTCCAGGTCGTCCAGCCACTCCTGCAACTGCCCCCAACGACCAATCTGCATCGGAGGAAGCTGTTTCAGCTGAGAACCGACCACTGACAGTAGCGAATCATGATTGTCGACAATCCTTGCAGCCTCAAGGACGTTGGTGTACAGTTCCGTCACTATCTGGTTGTCCATCGTCACACCTGCATCCAACGGCGTGGGGCGACCCTTGCCTCCATGCTCAGGCGACTCACCCGGACAGACCACCAGCCAACCTTTCGTGGGATGCTTGACAAGTGTCTGCGTAAAGAAACGGGCAGCATCGAGCATAATAGGATAGTATTGGCGCAGGAATTCCTTGTCGCCCGTGTAGAGGTAGTGTTCCCACAGGTGGCGACAGAGCCAAGCAGCACCTACGGGCCATAATCCCGTCTGGGCACGGTCCACAGGACCGGTGATGCGCCATTGGTCGGTATTGTGGTGCAATACCCAGCCTTCAACGCCATACATGTCGCGGGCCGTCTGCTTGCCTTGCTCGTAAATCTCGCGGATGAGCTTGAACAGCGGCTCGTTCATCTCCGTCAGGTTCGTCACCTCCGAGGGCCAGTAGTTCATCTCCAGGTTGATGTTCGTGGTGTATTTCGAGTCCCACGACGGGAACATCTTGTCGTTCCACAGACCTTGCAGGTTGGCAGGGTTCATGTTGTCAGGTTGCGACGAAGAAATCAGCAGGTAGCGTCCGAACTGGAAGTAGGTAGCCACCAGATGGTTGTCAGCAGCCGCATCACCGCCCGCGCCAAACCGCTCAATGCGCTTGTTCGTGGGCACATGGGCGTAGCCATCCTCACCCAGCGTGAGCTTCACGCGGTCGTAGTATTTGTGGTAAGTTCTCTCGTGCAGTTCTTTCAGCGCCTCATAGCCCATCGCCATAGCCCCTTGCAGACGCTCCCGTGATTGTGCCTCCTCGTCGCCGGTAATGTCCTTGTAGCTCCTGACGTTGGTACCCACGGTGACATAGAGCGTAGCCTCGTCAGCCCCCACCACGCAGATGTTTCCATTCGAGCCGCTCACCTTTCCACCCTTCGTCTGTACAGCCATACGCCCCATGAAGCGCACCTTGCCCTTCAGCCCCTCATGCTTGGCAGATACACCTTGCAGGAATGCAGCAGCAATTTCTTCACTTTGAACTTTGAACTTTGAACTTCCCATGAGTGGATTCTCGTGTGGTGTCGTCATGTTGGCGGTAAATGTAATCTTGCCTTTCTCGCTGGCTGTCAGTCGGACGGCAATAACCTCATGACCACCCAACGGGGCTATCGTCTCACGCATGTATTGAACGCCATCCACTTCGTATTTCACCACGCTCCTGGCATTGTCCAAGTCCAGCCACCGTTCGTAGTTCCGGTAGTCAGCATGTCCCGGCATCGCGATATATAAGTCGCCAAAGGGTTGGAAGGGCATACCCATGTTCTTGCCAGCAGCCTGGGGCATTACCTGTGCGTTAGCCAAGTCTTGTGCCTCCTTGTATTTCCCTTCGAAGATGAGTTGGCGAACCTCTGGCAGCGCCTTCTTCGCGTTGGGGTTCACCACGTTGTTGGGCTGTCCTGCCCAGATGGTTTCCTCGTTAATCTGGATGTGCTCCACAGCAGGTGTACCAAACACCATACCACCCATCACGCCGTTGCCGATGGGCAGGGCCTGCGTCCACGTTTGTGCAGGCTGGTTGTACCACAGTCTGTGCTGCTGTGCAACAGCACAAATGAGGAATGAGAAGTGAGAAATAAGAAATACGGTCAGTGTCAGTCGTTTCATTGTTCAGTCATGTTTCATATTATAAAATAAAGACTGACGAACAGCCTATATGTCATCATTACAAGTCCCTCTTCCTATCGGGTTAAGAGGCTGTTTAAGGGTTTACAACCTCCGATCCGTCGTTGAGGAAGATGAACAACACACCGGGAACCTTGCCAGTAAACGACTGTGGACGAACACCAAAGATGCCGTTAGTAGCGTTATTTGGCGTGAAGTATTCTATGGCTTTGACGTTGGCTGGCACCAGATTTAGCACGTAGTCGTGGTCATCATTCATATTCATATCATCGACATAGATGTCCAGTCCAGCATTGTCGGGTGTGGTGATATAAGGATCACCATTAAAGTAGGTTACCCTTATTCCTAATGACGTCAGCAACTGCGCCATAGACGCAGCTTGCCCAATCCTTGGGTCGCCTGTTTTAAAGCCACGAGGAGGATCCATATTATAGCGGTTAAGAACCGGTGTGTCCTTTTTCTTCTTATTGCCTGTCACAGATACCTCCTGTAGCTCAATGCTTGCATTCTCCATACGGATAGTGATAGGGGTCTCTGCAATAAGTGTGCCCGTCTGGTGGCTTTTGATACTGATGGTCACTTCCCCCGCCTTAAGCATCTCGCTGTCAATACGCAACACCTTTCCTTGATTATAGCCGGAAACCAGATTATTACCATTCCCGATGACAGTACAAATAAGCGAATCTGTACCCTCATAGTCATGTAATTTTATCAGCAACTTTCCCTTCCGCTGTCCCACTTCAATGAAAGGTATTTGTGTTTGAAGATTCCTTTGGCTGCGTGTCTCATCCAACTTTCGCTGCATGTCGTCAGAGAGAGCAGGAACTTGCACTTCTTGCATATAATGGTCAATGTCGTCAATAGTCATGGAAAGCGGTTGTGTGTCCTCCGCCTTATACTTTTGCTTTGTAAGGTATTCAGCCTCTATGGGATAATATTCGTCAAAGAGCCAGAGATTCATGGTATAACTCTCATGGTGGCGTTGTTTCATGCGTCCTTTCAGTTGGCTGGTTTCACAATAGGCAAGCAAGTCGCCTTGGGACACACGAGGATAAGGGGTGATCCGATAGACACCCTGTCGCAGGTCTTTAACCTGTAAGGCTGATGCAACCGTTTTGTACTTTCCATCCTCGTCGGCAATGCGCAGGCTGACACGACGACTCCTGTCAGGGTATAGTCCGTCGAAAGTGGCACGGATAATCTGTGAGTCGCGCTGAATGGTGGTGTTGCTCGGGAAATCCTCTTTCAACTCGGGGATTGATTGTGGTGACATCGTAGGCACGACTTCGTCAACAGGCGATGCTTGTAACATGTCACCAGTAATGACCTCGCGACGAGCCAGGGTGATTCGACGCGCTTCATGCCAGCCATTGACAAAAATATACAGGTTGCACAGCCCATCGACAAAACTCACTACTGGCGGCAGCTCGTCGAGAGTTCCTTTGCCATTCACCATATACTGGCGGTGATAACACATCAGTTTCAGACAATAGGGAGACTTCTTCTCCATGACGACCTCTTTCAGAGCGTATGCCATAGGACGCAAACGAATCACATCTTTAATAGCACCAACCCCTATCTGCAGAGGATGATAGGCAATATGTGTAATACGGATGCTGGTAGCGTCAGCTAAGTCTGGCAGTCGCCCATCAGCATCCGTCACACCGATAATCTTCCCTTGCTCGTCAAAGACGGAAGCCTGAATAACAGGTTGTCCATCCTGCACATCACAGACAATGGCCTGTGCCTTGCAATGCAATAGCGAAACTATACATAATAGTAGCAACAGAAGTCGTTTCATGTTGCAAAGATATTAAAAATTATTCAATTATCGCTTCTTTGTGTATTACTATTCCGTCATCGCTGACACCTTCGAGGGTGATGAGATAGCGTTTGGAGATGTCGGAGGCATAGAACCTGACGCTGGCATGCCCTTTTTCGTCAGTTTCCACCTTCGGGTTCCAATAGAGCGTTGTGCGATGGTCTGGACGCGTCTTGGCAGAGGGATCAGGATATTGTGGAGAATAGAACTCTGCGGAAGGTTTCCAACCTTGCTGGTGGATGGAGGCCATGGAGAGCGGGCGGAAGACTCTGCCCTTCAGTCCAGGTTTCTGCCGGACAAGCAATAGTCCCGAGGTTGACACGTTCCAGCCATAGATGGTCATGTTGGCGGCACCGACATGGTCGAACCATTCGATGGACTCAATGGTCTCGGGCTGAAGCATCATTAATTCCTCCATGTTGCTGCGAAACTCGTCGATGAAAATGCCTGGACCCTGCTTTGCTCGCGTAACTGTGCCTGAGCGGTATCTGATTTGCATCTCGCCATTAGCATCGCGATAGACAGGAATGCCTAAGGTGCTGAGCAGAATCTCCATCGA
>ONLU01000029.1 GCA_900318795.1 uncultured Prevotellaceae bacterium | reverse complement strand
TTGGATAAGACTCCTATTAAGGAACTCTTTACCAAGGAACCTGAATATGATGCAGATGATGGTCAATTGACTCTTAATTTTATTTAGTGGACACTAGTGTTATTTTCGGCACAATGGTTCTAATAATTAACTCCTGATGCTTGCATCGCACCGCGCTTCCAACGTTCAATGGCACTGCCGCACATCTGTCCCAAGGTTTTCGCATGATACATCACGGCAGGCTTGAAATAATGTGTCCTGATAGTCACATACTTCCAGATTACGAAATAGGTATGGTCAATACAATACCTGATATTGTCAAGGCAATCATTGATACTGCTTATCACTAATAGTAATCTTTCCGTGGTGATACCCCGAAGACCACTGGCATACTGAGCCAGCTCTATCAGACTGTTCACAAGCTGGGTGCCATCTTCGCCGACCTGACCAACACAGCGACGGCAAGCACCAACAATAATCGTGTCAGAGGATAATATATTACCCCTAAGAGTACACTGAGTCATGAAATTCTCAATCAAAGAAGATAACTGACTGATCTTATCAGAAACATCCGTATAGGTGTTCCTGACATTCAATACTGTTACACCACTTTTGTAGATAACATCAATAATATCAAAACACTTTGTGTATTTGTCCAGTTTTACATTCAGTGAATCATAGTCAACGCTAATCTCTTTGCTGTACTTGTGAAGCAACTCATTGGCCTGCTCCACACCACTACGGGCCATCAACTCTGAACGAACGTCCTTATGATTGGAAATCAACGCTTCTACGGTCAGAAAATCAAAATTGATAAACTGTCCGCGAACCTCGACGGGCACGAACATCAGCAGTAACAGGGCTATATGCAATAAATAAATACTACGTTTCATCATTTCTTATCACTTAAAAATTGTGTGTAGAAGGATACTGCTGAGTCTTTGGGCTTTGCAACAGTCGAATAAAGTCTTCACCTGCACCCTCAATCCTAAAGATGAAACAGGTCCTCGATTTGGGACTGATGGTCACACTAAACTTGTCGCCGAGAATCTTCTTCATCTCTTCCAAATCTTCGAGCTTCATTTCTGCATTGGTGAACCCCATTACCCAGTTGTTCTCATTGTCCTGTGATGCCTTCATCCCCAAGTCAGTATCCAGAACAAAATTCTTCTGCTCCATGATCTGTAACACGGCAGCTTGTATCTTCAGTTTTTCACTGCCTTTCAATTCTGATAATTTCTTTGTGTCCATAATCCTACTTTTTTTGATTTAATATGCGCAAAGTTACAACTCCTTACTAATATATGAAGCCATGAAAAATTTTATCTCGTATATTAACATTTTCATGACCGACTGGTCGGTCATTCTTCTGAGTAGATACCCTGGTGAAATAGTCGTAGCGAAATGATACCAACATAGTACCATTTGGAGCGTATAGTGGCGGGCGTTTTCATGTTCCGTACGCTCCACATGACGGCACTGCGTGCTGCCCTCTTACCAGTCGCTTCTCTCCCTCAGTGGTGCTAACCGCTTTAGGGCTCAATCGCCGCCCTAAGACCTTGCTGTTGTCGGTTGTTACATTGTAATGCCAAAGACAGTCGTAAAAACGTTAAAATACGAGATTCTTTTTTGCAGCATCTCTCAACTCCCGAAAGTGTTGTACCTTCGCTGGCAGCAAAGGCAGTTTCTTCGAAAATCCTACAAACACAATATGGGATTTTAGACTCAACCCTTCGGGGTTTCGCTTAAAAATCCTGATTGTGCCCCTTGGCGGGGAGCACTGCAGCAAGCTGCAAAATATTAACAGAAAAAAAGAAAAAGATATGGGACAAAAAGCATCATTACACATGTTGCCCTTGAAGGGAATGGACGCTGCCCAGGGTGGCGAGAATGAACGTCGCGACTGGGATAAAGAACGGTACGACAGAAAGGAAGACAGTCATGGCAATATTAGTTACTACGACTGGTATCGCAGGAAACTAAACTTCGAAGTTGTGAAAGGCAAAATCTGCCCTCAACTATCACACACAATTCCCCTGCACGAACGCATCCAGAATCGTCTGGTCGAACTCGGTTTCAAATATTATAAGAATGGTGCCAGGAATGCGCCAAATGTAATCATGGATTTTGTCATTGGCGGCAACCAAGAAAGAATGCGCGAGATGGCCTTCGGAAACCAAGTGGTGAACTTTGAAAGTTCCGACGAAACGAATAGTGCTGTTGTCAGGCAAAAAGAAATTGAGAACTGGGCACTTGACACCTACCGCTGGGCGGCTAACAGGTATAGGGAGGAGAACATAATCGGATTCAATGTCCACCTGGATGAAACCACGCCACACATCCACATGCAGGTGATACCTGTGGCGGAGATGAAAAAGCGAGGACGTGTGAAAGCAGGAAAAGAACGGGGAACGAAGATGACTGTAAGCTTCGCAGGAGTAGTAGGGGAAGGCCCAAAAGAATATAGTGCCTATAAAACCGAAATGCATACGGATTATTTTCTTCAGGTAGGCCACAAGTACGGGCTCGAAAGAGGAACATTCTTCGATGACCTTACGCCGGAAGAACAGGCCAAACGAAGGGGGCACATGACGAAAGCGCAATATAACGCCTACATTCAAGCAGAAAAGAAACTTAAAGAACTTGATGACAAGATTAGTGATAGGGCGAAACACCTTGCCGGACTTAATGACGAGATAAAGACGGCTGAGAAGAAACTGAAGTCGTTTACCAAGATGCTTAGTAATTTAAACGATCAGAAAGAGCATCTGGAGATTGAAATCACTGCACTCGAAGAGATGCGTGATACTGGTAATGAAGAGGCAGAAAAACAGTTGAAAGAAAAACAACAGCTGCTTGATGAAATCAACGAGAAAATTGCCTTCCGAACAGGACAACTGAACGATGTCACAGAGGATCTTGCAAAAACCAGAAAGGAACTGGAAAAGCTCGATGAGGTAAGATTTGAAGCGAAACAGAATATAAGGAAGATGGCTGCAAACGCAACGAATGCACAAGATCGTATAAACAAGAGGCTGAAGGAAACAGAACAGCTCATTAAAGAGACTGATAAAGGAGGAATGATAGAGCGGAGAGACAGATATGTAGAAGACCGTGATGGCATCATCTTTGCTGTTTGGCCGGAGGCAAAAGGAGCACTAACAGCAATGGTTCAGCGATCAAGCAAACCAGTCAACATGTTTTCCAAAGAGCAAGCCGAAAGCATTGATACCGCACTCGACAAATATCCAAAAGGAAGGGAGGCTGGTGCAGAGGCTCTTGAAAAGATGTCTGAACGAGAGTTCAATGAGAATCATCGTGTGAATAACGCATGGATTCCTGAGACGCTAAAAGAGGTCAAACAGATTGCCAAACGCACTCATCCTCTTATAGCAGCCCTCAGCCAAGGTAGGAGTAACAATGACGGAAGCGCAAGCTACATTACCGACCTCACAGATTGGGCTGGCAATCAGATCAAGAGATAGCTCATAGGTTGGTACAAAAAATTGTATCAACCTTTTCTTTTACTACACAGATACTCATTTACGTCTTTTGCCGGGGCAAATCGCTTCCTGATGTCAACAGCTGACGGCAGCGCATCGAGTATCTGCTTGGTGGCTTTATTCCCACCGTTATCATTGTCAAGGCACAGCAGCACTTTGCCGCTAATCAAGCGAAGCACCTCGATGGCTGCAGGGGCATTAACGGTACTGTTCAGGACCATATAGTTATGCTTGACTCCACCGCAGAGAGTGGCGAACGACAGCATGTCCATAAAACCTTCAAAAACGACTGTAGGCGCATTTGCTTTGTCGAAGTGGGTAGTTATACCCTTTGGTGCTATTCCTCCTTTGTAGCCATCAGGATTGCCAGTATAAGGCGCACCTCTAAGTTCGTAGCCTCCAAGGTCGTTGGGGTATGCCAGGGCGTAGAGATAGCTGCCATCGGTGCGCTCATGGAAGCTGTAGTGTGCCTCCTGCAGGAACTGTCGGGCGATGGAGGTGTTAACCTTCCGCTTCGTTAGATAGGCATAGAGGCCTCTAGACTGTAGCGGCATTACGCTGAAGGACGTGAATCTGCTGCACTCCAGCTCTTTTTCTTTTTTGCCGTCAAGAGTCTTTGACAACGAAAAAGAAGAAGAATCGAAGGCTGCGCACACCAGCTTGAAATCACGAGTGTTCAAACACGCCATCACCAGCTCGATGATACCACCTTCAGCACCGGTTGACAGGTCACGCCACACCTTCCCGTCTGGAGAGACAGTGAGTGAAGGATGGGTGTCTGTCTTCCATGGACATCGATAGACGTGCCACCCTGAGGAAGTCTTCTTCAGGGGTGTGCCCAGGTAGTCCAGGCATGTCTTGTTTGCTTTGATTTGTTCGATGTTCATATTGTTATATGATTTAATTATATTTATGTAAACTTTTTATCATCGCGCATGCGCGTACGCGGAGAAACACTACAATTTGCCTATTTGCCAGATGAAGCCGACCCCTCGAAGTGAACATGAACATTTGCTGTTTCACCTTTGTGTATCGCTGTTTTGTATGTTCACCTATGTTCACCTTCTTTTGTAAGAAAATAGAAAATCATAAGAATTCTGGGTGAACATAGGTGAACATAGTTTTATCCTGAAAATCAATTGATTACACCGTTTCCCGTGTTCACCTCAGGGGGTACTACCTTATTTCGCGAAGGCGATAGTAGAGAACGGCTTATTCCGAGACCCTTACTGACAAGATTTTTGTTCATGTCTGGATAGTTACGAATGAGCTGTTCAAGAGTATCAGTCTTATTTAGAAGTGTCTTAGAATTAACACCATTATAATCTGGATAAATGATTGAATATGCCTTTAGCGCCCATTCTTCAAACACTCGCATATGAGCAACGGCAATGTCCATACTATTACCGCCTATTTCGGCGAAGGGCGTGCCATCATTGGCCAGTAACTCGACCAAACCTGCCCACTTTTCCACGTATATTTGCAATTTAGAATAAAGCAGTCTACACATATTTCTTGCATAAACTTTCCGTCGCTGTAGATCTTCCCAGTAGGCTAAAAAGGAACGTTCTGCAGCTGAACTGAATTTTACCTCCATACAAGCGGTTTGCAGAAGTCTATCTATTAGACTTTTATAGGCAACTTTCATTGAATCTGGTATACATTCCCTGAAATAATTTAAAGAAAAATTTTCGTCTGCAAACACGAACAATAGTCGAGCATTAAAGCCGTTCGCAATCAAATCATCTTTACCCAAGTGTTCCCGCATTATATCTGGCTGAATGCCGCCAAAAACGTTAAAGCAGGGCCTCTTTATGAAATTGTCATCACGCCCAAGCCGAGTAACCCTTACAGCCTTTTGCGACCAGGCAGAGAGATATTGCTCAACTTCGCCAGATTTACCGTATCTGCCGATGTCCTTCAACCATCCCGTCAATTCGTCTCTGTAAAGAAGAATGCCGTAAACTCCTGCTTTTTCCATCGCATCGAACAATGCTTCAGGGGTATAGTCATTGAGAACTAATTTAGGTTCTATAGGTGGTTCGCCTCTTTCCTTCGCATCCATAGCCAGCCAGTGACCATATTCTCTTTTATAGTCCATGTGCCATTTTTCGTCTCTTTCTAATAATGGATCCATCAGCCATGCACCGCATTCGCTTTTGCCGTAGCCACTTATGCCAACTTGACATAACCAGAGTGCTGGTGCATTGCGGTATCCTTTTGGGTCGATTATTTGATAGCGGTCACCTTGTGAGGCGGCTGCTGCAGCAAATAAACCTGTCAATGAATAGGCGCTATCAATCTGATAAACGTCTGCCAGTTTTTGTACTATTTCTTGCAAATAGTTGGGCAAAAAACCAAAATATAAAGTCATAATTCTCTACTTTTTATGTTAAAAATTTAAATAAACTTAGGAGAAATTTGGGGATATGGAGAATTATGCGTAACTTTGCCCCGCTGAAAGGAAAGTTATCGCAGTTCATCCCTGGCGATTCATTTGGCTCGGAGTTCTCATCTCCGAGCCAGATTGCTTTTTATCGGGGTTCTTTGTTCCTTCATAATCTTAATGTATTAAATCAGTAATAAAACCATCTTTATCATAAACCAATATAGCAATATTATTGCTATATTTTTTATGATAATCAAAAGCGCGAAAGGCATCTTTACGAACAGTAAAAGCATTACTAACATAAGCAATTTCGTGTTCAACAAAACAACAAACGTTTTTCTGATCAAAATCAAAACCATCTTTAATACGAACAACTAAATAAACCTTTTTCATTATTACACTATTTTATGTTCTACATCGTTGACTGCTGCGATGACAGTCTTCTCACGCATCTTGGCGTAAATCTTCATCAGCACTTTCGTGTCCTTCCAGCCACCAATGACCGCTATCACCTCCGGCTGTACTCCCGCATTCAACAGCATTGTGGCGCCTGTGTGCCGGGCCCAATGTGTCGTGAGATGCTTGGCCAGCCCTGCTGCTTCGGCCATCTCCTTCAAGAACGCGTTGTACTTTGCGTTGCTTATTATCTTACCACTGCTTTTTTTGTGAGTCGAGAAAGAAAGCGGGAGGCCGTTGTAACGTTCCAGTATCTCGATAGCGGGTGTCAACAAAGGAATAGAAAACCGAACATTGGTCTTCTCACGGTGGCTATGATAAACCTTTTTGCCGTCCTCTTCCAGAATTTGACTCTTATTGAAACGTGCTAGGTCTGTGTAGGCAAGGCAAGTATAGGCCTGGAAGATGAACAGGTCTCGCACACGCTCCAGACGTTCGTCTGGCATCTTCGCGTCTCTGAGCTGCTTTAGTTCTTCGATAGTCAGAAACTTTTCGATGCTATGGTCGTAGTTTCCATGATCGAGCCGGACACCGTCGTATGGATCGCGCTCCAGAAAGCCTTCCTTGATGGCTTCAACAACAAAACGGCGAATGTACTTGTGGTAGTTATGCCATCGGCTGGTCGCCAGAATACCTTTCTTGTTGAGGAACTTATCAAAGGCTACAATGTTGTTTGGCGTGAGGTCGCTGAAGGAGGTGATGCGTCCGAACTCATCCAATACGCGAGGAACCAGGTCATATCGCCCTTGCGCTATCTTCCCGATACCATGTTTTCGTATCAGGGCCTTCTCGTTGTAAAACTCTATAAATGTCATCGCCTTACGACGCTTGGCTGCGAGTTTAGCAGGGATGGCGAAGATGTCAATGTGACCATCCTCAATCATGTCGTAGATGACCTGCCGGACATCGTTCATGAGCTTATCCAGGGTCTTGTTGATGATAGCGGCATCGAGCCGATTCACCACACGACCACGTTGCCATTCTTTGGGGAACAAGCGAATGCCTGTTGAGAGGTACTTCTGCCTATTGTTGTAGGCTATGCGTAGTTCTACGACTGCATCGCGAGTCGGTGATGCCTTGCGATACCTATTATAAATATATTTGAGAATTGGTTGTCTTATACCGTCCATGTCTGAACTGATTTTATTTGAATTCATTTAGAAGGGCATCACGCCGGAACATGATACGCCCTTGCTTTTGGTCTCCTGCCTTGATGTGCGGATAGCGATCCTTCACTTGCCGGAGGTAGTTAGCAGACACACCGAGTATGCGAGCAGCTTCATTGGCATCTACATACTCAGCCTCGGAGAGGTTTCTTACCCCTCTCAACTTCTTCACAACTTGGTCGGCTACCAAAGCGGCCAGTACGGTCATTTCTTCTTTGTTCATATTTTATCTTTTATGAATTTCGTTGCAAAGATGCTATTTTTTCTTCAAAGAGGCTGTCTTGCAAAAAAAAAGTCGTATATTAACGTTTTCACGACCCACCCAGTCGTAAAATAGTTCAATTTCTGCACAAAATTCAAGATTTGTGCAGAAAATCTTCGGTAGTAGGTGCTTTCATCTCCAGATTTTGGATAAGCGCCCTTAAAGTCTGACGAGCATCAGCGACATACTGGAGAAGATATACATCTATTCCTTTGCCGTCAACGTCCAGCATTTGAGCCATCTCCTCGAGCACTACACCGAGTTTGTCTATGCAATCCTTAAAGTCCGGAATTTGGCGTTGAATGTCGCAGTATATTATTTGATTCCAATGAGACATACTCACATGCTGAATCTCACTAATCCCAATCTGATGGGTCTCTGCTGTTTTCTTGTTTGTTGCTTTCATACCTCTAATTAATTTATAATCTGAAAATACATATTCTAACTTGCATCATCATATAAGATGAGTTGCGGTGTCTTAGAGGTGGCGGATTTTGTAAAAATCTGACTATCAGTTGGTTAATTCCATATAGTATTGATAATCAGGTACTAAAAAAGGGAACCTGATTAGCTCCCTTAACGTGGTTTCTGTGATCCGGTCGGGATTCGAACCCGAGACCCACAGCTTAGAAGGCTGTTGCTCTATCCAGCTGAGCTACCGGACCATCATATCGGGTGCAAAGGTACATAGAAAATGGGAGATTACAAAACTTTTGGAGGTTTTTTCGACTTTTCTTTTGGTTTTCTGCTCAGTTATTCGTACTTTTACATCCACAAAATCTGAAGATGAAGAATAAATCGCTTTTTTAGTATTAAGGAAATATGGTTTTTGAGATAACGTCGTTGGACGATGAACGGGTCAGTATGTTTAGCCGACTGACTGAGGCGCAGCTGCGTATGGAGTTGGAGCCCGACAAAGGTTTGTTTATAGCCGAGAGCCCCAAGGTGATACGGGTGGCGCTGGATGCCGGATGGGAACCTACTGCCCTACTCTGCGAGCACAAGCATGTAACAGGCGACGCCACTGACATCGTAGAGCGCCTGGGAGACGATGTGCCTGTTTATGTGGGCAGTCGTGAACTGCTGGCCCAGCTGACGGGTTATACGCTGACGAGAGGGGTGTTGTGTGCCATGCGGCGCAGGGTGATGCCTGCTGTGGCTCAGATTCTCAAGGATGCCCGGCGGGTCGTAGTCCTGGAGGCTGTCACGGACACAACGAATATCGGTGCTATCTTCCGTTCGGCTGCAGCTTTGGGCATTGATGCCGTGCTACTGACCCGTGACACTTGCGACCCTTTGAACCGTCGTGCAGTACGGGTGTCCATGGGAACGGTGTTTCTGGTGCCCTGGACGTGGCTTGACGGACCGGTTTCCTCGCTGCATGACTATGGTTTCCGAACAGCGGCTATGGCTTTGAACGACGACTCCGTTGCCTTAGACGATGAACGGCTGAAGGCCGAACCCCATCTGGCTCTTGTCATGGGCACTGAAGGAGACGGCCTCCCCTATCGTACGATAGAAGAGGCCGACTATGTAGTTCGTATTCCCATGTCCCACAACGTAGACTCGCTGAACGTGGCAGCTGCTACAGCCGTAGCCTGCTGGGAATTGAGAAGCCGTTAGCTTAGAACTCCTTCGTCATCTCTGCCACCTCGGCATTGATGTGGTCGACGAACTGCTGGATGGTCATTACCGTCTGTTCGCCACCGCCCTGAGGACGAACGGCAACAGTTTTGTTCTGCTGTTCCTTCTCACCGACTATAACCATGTAAGGTATGCGCTTCAGTTCGTTGTCGCGAATCTTGCGACCCAGTTTCTCGTTGCGCAGGTCGATGGTAGGACGTACACCACCCTGCTCGAACTGCTTGGCAACCTCCTTGGCATAGTCGTTGTACTTCTCCGACAGAGGCAGCACAGCCACCTGCTCAGGGGTGAGCCACAAGGGGAAGTGTCCGCTGGTGTGCTCGATGAGCACAGCGGTGAAACGCTCCAGAGAACCGAAGGGAGCACGGTGTATCATGACAGGAGTCTTCTTCTGGTTGTCCTCGTCGGTGTACTCCAGTTGGAAGCGCTTGGGCAGGTTGTAGTCCACCTGGATGGTACCCAATTGCCAACGACGGCCGATGGCATCCTTGATCATGAAGTCCAGCTTAGGACCATAGAAGGCTGCCTCGCCGTATTCTACCTTGGCGTGCAGTCCCTTCTCCTCGCAAGCCTCCTGGATAGCTTTTTCAGCCAATGCCCAGTCTTCGTCCGTACCCACATACTTCTCGTGGTCGTTGGGGTCGCGGAGTGATATTTGTGCCTCAAACTCAAAGCCGAAGGCCTTCAGCACGATGTTGATGATGTCCATCACGTTGAGGAACTCCTGCTTTACCTGGTCAGGACGGCAGAACAGGTGTGCATCGTCCTGCGTGAACGAACGTACACGTGTCAGTCCGTGCAACTCGCCAGACTGCTCATAGCGGTATACTGTACCGAACTCTGCAATGCGCAGGGGCAGGTCACGATAGGATCGGGGCTTCCAGGCGAAAATCTCACAGTGGTGAGGACAGTTCATGGGTTTCAGCATGTACTCTTCATCCTCCTCGGGAGTATGGATGGGCTGGAACGAATCCTTGCCGTAGTGAGCATAGTGTCCTGAGGTGACATAGAGGTTTTTGGAGCCAATATGCGGTGTGATAACCTCTTGATAGCCAAAGCGGCGCTGCACTTTGCGCAAGTGGTCCTGCAGGCGCAGACGCAGGTCTGTGCCCTTGGGCAGCCAGATGGGCAGGCCCTTGCCGACCTTGTCTGAGAACATGAACAGTTCCATCTCCTTGCCAATCTTGCGGTGGTCGCGCTTCTTGGCCTCTTCCAGCATGACCAGATATTCGTCGAGCATCTTCTTCTTGGGGAACGATATACCATACAGGCGCTGCATCTGCTCGCGGTTGGCATCGCCACGCCAGAAGGCACCTGCCACACTGGTCAGCTTGACAGCCTTGATCTCGCCCGTATCCATCAGGTGCGGACCACGGCAGAGGTCGGTGAAGTTACCCTGTGTATAGGTGGTGATGGTACCGTCTTCCAGGTCCTGTTCAATGTGCTCGCACTTGTAGGTCTGTCCGTTGGCAGCAAACTCCTTCAGGGCGTCAGCCTTGGCCACCTCCTTGCGAACCACAGCTTCTTTCTTGGAAGCCAGTTCCTTCATTTTCTCTTCAATCTTGGGGAAATCGCTCTCCTTGATCATTTCGCTGTTGGGCAACAGCACATCATAGAAGAATCCGTTCTCGACAGCAGGTCCGAAACCAAACTGGATGCCAGGATACAATTCCTGCAGAGCCTCGGCCAGCAGGTGTGCCGATGTGTGCCAGAAGGTATGCTTACCCTGCTCGTCGTCCCACTTGTAGAGCGCGATGGTAGCGTCCTCGTTGATGGGACGGTTCAACTCCACAGTCTCACCATTCACTCCGCAGGCGATGACGCTGCGTGCCAGAGCCGGTGAAATGCTCTCGGCAATCTGAAGTCCAGTGACGCCCTGCTCATACGAGCGAACAGATCCGTCTGGAAAAGTAATGTTAATCATATCTACAATATATGTTTAAGTTTAAAACGTGTGCAAAATTACAAAATTATTATCAATTATCGATAGTCAATGATTGATTTTCTCACTTTCTCGCCCTTTTGATGATGCTATAGGCCGTGTAAAGTCCCAGTTCACCTGCCTTCGAGAGGTCGCTGATGGCCAGTTCCTGCTGTTTCTGTGCCAGCCTTACGAGTCCTCGGTTATAGTATGCCTCAGCCAGATTGGGGTCCAGCTCTATGGCACGCGAGTAGTCGGCCAGCGCCTGCTCATACTCCATGCACTGCACGTGGGCATAAGCTCTGTTGTAGTACAGGTAGGGATTGGCGGGACCGTGCTGTATGGCTCTGGTCAGGTTGTCCAGCAGGTGAGACGTCTGTAGAGGAACGTCAGCAGCGTCTTCCTTCCATTGGCAGATGGCTGACAGCCAGCCGCTGACAGCCGACGTGGTGTCTCTGCTCAGCCAGGGTGTGGGGTCCTTGATGTTCGTCTCGCCACAAACGATGTACAGCTGTTGCTCCTTGGGCAGCATACGGTTCAGCGAGTCCACCTGTCGGTCGTATGCCACATAGTGCTTCAGCACACTCTGGGTACGTTGCGTTGCAAGCACATACATCGGCATGTAGTCCATCGCCACACGGCGGTTCTGCACCTTGCCGCGATAGTCGCTCTGGTACTCATGCTCCGTCTCCAGCTCGTCAGCCACCGTCAGCTGGTTGTACTTCTCTATATCCTCGTCGCTTCGTTTGCGCATCTGCTTCTTCGACAGTCGTGGCTGTTTTCCGAAGCGCTTGTCTATCTGTGCCTTCAGGATGCGAAACTCATCCAGTTCTGCCTGTTTGGTCATTCCCAGTTTCCGGTAGCACTGTGCACGCTGGTGCAGACCCGTCCAGAAGTTCGGATACTGCTCAATCACCTTCGAGTAGTCGCGGATGGCCGCCCTCGGGTTGCCCGTCTGTTCCAGCAGCAGGGCTCGGTTGTAGAGTGCCATCAGGTTGTCTGGCTCCAGCTTCAGCACAAAGTCGAAGTCCGTGATGGCCCTGTTGTCGTCACCCACCTGGGCACGCAACAGACCACGGTTGTAGTGTCCTATGAAGTTGTTGGGGTCGTAGTCCAGGGCCATATCGTAGTCCGCCATCGCTCCACGCAGGTTGTTCTGGTTGAAACGTGCCAGGGCACGATTGATGTACAGGTTGGCATTCTTGGGCAACAGGTGCAGTGCCTTGTCCAGGTATTCCTCACCCTCCTTCCATTGCTGGCGTGTCAGACTGATGTTGGCGCGCAGGGCCCAGACGTTGCCATTGTACGCATCCAGCTCCAGGCTTTTGTCCAGTGCGGCTATAGCCTGCACGGTGTCCGTCTTTTGCAGGTACGCCTCCGCCCTCATCGAGTAGATGCCAGCCTGCTTGCTCCATCGAGTAGCCATCGTGTCCAGGTCGGCCAGTGCTCCGTCGTAGTCTTTCTGCTGCAGCCTGCACAACGCCCGGTTGTGCCACAGGTTGACCGACTCCGGTGCATAGCGTAGCGCTTTGTTGTAGTCGCTGATAGCCTCGTCGTAGTGCTTCTGCTGGATGCGGCACAGTCCTCGCAACTCGTAGATGCCCACCACGAAGGGGTTTCGGGTGATGGCTTCCGTACAGTCGCTCTCGGCACCTGCATAGTCGTCCAGACAGTATTTGGCTATTGCCCTGAAGTACCAGGGCTCATAGAGATAGGGCTTGGCCAGTATGACCTGGTTGAAGTATTGCATCGACAGCACATAATCCTCGTAATAGAGCGCTGAGCGCCCTATCATCACCAATCGGTCGGTATTGAACTGTGCAAGACCAACCATCGGCAACCACACCAGCAAGAGGAGTATGCGCCTCATTGTTTATTTCCTGACGATCTTCGTCTTGTAGCCGCAATGGAATCGTCCTTGCAGCAGGGCTTTCAGCTTGCTCTTGATCAGCTGTTTGCGCAGGGGCGAGATGCGGTCTACGAACATCTTGCCGTCCAGGTGGTCAAACTCGTGCTGCATCACGCGGGCCAGATAGCCCTCAATCCATTCGTCGTGATGCTGGAATTCCTCGTCGTCCCACTCCACACGGATGCGCGTGGGTCGAACCACCTTCTCATGGATGGCAGGCAGTGACAGACAGCCCTCCTCTGACGAGTCTGTCTTCGAGTCGTCATACTCCACAATATGCGGATTGATGAACACCTGGCGGAAGCCCTTGTACTCAGGCAAGTCCTCGCTGATGACGTCCAGGTCAATCACCGACAGACGTATGGCCTTGCCTATCTGGGGTGCTGCCAGTCCGATGCCTTCGCTCTCAGCCAGCGTCTCCCACATGTCACTGATTAGTTCCTTCAGTTGCGGATAATCGGGCGTAATGTCCTCTGTCACCTTTCGCAACACAGGTTGCCCGTAAATATAAATAGGTAATATCATTGTTACTATTTTTGCTTTGAGCGCATATAGTCCTCCAGTATGATGGTAGCCGATATTTCGTCCACCAGTGCTTTGTCCTGACGCGCTTTCTTTTTCAGTCCTCCCTCCAGCATGGCCCTATGTGCCAGCACCGACGTGAAACGCTCATCGTAGTACTCGATGGGAATCTCCGGTTTCTGCTTGCGCCAGCGGTTCACAAACTGCTGCACGCGAGCCAGGTTCTCGCTGGGCTCACCATTGGGTTGGCGAGGCTCGCCCACCACGATGCGCTCCACCTGTTCCTGAGCTACATAGCGGCACAAATAGTCGAAGAGTTCAGAAGTAGCAACAGTCGCCAACCCGCCGGCAATCAGCTGCAACGGGTCGGTGACTGCTAATCCTGTTCTCTTTTTACCGTAATCTATTGAAAGAATCCTCGCCACGGCTTATTTCGCATACAGCAGCCAGGCACCGGGATACTTCGTCTGCAAATCGTTGCGGCTTGCAGCAGCTTCAACTTTCGTGTCGAAGGTGGTAGCCACCACACGATACATAGGGGGCTGTACTGCATTGTTCAGCACCACCTGGGCATTGTAGCCGGAATTGATCAGCGACTGCTGCAGGCCGTCGGCATTAGCCCTCAGTGAGAATGAACCTACCACCACGCTGAAGTTTCTCAGGCCAGAACCGCTAACCACCGATACATTCTCCTGACGGACGGCTATGTTGTCAGCGTTGTCCACCACACGGGTGTTGGTAGTGGCACGCTCCTCCAGAGGAGTCACCACGTTCTGCTCTACGCGCTGCTGGGCGGGCTGCTGAGCCTCTTCCTGAGCCTTAGCTTTCAGGTAAGCCTGTTTGTAGGCACTTTCACTTGACTTACAGCTTGTAAAAGCCATTGCTGCGCATAGACCTGCGCAAAGTACGATGTACTTCTTCATAGTTTTTCTGTTTTTCCTATTATTAAAATTAGACTTTAATTCCACTAATTGCCTGCGAAATTACAAAATATCGGGCAAACTACAAGAAAAAAACTGCATAAAGTTTGTTAATTTGGAAAACTTTCCGTATATTTGCCAGCAGAAAACCGTTTAACAACAAAAAAAAACAGTACAACTATGAAAAGTTTAGGTTATTTAGGCGCATTCTTCGGCGGAGCACTCGCCGGAGCAGTTCTTGGACTCCTGTTGGCTCCCGAGAAGGGCGAGGACACCCGTTTGAAAATTGCTGATGCCGTTGATGACTTCATGAAGAAGCACAACATCAAGCTCAGCCGCAAGGAGGTCAACGACCTTGTCGACGACATTGCAGAAGCCGCTCCTGAGGTAGAGGCATAAAGTTCGTCTGACCTGAAGGTGCCAAGCAACCAGAGGGTCAATGGGAAAAGCTGATTAGGTAATGCTTAGTAGCGACAAGAACGTAGAGACCATTGTCCAGTTGGCAGAGGTCGTCAAACACTATCTCGGACTTCAGGGCGAGTACCTGAAGCTCGAGATAATCGATAAGTTGGTACGCCTGCTGGCGGCTATTGCTATGACATTTTTGTTCATGATACTCATCATATGTATGGGCTTCTATTTCTCATTAGCCTTCGCCTATTGGCTTGCCCAGTACATTGGCAATGCCCCCGCGTTCGTCGTTGTCGGGTGCATCCACCTGTTCACCTTCATCCTTTTTTATTACAAGCGCAAGTCGTGGGTTGAGCGCCCCCTCGTCCACTTCTTTGTCAACCTCATCTTAAATTGAACCAGTCTATCCCTCACATCTTTTTTATTATGCAAATCGACCTGCCCATACAGACACCCCAGAAGCAGTACAACACGCTGGACGAGATTCAGCAGCGCAAGGCAGAGCTTCTTTCGCAGATACGCGAGGACAACCGCCAGTTCACCACGCTGAAGAACAGTCTTTTTGCGCCTCAGAAAGACAGCAGCAAGGGAGAGTGGATAGCCTCGCTCGTCACCAACAGCGTCACTGCCATCGACGCTTTCTTGCTCATTCGCAAACTTACCAAGAACTACGGCTTCCTTTTCAGCCGCAAGAAAAAGAAATAGAAGCCATTAGGGGGAGGCTGTCTGAGAACTCGTCATTCCCAGACCACCAGTTCCCTTGGCAGCGTGATGATTTTCCGTCGCTCATACCACACATGGTTCGTGGGTCCCATCCTTTTCTGCACATGCCCGCTGATGATAAAGTAGCTGGCTGAGTATTCGTCCATCAAATCCATGAATACCTTCTTGATGCGCGAGCACTTCTCGTTGATGGCATTGTCCAATGGGTTCACCAGATGGTCCAGACTCTCCTCCATCTTCTGACCGTCAATGCCAGGAGCCGTCCGCCTGTAGAGTCTACGCAACTCCTCACGATACTCGCTCAGTCTTTTGAATTCTATGCCCTCTGGATGCGCCAGGAACAACAGATACACAGCCTTGTGTACTGGCTGCAGCTCTACCTCCCTGTTCTCATGGTCCATCAGGAAGAACCTGCAGTCCTTGGTAATCAGCAGCCTTGACAGCTTACCCTTGGCAGCCTCTATGCGCAGTTCCTCCAGCAACGGCACACCGATAGCCTTCAGCAGCAAGTCCGTACGCCCAGCCGCCTGCAACAGTCCCGTCAGCCTCTTCACCTCCAGGGCCCAGCCCTCAGCACTTCCCTCCGTCGTCATTCTGCCACATCTTTCATCATACGCGTCAGCCAGCCCTTCAGCCTGTCAACGGCAGTAGGCTCCACTGGCACCTCCTTCTCTTTCTCTTCAACCTCCACTACAGGAGCTGGCTCAGGCTCAGGAGCACTCTCCACCTCGAACGGCAGTTCCTGCGCTAGCACCTCCACCACCTTCGTACGCTTGGCAGGCTTGTACAGCTTTGGTATCAGCTCTTCATACACCGCCTCGTCGTCCAGCTTCAGTTCCGACTGCACCTCCCGCTTCAGGTCATCCTCCAGACCAGTGGCCAGAATCGTCACCTTCGCATCCTCGCCCAGCGTGTCGTCCGTCGACGTACCCCATATCACCTCAATGTTCGGGTCCAGCTGGTCAAAGAAGTCATCTATCTCCTGCAACTCACGCACAAAGATGGGATGCTCCGAGCTGCTGTAGATGTTAAACAAGATGCGCTTCGCCTTTCCGATGTCGTTGCCATACAGCAGCGGCGAGTCCAGCGCGTCCACAATAGCCTTCTCCACCCGGTTCGAGCCACTCGCCCGCCCCATCGCCATGATGGCTCCGCCACCATTCTTCATCGTCGTCTCCACGTCGCGGAAGTCACTCTTGATGCCTCCGTCGCTCGGCATCGTTATCAGCTCCGCAATACCCTTCACGGCATCCATCAGCACGTTGTCTGCCCGTTGGAAGGCATCCTTCAGCGATATGTCCGAATCCGAATACACGTCGCACAGCCTTTCGTTGTTCACTATCAGCAGCGCGTCCACGTTCTTGCGCAGCTCGTCCACACCCTTCAGCGCCTTGATAATCTTGCGCTTCTTCTCAAAGTAGAAAGGTATCGTCACCACACCCACCGTCAGCAGCCCCATCCCTTTGGCAATGCCAGCCACCACAGGCGCAGCACCGGTTCCCGTGCCGCCCCCCATGCCGGCAGTCACAAACACCATCTTCGTGCCGTCCGACAGCAGTTTCTCTATATCCTCCGCATTGTTCTCAGCCTCCCGTCTGCCCAGTTCCGGATTCGCCCCAGCCCCGAGGCCGGAGTCACCCAACATGATCTTCACAGGCACCGGCGAGCGCGACAGCGACTGGCTGTCCGTGTTACAGACGGCAAACGTCACTCCCTGCACACCCTCGTCATACATGTTCTTGACTGCATTACAGCCACCGCCCCCGACACCTATCACCTTGATGATGCCCTGCATCTTGTCCTCCACCGGACCGAAGAAATTTAATAAATCGTCACCCATGATTTCATCCATTGCTATACTTTCTGACATTTTACGGTGCAAGGATGCGAGAGCATCCCCGCTACCAGTTGTTTACTGGGTGCAAAGTTACAAAATATCCCCCACACCTCCAAACAAAAAGTCCTCGCAAGCCTTGCGCTCCCTTCACCTTTCACCTTCCCCTCCGTCATCAGCATACAGGTCGTTCCACCACTGTCTTAGCCGCTCCAGCCATCGGCACACCTCTGAAGTTGTAAGTGAGTAACCTGCTGATTTCGAAATGTCTTGCACAGTTCATGAAAAATTCGTACCTTTGCAACATAGTTGCAAAACTGACATCAGACAACGAATTTGCGGCATGGCCAAAGGGAAAATTTTTGTTAACCTATGAGCAAGATTTTCATGGCGTAGTGGCAAAAACAAGGACTAACGAATAGGTTTTAAGAATGCGGGATTTTTTTTACAACCTTAAAATTTGTAGTTATATGGCACTTAGAGTAAAAGGCAGTATTACGAAACAATAGTGGGCCAACCTCATTGTCAGCCCACTATTGCTTGCAAAGAAATCGTTAAACCCTTTGCTTGTGTGCGTACAGGGTGCCTCGCTGTGACACTTGCTGTCTCCGTTTGCATTCGCCTTGCGCGTTATCTCGGTCAGTTCTTCTTCCGTCCAGTTGGGAATTCCTTGATGACCATCCGGGTAGAGCGGTTCTATGAAGCCCGTACCACTTTCCACCGTGCCGTCCATGAAGAGTTTTATCCAGTTCGGCTTGATTCTTGCTGATGCGAATTTCTTTTTCTCAGCAGCTTTTTGCAAGGACTCCTCAAGATCCATCCAGCTATCAATTTCATAGGTGAATCCCAATATGAATTATATTGCCGGACTGCTCCATTTGCTGAGCCGCCTGATAGTAAGTGTCGTTAAAGAAATCGGTGGAGTAGCCGTCGAGATACATCGTATAGCCTTCGGAGAGCAGCTGATTTTGTACTTTGGCCATGTTTTTCTTGGCCATGGCAATGGTATACAGGCTTTCATTGTCCAGGAAGAAGCGCACATACACAATAGATGGTCCTTTTTGTGTGATTTTTGAAGATTTTTCACTTTTCATTCTTCGCTTCGCATATTTTTTTGTACTTTTGCAGATTGTAACAATATAAATACTTTAAAAAACTGTAATTAACAATGAAGGAAAATAAGATGAAACAATGTGTTAAGTTGTGTACAGACATGAAGGTCAAAATGTGGCGCCCATTGGTTGCCATGATGTTCTTGGGCTCTGTCCTGACGGGTTGTACGGATAGTAATGACGTGCCCGACGGTCCTGGTCAGGAGACTGCCACCGGCGATGACACCTCCGACAAGACTCCGTTCAAAGTGGAGCAGATTAGCGTGAATGACAACGGAAATTCCACCAAGACGGTTTCTGTTCGCTACTACGAAGACATGCCCAATGTGGCTTACATCGGCGTGTCCGACTTCCAGTCGATACTCATGCCATCCAAGAGCGTTCGGGTGAGCAAGACTGCTGCCTCGAAATATGCACTGGTGACGAGCAAGGGCGAAACTGCCACGGTGAATACGGCAGAGGAGGTGATGATATACGATGATTACCTAGCTTTCGTGGATTTGTCTTTCATTGACAGCCAGGGCTATGTATGGAACTCGGAAGATGAAGAGTCCACCTTCATTCGTGCGAGGCCCACGGTATATACGCCCGCTACGGCTCCTGTGACTTTCAACCTGAAGAAATATAGCATCGACCTGCGTGGCGACGGCAAGATGGTCTATGTGCCGCTGACTACGTTGTCAGACATTTACAGCGGACTCTCCGGCAAGCATGTGATGTTTAACGGCGAGAAGATTATACTGACTGACTTTTCGGATAAGCCCGCAAAGATAGACGTAGAGTTCTTTAGGAAGGTTTACGAAAGGACGGAGCGCCCTGCCGATCTGGCAGCCTTCAGCTACAACGAGATGTGCTTTGCCATCGACTACTTCTTCGGCAGGCCCGGACGCCTGGCAATCGAGAAAACCATTGACGAAAAAGGCCTTGACCAGGCGCTCGATGATACAGTCCGCAAGTTGCTGAAATCCACCAAGATGAATGAGTACATCTTTGGTTTGGAGTGCTTGGGTGTAAAGCTCGATGATGGTGGTCATACGAACATATCGCCCGTCGGGAATCTTGTGACTGTAGGCATTCAAAACGAGGCCATCTTATTTGCATATATCAATAGGTTTATCAGAGCCTTCTTAGCTGAATATCCCAGTCAGGCTTCTGCTGCCTACAACTTTATCATGAAAGACGATGGCAATGAGTATGCTTCCAAAGTGCGCTCCAAGCGTTTCAAAACAGATCATTATGTCAAGATAGGCAACTCTATCTACTGCTTCTATGACGACTTCGGACCTGTTGACGAAGATCGCTGGGAGGCCTACTATAAAGGCACGGGCCCCATGCCTAAGTTTAACCAAGATTACAAAGGCGACATCACCGGCATCATTGAGGCCCTGGACGTGGCTGCTGCCGACCCCGAGGTAAAGAACTTCGTGCTGGACTTGACGTGCAATAATGGTGGCGATGCCGGTGTGCTGACGGCTATTACCAACCTGCTGGCAGGAAAGAGCTCGTACAGCTATGAGAACGTGCTGACCAAACAGCGCACTACCGAGACTTATCAGATAGACGGCAATTTCGACCGCGTCTTCGACGACAGGGACAATGCCCCTCGCCATCCGAAGCTCAACATTGCCATCTTGACCAGCCACTATGCTTTCTCCTGCGGCAACCTGCTGCCCTCGCTGATGAAGGACTACGGCTACCTGATTATAGGCGAGAAGACGGGTGGCGGCTCCTGCTCCATCCAGAGTATGTGTACAGCTGAGGGTTTGGTCTATCAGATATCCTCTGCCCGTTTGCGCCTCTTCAACCAGGCCGGTCAAAACATCGACGGCGGCATAGAGCCTCACATTGCCCTTCAGTCAAAAGAGGCCGAGGGTGTGGATGAGGACAATGAAAAAGTAAAGTATTCCGACTTCTCGGCCTTCTACGACCCCAGCATAGGCGACCAGATAGTCAAGTGGTACGCTGACAAGAAGTAGCGCCCCTACCCTTCTCCTTCACTCAACACTACACAGACACTGTATACGCAAGAGCATGGTAATACGACTGGTCATAGCCACGATGATGGCGCTGTGTGTGGCGCAACAAGTGCAGGCACAGGACGGCGACGACGACATCGCCTACTCGCTGAGTCTGCCCGAGACGGTGGTGCTGCCCGAGGGTATGAGCTTTGAGGAATACCTGGTGAAACGCGTGCTCGACAATGCCAAGCCCCTGAAGGATCGCGTGGAGCGGCTGAGCTATCACGTGACATGCCAGCTGGAGAAGGACATAGACCTGACGACGTTTCCCCACCGGCGCACCATCACCTTCGTAGCCCGTCTGGCCGGTTACGGCCCCATCATCTCAGCCCTGAGAGAGCACAAGCACTTCGGCATCACGATGGCTGAGGACGTGCTCTTCAACAAGGGAAAGATTACGACGTCGAACGTACGGATGGTGGAGATGAAGCAGGAGCTGACGGAGAAGCAGGTAGCATCGTTCCTGAAGCATGACGGCATGATGAGCGCTAACGTGTATGACAAGTTCTACAAGAAGGTGCGCGAGAAGGCAAAGGAACTGCAGAAGAAGCGCCGGAAGAATCAGGAGACGGGACTGGAGTACATAGGCAGCTATACGTCGGGGAAAAGGACGCACTACGTGGTGAAGCTGGACAACATCAGGGTGCACATTGCCGACGGCTGCTGGCAGATAGCCCGCATCATCTACCACGAGGGCCAGAACGACATGTACTACGACTTCAAGGAAATCAGGCCCAACCTGTTTGTGCTGAGTCACGGAACAGCCAAGCTGTTTCTGGACAAGAAGAAATGGCCCAAGGGCTATATCTCGATGAAAATGGACTATAGCTACCGCTGACCTCTCTTGGCGGCACCGTCTGCTACAGGGCGTCACTGGTCCTCATGCGGGGATACAGGTGGGTGTAGCTGGCCAGAACATTCTTATATCTCATCACGGGCGAGCTGACAGGCTCGCCCTTTGCGTTGCAGACCGGTGTCACGCTGACAGGTGTCTCTCCCAGAAACTGGGTATAGTGGAACTCATGGCCCAACCAGACGCTGCCGTCCAGCGAGAAGCGGCGATAGCCCAGCGATAGGTGGCGGTCGGCCTGACGGGCTGTGATGGTGTAAGGCAGCACGTCGCACATGGGGTAGTCGCCATCGTCTGTGACAATGTTCCTACAGAGATACATCATGCCTCCGCACTCTGCCTGTATGTGCCCACCCCTCTCGGCATAGTCCCTGATGGCCTGGCGACAGGCTGTGTTGGCAACCAGTGCCTGGAGATGCTTCTCGGGATAGCCGCCAGGCAGGAACAGCCAGTCAGCATCGTCGAGGACGGGTACGTCGCGCTCTGGGTCAAAGAATGTGGCAAGGGGGTGCTGGTCCAGAAACTCCTGATAGAGGAACGAGAAAGACTCGGCGTTGCGGGCTATCACTACCCTTTCTGCTGTGCTGGGGAAAAGGTCCTGCTGTGCTGGGGGAAGCGTGCTGCACACTGCGTCCGAAACGGAGAGGCTGCAGAGCCGCTGCCAGTCTACATGCTGTTCCAGGAGCTGAACCAGCTGGCGGGTCTCAGGAGCCTTGGAGAAGTCCAGTCCCAGGTAGCGGGAGTCCTGTTTCAGCGTGTCAGTTTTGGGCAGATAGCCCAGGCAGTCGATGCCGACATCAGTGCACACCTGTTGCAACATGCGGTAGTGACGCTCGGAGCCCACCTTGTTGAATATAACGCCAGCTACGCGGACATCGGGCCTGAAGCCAATGAAGCCCGACAGGAGCGCCGCCATGGAGTATGCTGCCGAACGGGCGTCGACCACCAGCACGACGGGGATGTCCAGCACGCGTGCTATCTCTGCCGAGGAACCCTTGTCGCGGTCGTAGCCGTCGAAGAGTCCCATCATGCCCTCCACCACGCAGATGTCAGCATCGGCTCCGTAGTGGCTGAAGAGTTGACGGACATGACAAGGTGTAGCCATGAAGGTGTCGAGGTTGACGCTGGGGCGTCCGCACACTGCTTCGTGGAACTTGGTGTCGATATAATCTGGTCCGCACTTGAAGGGCTGTACCTTGTACCCCTTCTGCACCATCAATGCCATGAGTCCCCTGGCGACGGTTGTCTTGCCTGAGCCGCTCGTGGGAGCAGCTATGAGAAATGACGTCTTCATGCTGCAAAGGTATGAAATATTTTCCAATAAATTTGTTTTTTTCTTCGGTTATTCGTACCTTTGCAGCCGATAAGGCAATCTGGTGGCCGAATGCCGCCATGATGAAAGGGAATCCGGTGAAAATCCGGAACTGTACCTGCAGCTGTAATCCTCTTTTTTAGCGTGGTCTGCTTGTATAACGCCACTGACACCATTTGTCGGGAAGGCAGAGCAGACTGAGGAAAGTCAGAAGACCTGCCAACAATTCAGAGTAAGCGCGCTCAGGAACAAGCGTCAGCCGAAAGATTTATTTAGGGATTATGAAGAAATGGGCTCTTGGGCTGGCATGGTTGTGCGTGGCCCAGACACAATGGGCGCAAGGCGTCATGAAGACTGATTCTATCCAGGAAGTGGTCGTGACAGGTACTGGCACGCAACACTTGCTGAAAGATGCGCCTGTGCAAACAGAAGTCATCAGTCACCGCCAGCTGCAGCAGTATGCAGGACGTTCCATCGAGGACATCCTGTCCGGACTGACGGCCTCGTTTGACTTCAACGAGAATGACATGGGTTCCCATCTGCAGATGAACGGTCTTGGCAACTCGTACGTACTGATTCTCATTGACGGACGCCGGCTGCATGGTGACAATGGCGGTGAGAACGAACTCTCGCTGATTGACCCTCACCACATAGAGCGCATCGAAATCGTCAAGGGTGCATCATCAGCCCTATATGGCTCCGATGCCATTGCGGGCGTCATCAACATCATCACCAGGAAGCATCGTGAGCATGGTGTGATGGTAGAGAACACGACACGCTTCGGATCCTATGCCGACATCCGACAGCACAATGGCATCTCGCTGAACTATGGCAAGTTGTCGAGTTACACTAACTTCCAGCTTCAGCATTCTGACGGATGGCAGAACACCAGCGAAGAAGCACTGTCGCAGACGGAATACCACATCACCGACTCGCGCAACAAGACCGTCAACCGCCATACCAACTGGCAACTGGCAGAGCACTTGACCTATCAAGTGACAAAACAGATAGAAATATATGCTGACGGAAGCATCTACTGGAAGCGCATCTATCGTCCATCTGGCCACCATCCCGGCGTTGATGTCAAGACCTACGACTTGCAGTACGACAACGCCTCACTGTCTGCCGGTGGCAAATGGAAGCTGAACGACACGGACGTGATAACCCTGGACGCAGACTGGAAGCGCCACGCCTACAACTATGCCTACACCGACACCACACTGACGGACGGCTATGACAGAGGACGCTTCACGCACTACTATCCATACTTCCCCGGCGACAAGGAGCTGCAGAGTGACCAGCGGCTGACACAGGTGTCGCTGAAGGGCATCTTCTCCCTACCCTACGAACAGCAGCTCAGCACCGGACTGGAATATCGCCACGACTGGCTGAAGGCACCCATGCGCGTCAAGGGAGAAAAGGCCACTGACAACACACAGGCTCTTTATGTGCAAGACGAATGGTCACTGCTCAGTCCGCTCTATCTGACGGCAGGCTTGCGACTGACTCGCAACGAAGGCTTTGGCACCCGGTTGACACCCAAGTTGTCTGCCATGCTGAAGTGTGGCGACCTTCGCCTGCGGGCCACATGGAGCCAAGGCTACAAGACGCCGACTCCCAAGGAGCTGCACTACCAATACATCCGCAACATGAGTGGCGTCTACCTCTACTTGGGCAACACGGACCTGAAGGCCCAGGCCAGTAACTATCTGGGGCTGAGTGCGGAATATACCATCGGCAAGCTGACTATGACAGCCTCGGCCTATTATAATAAGGTGGACAACATGATAGCCCTGGTCACCATTCCGCCAAGCCTGGCACCCGGCGAACTGATAGTCCAGTACGAACCCGTGCGCGTGCGCCAATACCAGAACATCGAAGACGCCAAGACCTATGGCGTCGACCTGACCCTGCGCTATCAGGGGCGCCACATCACAGCAGGAGGCTCGTACAGCTATCTGGACACCAAGGCCAACCAATATGATTCCGAAAAAGACGTCATGCACAGTGTGACCATCGACGGAATGGCTCACCACAAGGCCAACGTCTATGCCACTTGGCATCACGACTTCAGCAAGCACTATCAGCTGGGCATAGGTCTCTATGGTCGTCTGAGCAGCAAGCGCTACTACCAGATAGACGGCGACGGCAAGGGCTACCAGCTGTGGCGACTGTCCACCACCCACCAGCTGGGCAAGGCATTCCGCATAGAGGCAGGCATGGACAACATCTTTGACTATGTAGACCGGACTCCGCATGGCCTGCACTTGGGCACCACCACACCAGGGCGCACCGTCTATGCCTCGCTGACCGTCAGACTGCATCAAGGCAAGAAACTCACAAACAAATATAAGTCTAATTTAAATTCACATCAAAACAATGAACAAGATTAAATCTCTGATGCTGGCTATGATGGTTGTCCTGGCCAGTGCGACATTCACCGCCTGTGGCAGTGACGATGATGACAACAAGAAGGAGACAAAACCTGAAGTTGTAGACAACCAGTCAAACTATGACCGCTATCAGCAGGCAGTCAATCAGATTGTGAACACTCAGAAGAAGAGCGACAAGGTGATTCTGGTCGTTGCCTTCGGTTCTACCTGGGAGCAAGCTTACGACACCTTCGAGAAGGTGGTGGACGACTACAAGGCCAGTTTTTCCGGCTGGGATGTCTTCCTCTCTTTCTCAAGTGCTATCTGTATCAATCAGGCCCGTGCCGGTGAGAACGTAGAACCACGCGATTTCTACGATCCTGAGCACTTTCTGACAGCCATCGGACTGGCTGGCTACAAGCAGATTGTCGTACAGTCGCTGCAGGTCATCCCCGGTGAGGAGTATCGTCGTGTACGCGACAGCTATGTCAAGGACTTCATGAACAACCGCAACGGCGACTTCACTGATGCCTATATGAAGAGCATCGACCGTCAGGTGGTAGTAGGTACACCGCTGATGGCTGAGGAGAGCGACGCTCAAAACCTCGCTGTGGTCCTGAACGCCGAAGCCGACGTGAAGGCTGCTGTCGGCGAGGGTATCGTTGCCTTCATGGGACACGGCAATCCCGAGGGTTACGACTACTATGGCGGTAACATCCGCTACTTGCAGCTGGAAAGTTACCTGCGCGAACTCAGCAAGAACTATTATGTAGGCACAGTGGATATGAATGAGACCTATGCCGAGGATGTGCTGGCTCACATTGGCGGCGGCAAGTTCGATTATCAGGTGGGTGCCATGGGCTTCACCGCCAACTATGAGAAGAACAATGCCAAGAAGGCTCAGCTCTTTGTACTGATGTCAATTGCCGGCGACCACGCCCACAACGATATGTCTGACGAGGAAGACCCTGAGAGCTGGTTCTCGCTGTTCAATGAGGCCGATATCGAGACAGCAGCCTACGAGACCAACTTCAAGGAGGCATGCTGGAAGAAGTATAAGAGTGGTGATGAGTATATCCCAGGTCTTGCAGAGCGCAGCGCCGTTCGTGCCCTTTGGAAGAAGCACACCAGTGAGGCTATCAAGAAGTTGGGAACTGACGATGCCTTGTCAACACCTACCACGGCTTCTGAAGATTAAGATTTCACCACTCCAATCTATATCATGACTCGTAGAAAACTCATTACAACCCTCTTGGTGGCACTCCTTTCGGGGAGTGCCGCTTTTGGTCAGATTCACCAGATGGAGCGCAGGGACACATCCGTCGTAGACCGCTCGTACAACCTGAACCCTGTCGTGGTGACGGGTTCCGGCCACCACCAGCGTCTGAAGTCTACGGCGACACCCGTACATGTGCTCTCCAGCCAGGAGATTCGCGAACAGGGCATCACCACCTTCGACCAGGCGCTGACACGCATGCTGCCACAGGTGTCGATGGCTCCAAACTCCATGGGGACGTTCCTCCGTTTGAACGGACTGGGCAACAAGTATATCCTCATCCTCATCAACGGGCAGAAACTCTCGGGCGACATCTCGAACAATGTGGACCTGAACCGTATCAGCATGTCGCGTGTCAAGCGTATCGAAATCCTGGACGGCGCTGCTTCGTCACTCTACGGCAGTGATGCCATAGGCGGTGTCATCAACATCATCACCGACCAGCCCACCAGTTCGCTGGTCAGCGTCACCAGCGACACACGCGTCAGCGGACATGGCGTTCTGACACAGGGCGTCAATGTCGACGTCTTCAAGAACGGATTTGGGTCCTATACCACGTTTACCCACGACCGTGCCGACAGCTATCAGAACAACACGCTGGAATATAAGAAAGGCTCGGACACGGAGACCCAGGAGACCATAGCCCCCTACTTTACAGGCTACCGCTCGAGCATCATTGGGCAGAAGTTTACCTTCGCACCCAACCGCCAGCTGGCACTCAATGCCGGACTGGACTACAGCTACAAGATTACGGACCGTCCCCACACCCGTCAGGACATTACCGGAGGCACCGACTACGAGATGCGCTACAAGGGCTTCCGCTGGTATCTGGGCGGTATCTATAAGTTCACCAACCGCCACTCGCTGCAGGCTGACTTCACCGTGGACAGGTTCCGCTATGGCAAGGAGTATGCCGTAGAGACCAAGGACTATGCCATTGGCGACTACGTGCAGTCCAAGAAGCAGCGTACCATGGAGGGTAACCTGAAAGCGGTACTCGGACTGCTGGAAGGAAGTACCACCATCGTAGGTGCCAACTGGCGCAAGGACTATCTGACGGCGACCTCGGGCAACATCGACCAGCATGCCTATACGCTGGCGGCCTATGCCCAGCATGAGCAGAAACTGGTTGCCGACCTGACGGCTACCGTAGGCCTGCGCTATACGCACCACGAGACCTTTGGCAACCAGCTGACTCCGAAAGCCGTCCTGATGTATGCTCCGGGCAATCTGCGCTTTCGTGCCACCTACTCTGCCGGCTTCCGTGCACCGGGCCTGGACGAGATTTACTATCACTACTTTTCCGTCAACCGAGGCAAGGCACAAATCATCTTCGGCAACAACGACCTCAAGGCAGAACACAGCCACTACTTCTCGCTGAACGCAGAGTATCGCAGTGACCTGCTGGCTGTCAGCATGACAGGATTCATCAATCGCATCAACGACATGGTGGTGCGTCAGGACATTCCCGTCGACGCACAGTCGCTGAGCATGCTACGTAGCGAGTTCCCGGAGATGACGGACGACCAGGCTGGCAAACTGGAACGATACTCTCGCTATGTCAACAGCGACAAAGGCGACGTCAAGGGGATGCAGCTGAATGTCTCTGCCAACCTCTTCAGCGGATTCAACCTCTCTGCCAACTATGTCTACACCTATGCACGCAGCAAGACGGGCGACGAATGGACTGCCATGGAGCGCAGCATCCGACATGCTGCCACCATTGCTGCCAACTACCACCACGCGTGGGGACGCTATGCGCTGAACGTCAACCTGAACGGAAAACTGCAGTCCAAGACCTACTACACCAGCTATGAGGACGCTCCAGGCTTCGGCATCTGGAGTCTGAACACCATTCACACCTTCGACGCTACCAAGTGGCTGGTCGTCGAACCGAGTATTGGCATAGAGAACCTCTTCGACCGGGTAGACAACCGCATAGACTCCAGCAACCGCAAATATGCGCTCTACTCACCGGGACGGATGCTGACTGTGGGACTGAAGGTCAAGTTCAAGTAAAAATAAGAGTGACTTTTCATTCATATCTCTCACTTATTTCGTAACTTTGCCCCCATGAAGGGAAAAATCATCATAGCAGGCATCGGGCCTGGCAGTCCGGACGACATCACCCCCGCCGTGCTCCACGCAGTACGCGAGGCTGATGCCGTCGTCGGATATAAATACTATTTCCAGTTCGTCACACCCTATCTGAAAGCAGGATGCGAGTGCATAGACACAGGCATGAAGCGCGAGCGCGACCGTGCCGAGCAGGCCTTCCTGCTGGCTCAGGAGGGCAAGACTGTGGTCGTCATCTCCAGTGGTGATGCTGGCATCTACGGCATGGCTCCGCTCATCTACGAGATGCAGCAGAGCACCAGCGGTTCCGAAGGCAGAGACATCGATTCTGCCATAGACATTGAGGTGCTGCCAGGCATCTCAGCCTTCCAGAAAGCGGCTTCGCTACTGGGAGCACCCATCGGCCACGACCTGTGCATCGTCTCGCTCTCTGACCTGATGACGCCGTGGGAGGTGATAGAACGGCGCATCCGTGCTGCTGCGGAGGGCGACTTCGTGACGGCGGTCTACAATCCCAAGTCGAACGGGCGCTATTGGCAACTCTATCGGCTCCAGGAACTGTTTCTGCAGCGTCGGGCTGCAACGACACCCGTAGGGTATGTCCGTCAGGCAGGTCGTGACGAGCAGAAGGTGACGACCACTACCCTCGCCGACTTGGACCCGGAGGATGTGGACATGTTCACCGTCATCATCATCGGCAACTCCCAGTCGTATGTCGCCGACGGGAAGTTCATCACGCCCCGTGGCTATTATCGTGAACAAGCCGGCGGTGCCGAAAAGCCTGGTCAGCAGATTATGATGCAGTCGTTCCGTACCATCCAGGGAGAACTGCATCGCCAGGACTATCCGCTCGGACATAAGTGGGCACTGTTGCATGCCATACACACGACGGCAGACTTCGACATGGAGCAGATTCTGTATACGGACGAACATGCCGTGGAGCATATATATGATAAGGTAAAGGACGGTCGGCTGAAAACCATCGTCACCGACGTTACCATGGTGACCAGCGGCATCCGCAAGGGAGCACTCCAGCGACTGGGCATCGAGGCCAAATGCTACCTGAGCGACCCGCGGGTTGCCCAGATGGCCGACACGCTGGGCATCACCCGGACACAGGCAGGTATTCGTCTGGCTGTCGAGGAACATCCTGATGCGCTTTTTGCCTTTGGCAATGCACCTACTGCCCTCATGGAACTCTGCGACCTCATCCGCAAGGGGAAGGCTCGGCCCGCTGGCATCATCGCTGCACCTGTCGGCTTTGTGCACGTATGTGAGTCGAAACACATGGTCAAGCCCTTCCGTGACATACCGAAGATCATTGTCGAAGGGCGCAAGGGTGGCTCTAATTTGGCTGCCACGCTGTGCAACGCCATCCTCACCTTCGACGATGCAGAACAATTGAAACCTGGTCGCGACTTATGAAGTTTATAGTCATTGGTATATCAGATGCGCCCTCGCCCTGGTTCCCGCCAGAGGTGATGGAGATAGTGCGGAAGGGGAAGGTCTTCTCTGGTGGCAAGCGTCATCATGAGATGGTGGCCCGCCTGCTGCCGGACGGAGCCCGATGGATTGACATCACCGTACCTCTGGACCACGTGTTCGAGCAATACACTGCCCTATCCACACTCCACACGGCCCCCTACTCCAGCATCATCGTCTTTGCCTCCGGCGACCCTTTGTTCTTCGGCTTTGCCAATACCATCCGTCGCAAGATGCCCGAGGCGGACATCGAACTCTATCCGTCCTTCAACTCACTGCAGATGCTGGCCCATCGGCTGGTCATGCCCTACCACGACATGCGCGTCGTGTCTCTGACGGGCCGTCCCTGGCCTGAACTGGACCGTGCTCTGATAGAGCGTTCTGCGAAGATAGGCGTCCTGACCGATGGTGAGCATACGCCCGCCACGATAGCCCGGCGCATGCTGGACTATGGCTATGCCGACTACCTGATGCATGTGGGCACCCATCTGGGGAACCCCGAGTCAGAAGAGGTCACGACCCTCACGCTCGACGAAGCCACCCGACGCGACTTCCCCATGCCCAACTGCGTCATCCTGTCCCCGCCCTCAGACTTCAGACCTCAGAACTCAAAACGTAAAACGCCCTTCGGCATCCCCGACTGCGAGTTTGCGCTGTTGGACGGGCGCGAGAAGATGATCACCAAGATGCCGGTCCGTCTGCTGACGTTGCAGGCGCTCGACCTGCCGCGACGCCACGTGCTGTGGGACATCGGTTTCTGTACGGGCAGTGTCAGCATCGAGGCTCGACTGCTGTTTCCGCATCTTCGCATTGAGGCCTTCGAGATACGTCCTGAGTGTGAAGCCATCATCCACGACAACATGCGTCGTCACGGTGCTCCGGGCATCGGAGTCCACATGGGCGACTTCCTTTCCGCCAACGTCTGCTGTGACAGCATCGCAACCAACAGCGGAGCTCCCGACGCCGTCTTCATAGGCGGGCACGGAGGCCGGCTCAAGGACGTCATGGCCAAGGTGCTCCAATACCTCACACCTGACGGCGTCATGGTCATGAACAGCGTGTCGGCACCACGTGTCACTACTGACAGCCAGCGACTCTGGGACGAGGCCTGCCATGAGTTGCAACTCGCCCAGGAACCGCCCCTGCATATCCAAATCGACAATCATCACCCCATTACTATTCTGAAATGCAAAAGATAGCCATCATCCCCATCAGCGACGCCGGCAAGCAAGTGGCCGACACCTTGAAGCGAGAACTCAGCGCCACCGTCATCCAACGCGCAGACGTGGGCCGACAGTGGACCGAGTACGACGCCTTTGTCTTCATCGGAGCCATGGGCATCTGCGTACGAACCATTGCACCGTATGTGGAGGACAAGCACAGCGACCCTGCCGTGGTGTGCATGGACAGCATGGGCCGGAATGTCATCTCCGTGCTCTCGGGACACATCGGCGGGGCCAACGAACTGACGCGGCAGATAGCCGCTGTGACAGGAGCCCGCGAAGTGATTACTACCCAGAGCGACAATGCCGGACTGTGGGCACTCGACACCTTGAGCGAGCGCTTCGACTGGCCCGTCGCCAGCGACATGGACGACATGAACGATTGCATCTTTGCCTTTGTCAACAAGAAATCGACGGCTCTCCTGTTGGAGGCCCGCGACGAGGGTACGGACTATCTGGAGGCTACCCGGCCGGACCATGTCACCATCATCGGCGACATCAGCGAGGCCGACCCACGGAAATACGAGCTGCTGATCATCGTGTCGCCCTTCAACCGCAGTGCCCCCGACGGCATGCTGGAGCTTCACTTCGTACCCATGGTGGGAACCATCGGGTTTGGACTGGCTCAGCATCCCGACGATTACGAACGCATCTACGACGAGATAGACGAAGCGCTGGCGCGGCATGGCGTGCTGCCCTGCGCCCATCGCTATTGTACCATCGACGTGAAGGAGGACGAGGAATTCTGCGAGATGCTGATTGAAGAATATGATGAACAGGTGGAATTCTTTACTGCCGAACAACTGGCTGCTGTCGACGTCCCGAATCCCAGCGACGTGGTGGCCAGGCATGTGGGGACGCCCAGCGTCTGCGAGGCAGCAGCCATCCTGGGTTCCCATCACGGCAAACTGATTGTCCCCAAGGTGAAAGGCAAGAACTGGACGGCAGCACTGGCCATCGACTACAAGCATCTGCGCCGGCAGGAAGGGCATGTCGAGATAGTCGGTGCCGGGCCTGGCGATCCGGAACTCATCAGCGTCCGGGGGCGTCGGATGCTGGAGCGGGCCGACCTCATACTCTATGCCGGTTCGCTGGTGCCCAAGGCGCTCACCGCGTGCCATAAGCCTGGAGCCGTCGTACGCTCGTCGGCCGACATGACGCTGGAGGAGCAGTGCCAGCTCATGAAGGAGCACTACGACCGCGGACACTTCATAGTCCGTCTGCACACCGGCGACCCGTGCATCTTCGGGGCTATTCAGGAGCAGATGCAGTTCTTCGACCGCGAAGGCATGACGTACCACATCACGCCTGGCATCTCTTCCTTCCTGGCCGCTGCTGCCGAATTGCAGTCGCAGTTCACCATTCCCGAGCGTACCCAGACCATCATCCTCACCCGCGGCGAGGGGCGCACACCCATGCCCGAGCGGGAGCAGCTGCACCTGCTGGCCCGCAGCCAGTCCACCATGTGCATATTCCTCTCGGCTGCCATTGTCGACGACGTGCAGCGCGAACTCCTGCAGGAGTACCCCGGGGACACGCCCGTCGCTGCGTGCTACCATCTGACATGGCCCGACCAGCGGATATATCGTGGTCAGCTGAAAGACCTCGCCCGCATAGTCCATGACAACCACCTGACGCTCACCACCATGCTCGTCGTCGGCGAAGCCATTGACAACCGCCAGGGACTCTCCGAACTCTACTCCAAGCACTTCACCCACCTCTTCCGCCAGGGTGACCCGACGTCATGACTTGAATAAAACACGGAAAATACGCTCTCGGCGAAGTCAAAAAAAAATCTTTGGGGGTTGCCCCCCAAAGAAATCACTACTCGTCCGAGTTGGTGCCACCGTCCGGGTCGTGGTAGTCGTCACCGCCAGTTCCGGTGTTGCCCGTGTTGTCACCCGTCGAGCCACCACCCGTGTTCGAGCCTCCGCCCGTGTTAGAACCGGTGTTGCTGGTGTTGCCCCCGGTACTGGTGTTCCCGGTGTTCGAGGCAGAGGAAGCCTCCTCGTCGGTGCTAGACATCAGCGTCTTGACGTTGACGAACTCAGCCTTCTTGATGAACTCCCGGCTCGAGATGTTGTCCTCGGCAACCTGGTCGGGCAGGAAGCGGATGTGCAGCGCCTTCCACCGAGCCGTGCTCGCTGATGTGCTTCGCCATCCTCGCCATCGACATCGTCTCGATGCTCTTCAGGCGTGCGTAGTACTTGCCGTACATCACGGACTCAGAGTCCTTGATGTCGTTCTTGTACACTTCGTAAAGAATTTTACTCATGGTATTAGAATATTAAGTTAAACAAAATCCAGGTCAGGACTCTCCTGCCTTTCTTGATCTCTATTACAATTACAAAGGTACTAAAAATAATCGAAACCACCAAATATTTCCGCCATTATTTTACTAATTATTGTTAATAATATTCCGAATAAAATAAGGGTAAATGCCACGGTAAAACCTGCCCCTTATCGAGAAAAACAATGCAATGCAATAATGCAATAAGTGAGTGCAAAATGATGCTTCTCTGACCTGAAGGTGCAGAGTGTGGCGTTGCAATGCATCAATTATGCCGAGCGTTGGCATTATCGACGAAGTCAATTTTGCAATATCTCATCAGATTATTTGGAGATATAGACTTTTCTTTGTATCTTTGCACCAGAAGCATCAAGAGCAGTCGCTCATACAGGAGCGGACTCGCCAACCGAGCGAGCAGCGAGAGAGGAAGGGCAATAGCCCAACCGAGCTATAGCATAAGCGCCACGGTGGTCAGTACGATGTGGGAGATTTATTCACTTCAAAAAACAAAAAGTTATGCAACAACACATTTATTACACCAAGTATGCCCTGCAGTTCGCAGACATGCAGATTCCCGAGTTAGTAACAGTATTCAATTCCCAAGTGCAAAACCGAGGCTGGTCCAGTATGCGTGCCTATCATGACCAAGCACTCATCGACGAGTTCCAACGTCGCGGCATCGATATTACAGCCGTTAGTGATGGCAAAACCACCTCTTTCGCACATTCTGTCAGATATGACTTACCCGACAACAAGTTAATTGCCATCGGGTAATCCAATTCAATATACTCTGCCCCTGCCGTCTGCTCTTGGCAGGGCCTCAGAAGAATATATTCTAAGGAGCCAGGGAGCCTAAGGAGTTCGGCTTCGCCAATGATTCCGCCGGAATAATCTCCTCTTCCTCCTTAACTCCTTAGACAAAATAATACGCAATAACAGGCTCGAACACGGTTTGTGTTAGTCTGTCCGTATAAACTGTAGTTGGCACTGCCATATCCCTCGTTGCTCTCTTCACACTTCTCTCTTCAGTTCGCTATCGAGGAAGCTATACACATAACCTGAACTTTGGAAATATAGTCCGGTTTTGGGGTTGTTGAGCTTCAGAAAGAGGCGCGAGGTATAGACGGCATCGAAAGCCTGCTGCATCGTGAGACCACGCTCGTCCATCAGACGGGCGATGAGATCCTTCACAATCTCCTCCTTCATGTTCTGGAATTCTGCCTGAGATACGTTCATACCTTTGTCAGTTTGTCAATAGCCCGCTGGGTGCAGAAGGCGTATTGGAAGGTGATGCCTTTGATGTACTGGATGCGGTGAAGAAACTCGTTAAAGGTGATGTAGCCTTGCTTGTAACGGGCAATCTGTGCACCGATGCGGTCGTTAGCGATGGGTCCATAAACAATGTCGTAGTCGTGGAGTGTCCTACCGTGTGGTTCGGTGCGGTGGTCATAGACGAAATGCGCCCACTCCTCGGTGTAGGCTTCGAAGCGTTTGTAACGGAATTGTTGGAAGAGAGCCTCGTTGAACTCATAGACGTTGACCACAGGCTCGGTCTCCTCGAATTCGGCGCGGAACTGTGCCATCTCCAGTGCCTGTTGACGGTCGTCGGAAAGGTAGAAGGCTCGACCGAAGTCCTTGTTGGGTTTCGACAGGGAGAGGTCAATGCAAGGGATGTCAATGGTGGAGCCGTGGTATAGTGTCATAGCGTACCTCCTTTCCTGTGGCAATAATCCCGTAGCGTCTGGAGATTCTCTTCGAGCGAGAGCGTGTGCATGATGCCGTAATGCTTGTCGCAGAGAGCCAGTGCGCCATAGCGGCTGAGATAACGGTAGGCTTCGGACTCGCTAATCTTGCTCTGAGTGGCAAAGGCTGCCACGAGCAGGACGAGGTACTCTATCTTATTAAGAACAGATGCGGCCATAATCGTCGTTGTTTGATTTTTGCCGCAAAGTTACAAATTCTTTTTTAATTATTGTCTGCTTTCCCCGTTAAACTTACGAAAAGCAGGAGAAAATGCTTTTTCTTTGTATCTTTGCACCAGAAGCATCAAGAGCAGTCGCTCATACAGGAGCGGACTCGCCAACCGGGTTTTTGGAAAACCACGGTGGTCAAGGTACGATGTGGAAGAAACATTTATAAACTTCAAAAAACATTCCAAGTTATGCAACAACACATTTATTACACCAAGTATGCCCTGCAGTTCGCAGACATGCAGATTCCCGAGTTAGTAAACATCTTCAATTCCCAGGTGCAAAACCGAGGCTGGTCCAGTATGCGTGCCTATCATGATCAGGCACTCATCGACGAGTTCCGACGTCGCGGCATCGACATTACAGCCGTTAGTGATGGCAAAACCACCTCTTTCGCACATTCTGTCAGATATGACTTACCCGACAACAAGTTAATTGCCATCGGGTAATACCTTCTAATGTACTCTGCCCCTGCCGTCTGCTCTTGGCAGGGGGGCAGAATTACTCTTCGAGTGCACAGTGGAACCCCCTGTGCATGGGGTCGCCCGTCCGCAAATGTGTTGTTATTACTTTGCCTCGTGCCATGGTTATATATGTTATCTATTTCCTTTCATTCTATTATGCGTTTTGCATAACATCTGGCAATTCTCGATACTCGTTGTCCCACCCTTACTCCAAGCGGTCACATGGTCGGCATCCATCTCTTCCATTTTCCAGATGCGATAGCGATTGGACTCATGTCCTTCTGCACAATAGGGGCAGTTGCTTATGCCCTTAGCTTTTGCTATCTCCGTCTGCTCATGATATACCTTGCGCATGGTAGGCTTGTCAAACAGGCGGACGTTCAACAGCTTTGTATCCTGACAACCGCCGAGCACATACTCAAAGATGCCGCGTCGGTTAGTCACGTAGTCATCATGCATCAGTTCCAGAACCTTTGCCGACAATTCAGAGTGGTTCAACGGCAAGTGGTGGAAACGCTCATAGAGTTCGCCCCAGTTCAAGCCTTGCATTTCGTCATAGACATCATCGAACTTGCTATCTGCCCAGTCTATGACTGTGTTGAAATAGGTCTTAATCTCGTTGATGTTCTCATCGCGGCGATGAGCGGACATGTAACCATCTACGTTACCTTTGCTCACCCATTCAAGAGCTGTTGCCAAGAACTGCTGACGATTAGCAGGCCCCTTCACATACGATTCCCATTTCTGAATGTTCGCATTCTGCGAATTTGAGAATTCAGCCTTGCATGCAGAAACAAACGGACCACTGTAGATGGCGTTCAACTCTTCCTGGTGATTGAGTGGAATGCCCGCAATGTTGATAGTCTTAAACCATTCTTTGATTTCTTCCTCTGCATGTTCACCTTCGCCTTCGCAGATATAAACCAATAGTTTCGTCTTGAGAATCTTCTGCTGAAGTCCTTCATCCAGGCCGTCGAATATTTGTTCCAGGCCGTTTATCTTTACGGCAAACTTGTTTTTTACAAAACGACCAAGTGACGTAATACGCTGCTGACCATCGAGCACTTCAAGTTCGGTTTCTGTAGGGTCATGATCCTTGTTTCGGTTAAAATAGATAAGTCCCAACGGATAGCCTTTCAGTACCGATTCTATCACAGCCACATCGCGTTTGCCATCAGCATAGATGTAGTTACGCTGGTAGGCCGGCTGGATAGTCAACTGATCTGATAATCCATGAAGGCCTTTTCCCTCCAGCTCGTTATATTCAAACCCATCGCAAATCTGCGTCTTCATTATGTTATAAGTACTATCTAATATGAATATCTTTCTGTGCTTGAATCATTTTCATTGCATAATCTTGGAGTTCATCCTCAAACTGTTTTTCCGTCATTCGTGGAGTGATTCCATCCTTATCCATGAGAATGCGTATATCCTTTTTTATTCCACTTTTCATTGTTACAGTAACGGTATATACTTTTGCCCAGTTATCACGATATTTGCTTAGTAGTTTTAAGGAATCATTTATAACATTACTGAATTGCCATGAGTATTGAATATCTTGAATAACATTAGCCGAACTATCTATGATATTTTGATACTGCTCACTAGTAATTTTGTCTTCCCAATAATCAGTACCAGCCTTTGCAAATTGTATCTGTCCAAAGGAAACTATCCGGTCTGTCAGCAACGAATCTTCAAAAGTAGTTTCAATTGACTCAATTTCGCTCTTTAATTCTTGGGTCTGCTCACGTACAAACTGTGCGGCATTTTTGCCACCTTGTCCAAATCCGTTAGATGGCATTTGGTTACAAGCTGTTATACACAGCATAAATAGCATTAAATTACCTTTCATCATATTATACTTGCTTTTTTTGGATTAGTATTCGACGATATGGCAGTTCGGGCTTGCCGTCTTTCATATAATAGAGGTCACCGTCACGAAGTCCCTTATTCAGTTCTTTTAGTTCGCGAGGATATGGCTTAAGACCAAGTTCCAGCCCATAGTCGCCATGAGGATGGCCAATAATCTCGAATTGCTCAGGGCAATACTTATCGAGGAAAGTTATTGG
>ONLU01000019.1 GCA_900318795.1 uncultured Prevotellaceae bacterium | reverse complement strand
TTTCTGCAAAGAAAGCCGTATATTGGCGCACGTATGCGCACGTATGGAAAGAGGTGGACTGGCGGTTAGCGCATGAGAGAGAGAGAGAGAGAGAGAGAGTAGCAAAAATATTGGAATGGCCAAATGTCTCGGTCATTTTCTGCTCTCGCTTAACAATATTTATCTCTCGTCGTGTCATTTCGTCGAACTTTCGGTGCAAAGTTACTAAATTTTTTGCAAATACAATGTAACTGCCCCCACATTTTTTATATAGTAAGGTAAAGGTGGGTCGATTTTGTTCCTATGACCGCCCGTCGTGGCGTTCGCTGAAAGAAGTTGCCAATAGAGCGAAAAATATAAAAGTATTTTTTGTATATTGCTCAGATTTGATTATCTTTGCAGGCAGTATGGGTAATTTCAGTTTTAAGCAGTTCACTATAGAGCAGGATTTGTGCGCTATGAAGGTGGGAACCGACGGCGTGCTGTTGGGAGCATGGGCCGCCGGCGGTGACCGCTTATTGGATGTCGGTACTGGGACGGGCGTGATAGCTCTAATGATGGCACAGCGCTATCCGGAGGCGCATATAACCGCTATTGACGTGGATGAGAAGGCTGTTCGTCAGGCTGTAGAGAATGTTGCTCGCGCTGGACGTGAAGACAGAATTGAAGTCATGCGGTTAGCGGTGCAGGCGATGGGCTATGACGATGACTATCACGGAGTGTTCGACGCAGTGGTCAGCAATCCGCCGTTCTTCGTGGACGCACTGAAGGCGCCGGACGACCGGCGCAGTATGGCCCGGCATGCTGACACGCTGACCTATGCGGAACTGATGGAGGCGGCTTGGCACCTGTTGACTGACGAGGGAGTGCTGAGCGTGGTCGTTCCCTTCGACTACGTGCAGAAGATGGAGGACGAGGCTACGTTCCGGGGCTTCTTCCTGCGTCGTGTGTGTGCCGTCTGTACAAAGGCGGGAGAACCAGCCCGGCGCTATCTGCTGGCATTCCGCAAACGTCCCTGCCGCTGCCAGCGTTCTGAAATGACGATAGGCGACGAGACTTACCGGTTGCTGACGAAGGATTTTTATCTCTGAATAACTTATAGCTTATATCTATTTGTGGAAGCCGGTGCGGCAGAACTCGTCCCATTGGCCTTGATAGCCGTTGAAGACATTGATGTCGACGGGGCCAGTGATGCCATTCACGCGTCCGTCGGGAGTCAGCTGCCAGTAGACCAACTTGACGTCAGGCTTGTATTCGCCGTAGCGGGCTATCCAGACGTTGTAGCGCTGCTTGATGTCGGCAGCGTGGGCCATGTGGCGGTTGACGAAACCCTGGTTGGTGTAGAGAATGGGCTTCATGCCCGTGCGCTTCTCGACGTACTCCATGAAGATACGGATGCGCCGCAGTAACTCTTCCGTGCCGCCAATCTTGCGTATCTGGCCGTCGGTGGGCTCCACGTCCAGCACGGGCGGGAAGTCGTCAGGCCGGAACAGCGTGTGGTTGACAAAATAGGTGGCTTGGGCGAGGGCCGGTGTCTTGAGCGAGAAGAAGTGGTAGGCCCCCGTTCGTATGCCCTTAGCCTTTGCAGCGGCATAGTCTTTTAGGAAATACCGGTTGCGCACAGTGGTACCCTCGGTAGACTTGATGTAGACAAAGGATACGGGGAAGGTCTGCCCTCCGGCATGGTGCTTGGAACCGAGGGATGTGATGCGCAGGTCGTTCCAGTTGATGGAATAGCGCTTGCGCCCCTTCTCGTGCTGGTGGCGCGAGATGTCTATTCCGTAGATGCGCTCGGTGGTGTACCTGAGCTTTTCGCCAAGGAAACGGTCTTTCTTCCAGATGCCTACACGCACCTGATGATGGGGGGATGATTCGAAGCCGAAGCCGTCTCGCTTGCCGTATTGCCAGAAACCTTCATAATGCGTACCGTCCACGCCATCGTAGATGCCTTGTCCGGAGGCTTGCAGCAGTCGGTTCAGCTGTCCGCGGTAGGTGCCCGTCGAGTCGACGCGGATGCCTGTGACGGCGGTGTCGGCCTCCATGACGGCGCTGACGATGTGCCCGTCCTCGTCGTGCAGGATAGTCGGGCCTTGGGGAGTGCCCGTCAGGAAACGTCCAGCCTTCCAGTAGCCTCCGCCGATGACGACGGCAGGCAGCAGGCGGTCCTTGGCACGGATGTAGACCCGGGTTACTTTGGCGGGGGCGGCTTGCACGGACTGGCTCGCAGAATCGGTAGAACCAGTCAAGCCGCTCGGACTATACTTTCCCTCCTGCCTGGAAAGCAAACTATAGTATTGCGCAATGAGGTTATAGCCTTCGTCTGTGACTTTGTGGTTTCGGAAATAGTAGCGCATCTCTTCCAACTGTGCTGAGTCGGCTCGCAAAGGACGGCTCACCCGAATCTCCACTTTATCGGAAATGCAGGGCGGGGCGGACTTGTAGCTGATAAGCGGGTTGAGAGCTACCAACAACGCCAGCACGGCGATGTCCCGAAACCTGGCTATGGTGATTCGTGGTCTCATTTGCTATCCTCAAGCCAAGCGTCGATGAGCTGCCGGGCTATACTGAGTTTCTCGGGAATATGAGGCAGGTGGTCCCGGTCGAACCAAGCTCCCTTGGAGAGCTCAGAGCGCTGCAAGTGAATCTTGCCGTAGTCGTAGTCGGCTGTGAAACCTACCATGAGTCCGCAAGGGTAGGGCCACGGCTGGGAACCGAAATAGCGCAGGTTGGTGATGTGCAGACCGGTCTCCTCCATGACTTCGCGGTAAACCGCTTCCTCCAGTGTTTCGCCCGTTTCAACGAATCCAGCAACCAAGCCATAGTGGTTGTCGCGGAAACTATTGGCGTGGACCAGGAGAACTTCGTCCTTGTATGAGCCGTCGGCAGCAGGCATGCGCGCCTTGCGGCGTATGAGAACGATGATGGCAATGGCCAGCGATGGCCACAACTCTTTGCCGCAATGGTCGCACTTCTTTGAAATAGGCGTGTCGAAATGCATCGGGCCACCGCAGACGCCGCAGAACTTGGTGTTCTGGTCCCAATAGAGCAGTTCCTGACATTTCCCGGCCTTTAGGTAGTCGGCCTTGGAGAGCTTGTAGTACGACTGCCGTAGGGGGCACATCTCGTAGCGCTCGGAGTCTGTGATGGGACGGTCTATGCGGTAGGCCTTGGCACCGTCAATGTCCATGATGGTTGTCCAGGGCTTTATCTCGGTTGGCGGATTGGTGGGTATCAGGTAATTGTCACCGTGACGTTCCAGAACAAGGTCTGACTGACAAAAAACGAAGTATTGAGTGGTCATAGGTGAAAGATTATTCTTTGAAGATTAGTTTGCGGTCACGCAAAATGGCAGGCTCTGCCCATTCGGTGGGGACGAAACGCCAGTTGTGGTGGGCTTGGGGAGTGACGTCGCCCTCTTGGCGGATTTTCTCGGTGAGATAGTACCGCTGGTCACGTGGACTCATATATATGATACGCGAGGGTATGGAGTCCATGGGAATACCGGCACCGCGTACCAGCAGTTCGCCGCCGCCATTTCCGCGATAGCTGTTCATGGCAACCCGGTACCATCGGTCTTCCTCGAAAGGACGACCGTCACTGAAGCGGAGAATGTGTACTTTCTGCCCGTTAGGCTTGGTAACGTCTACCTCGTAGTCAATGCCGGCTGCCGAGTCGAAGTTGAACGTCAGGTTCTTAAAGCCCATGCGTTGTTTGTCGTCCCATGATTGGTCGGAGAGTAGCATGATATGGTCATCCGGTGTCTGCATGGTGTTCACCCAAAGGTTGTAGGACATCTCCAGGTGCTGACGTATCTCACGGCCGGTCATGCGCAGCGTGTAAATCTGGTTCTCATAGCGATAAAGCTTGAACATATCGCTCATGTATACGGTGCCTTTCCTGACCTCGGTGTCGAACTGCAAGGGCGCATTGAAAGAAACGTCAGCTCCGGTATGTGCCAGCTGGAGGTCGTGGATGTAGTCTACAAAAGCAGCAGTGCCAAAAAAAGCATCGCGTGAGTTCATGGAAGTGAGGAAGGTTCCGATAGGCTGTTCAACGAATTGGCGGATGCTGTCAATTTGTGGCTGGAAGTGCTTGACATAGTCTTCGTCAACAGCCTCTTTGGTGATGTCAATGATTTCGCCTTGTTTATGGGTGACAGCCCAGTGGCCGTTGATAAATGAACACTGAATAGTGGCTTGTGCTACCTTGGTAGCGTTGCATGAGGGATCAAGACAGAGCACTCCGTTGGGCAAGGTGCTGTTGTGCTCGGTATGGTCGTGCCCGAAGAAAATGACGTTAAAGCCTTCTACTTCTTCTGCCACCTTCTTTGTGGCGTCCTCGTTATAGTGCGGGGTGGATATTCCACCATCCCAGCCGCTATGGAAGAGCCCAATAATGACATCGGCTTTCTCCTGTTCGCGTAGCGTCTTGACCCACTTGCGGGCACAGCTTACCATTTCTTCGAATCGCATACCAGACCACAAATTCTGATGCAACCAATTGGGGATGGCTGGTGTCAGCATCCCTAATACGGCTATGCGTACTCCGTTACGCTCCAGCATCAGATAGGGCTCCACGTAGGGCTTGCCGCTCTTGGTGTCTATAATGTTGGCTCCAAGAGTGGGACAGCTGAGATCGCGAATCCATTTGTCATACACTGTATGTCCGGTCTCAATATCGTGATTGCCAAAAACTTCTGCGTCGTATTTTAAATAGTTGATAACTTCTGCAGCGACGTTGGGCAAGTCTGTCTTGACGTAGTTGCTGTAGTAGCAGGTAGGCTGTCCTTGAAGGATGTCTCCGTTGTCTAGGAGGATAAGCCGGTTGCCGAATTTCTGTCGCTGGCGTTTCAAGTAAGTGCTGACACGGGCCATTGTGCCGTTCATAGGACGGCGCTCAATGAAATCGTATGGAAAGAAGGCTCCGTGTACGTCGCTGGTTTCTATGATACGTAGCGTTATAGTCTTATTATTCTTGGCAGTAGTTGGCATAGTACTGAGGCTCAGAAGGGCCAATGTGATGATGATAAATTGTTTCATACGTGCAAAGGTACAAAAAAAAACGCTAATGACAAATCTTTGGTACACTTTTTGCTGTTTTCCTGGTAGAGAAAATTAAAATAATTTAGGAGGACTTAGTATATGGCATTTATTGACTATTACAAGATTTTAGGTGTCGACAAGACGATAGCGCAGAAGGATGTCAAACGCGCATACCTGAAGCGTGCCAAGCAATTTCATCCAGATCTGCATCCCGATGACCCCAAGGCGAAAGCCAAGTTTCAGGCATTGCAGGAGGCTTATGACGTGATTGGTGACCCCGAAAAGCGTGCCAAGTATGATAAATATGGTGAGCAATGGCAGCAAGCCGATGCTTACGAACGTGCTTCGGGCGGTGGCGCGGGTGGTTATAGTGGCTTTGGCGGAGGAGGCTTTGATGGCTTTGACTTCTCGCAGTTTACAGGTAGTGGAGGCTTTTCGTCGTTCTTCCAGGATTTGTTCGGGGGAATGGGTGTACGAGGAGGTCAGCGGGTATACCAAGAGAAACCTACAAATACTCAGGCGACGGTGACCATTGATCTTTATACTGCTTTGCTTGGTGGAGATGTGATGGTTACAACGGGTACGGGTGAGCGCTTGCGCCTGAAAGTGAAACCCGAAACCCAGCCGGGTACAAAAGTGCGACTGCGTGGTAAGGGCAGGGGAGGTACAGACCTGATACTGACCTATCAGGTAAGACTGCCTGCCAATCTGACGGAGCGACAAAAAGACTTGCTAAAGCAAATGCAGCAAAGTTAGTTCCTGTTTTTCAGGAATTCTTCTGCTCGTTGCAAGTCTTCGGGAGTGTCAATGCCTACGGTTTCGACATCGGTGAGTCCTACGCGGATGCGATATCCGTTCTCAAGCCAACGCAACTGTTCCAGACTCTCTGCAATCTCGAGGGACGACTGGGGGAGTTGCGTTATTTCGTGTAATACCTCACGCCGATAAGCGTAGAGCCCCAGGTGTTTGAGGAATGGGAAATGTGACAACCATTCGTTATCTTGAGCACCTCTTATGTAAGGTATGACAGAGCGGCTGAAGTAGAGGGCAAATCCCTGTTTGTCGGTGACGATTTTGGGAGAATTAGGGTTGTTGACTGCTTCTATATTCTCAAAATGCTTTCCGAGTGTACCTATCTGAGTATCAGCATTGTCAAATAGTTGCATTAGAGTTTTTATTTGAGATGGTTGGACGAATGGTTCATCGCCTTGGATGTTGATGATAACATCCGCTTGAGTGCCTGTTTCCTCTGCGGCTTCCTCAATGCGGTCAGTACCGCTTTTGTGATCCGCGCGAGTCATCACCACGCGACCGCCAAACTTCTCGACGGCTTCGCGGATGCGGTCGTCGTCCGTGGCTACCCATACTTCACTGAGTACAGAAGAAGCCTGTTCGTAAACATGCTGAATGACGGGCTTGTTGCCAAGCAATGCCAGCGGTTTGCCAGGGAAACGTGTAGAGGCATAGCGGGCGGGAATAATAGCTGTGAAATTCATAATGTCTCTTAAAATTCTTAATCAGTTCGCAAAATTAGTGAATTTTTTTGAAAACCCAAGGCTGTCTCGATTATTTTTTATACCTTTGTAAAGTTTTTAATTGAAAAAGTAATGAAACGCTATATATTCTTCTTTGTATTCACATGTGTATCGCTGACAATGTCAGCACAAAAGATAACCTTGGGGTCGTATACTTTTAAAGATGGTGGCATCTATCAAGGTGAGATGCAGTCTGGCAAACCTTATGGCAAAGGGAAAACCTTGTGGAAAGACGGCGATATGTATGAGGGCGACTATGTGAAAGGTAAGCGGCAAGGCTTTGGAACGTATACCTTTGCCGACGGTGAACGCTATGAAGGCGGTTGGATTCAAGACCACCAACACGGACAGGGTACCTACTATTATTCCAACAACAACAAATATTCGGGTTTGTGGTATCGTGACGATCGTGAGGGGCACGGCGTGATGGATTATTTTAATGGTGATTGCTATGACGGTCAGTGGAAGGCTGATCTACGTCATGGCAAGGGACGCTATACTTTCAAGGGAGGTGCTTACTACGAAGGAGAATGGAAAGGGGACAAGAAAAATGGACATGGTCATTTTGACTGGGGTGACGGTTCTTCGTACGACGGTCAGTGGTTGGATGACCACCAAAGTGGTAAAGGAACCTATCGCTATGCCAACGGCGACAATTATGTAGGACTGTTCCAGAATGACCTACAACATGGCAAGGGTATCTATAAATTCCAAAACGGCGATGTCTACGAAGGAGACTATGTAAAAGGTCAGCGTACAGGTCAGGGTGTCTTCCGCTATGCTAATGGTGATAAGTATTCAGGGCAGTTTCTTAACGGTGATAAGTCCGGACAGGGCATTTTGGTATGGAAGAACGGTGATGTCTATCAGGGCGAGTGGAAACAGGACTTGCCTAATGGTCGTGGTAAACTGACCAGCAAGAACGGTGACGTCTTTGAAGGACAATTCAAGAACGGGAGGATACACGGTGAAGGTATCGCTCGCTATGCTGACGGCTCTAAGTTCAAGGGGCATTTCAGTAATGGCAAGCGCAATGGACCTGCAATAGAGGAGGATAAGCAAGGCAATCGTTTTGAAGGCAGCTATGTAGATGACCGTCGGGACGGGAACTTCATAGAAAAGGACCGTAACGGCAATGTAACGGCCCAAGGAATCTATATTCGCGGTCAGCGCAGAGAGGACAGAAATAGAAATTAATGTTTAACTACTTAAAACCATACAAATTATGATTATTGACAAACTTGAGAACTTGAAAAACTATGCATCGGTGAACCCTTTGTTCCCCAAAGTAGTGGAATTTCTTCAGCAGAACGACCTCAACGCGCTGGAGGCTGGTAAGCATGAGATTGTTGGCAAAGACCTCTTTGTTAACATCCAAATGGCTAAGGGCCGTACTCCAGCAGAGGCAATTATAGAGACTCATAACAATATGATAGACATCCAGATACCTCTTTCAGATGCGGAAACCTTTGGCTACACCCAGCGCGATGCACTGCCTGAGGCAGAGTACAATGCCGAGAAGGACATCACCAAGATTCCAGATTTGGCTGCTGACAGCTATATTACATGCCAGCCGGGCATGATGGCCATTTTCTTCCCTCAGGATGGTCATGCTCCCTGCATTGCCGGTGTTCCTGAAATCAAGAAAGCTATTTTTAAAGTAAAAGCATAGACGACTATGGCAACGACAAAAAAAACGACGACATCAGCAGCTAAAGTAGCTGCTCCCGCAAAAAAAACAACGGTCAAGAAGGCTGCTCCGAAAAAAACAGCTTCAAAGAAGGTTGTTAAGAAGGTAGAAGAACCTCTGCATATTGGATTGGTTCGTAACGACTCATGGCTTGAACCTTTTGAAGGCGCGATTCGTGGCCGTCATGATCATGCCCTGTGGAAAATAGGTCAGCTGACTCGTAACGGTAAGCAGACTCTGTCGCAGTTTGCCTCGGGTCATCTTTATTTTGGTTTGCATAAGTTGGCGAAGGGATGGGTGTTCCGTGAGTGGGCTCCCAATGCTACGGATATTTATTTGATTGGTGATTTCAACAATTGGCAGGAAACAGAGAAATATCGCTGTAAGCGTATTGAAGGAACAGGCAACTGGGAACTGAAACTCTCGGAAAAAGCCCTGAAGCATGGACAGTTGTACAAGATGAAGGTACACTGGAACGGTGGCGAGGGTGAGCGTATTCCCGCTTGGTGCCGTCGTGTGGTACAAGATGACCAAACGAAGATTTTCTCTGCCCAGGTGTGGAACCCAGAGAAACCTTATGTATGGAAGAAAAAGACCTTCAAGCCCAATAAGTCTCCTCTGTTGATTTACGAGTGCCACGTGGGTATGAGTCAGGATGCCGAGAAGGTGGGTACCTATAAGGAGTTTACTGAGAATGTGTTGCCTCGCGTCAAGAAGGACGGCTACAATGCCATTCAAGTGATGGCTATTCAAGAGCATCCTTATTATGGCAGCTTCGGTTATCATGTATCATCGTTCTTTGCTCCTTCGAGCCGTTTCGGTACTCCTGAGGAGCTGAAGGAGATGATTGATACGGCCCACAAGCTGGGTATTGCGGTTATTATGGATATTGTACACTCGCACGCGGTAAAGAACGAGGTGGAAGGCTTGGGCAATCTTGCCGGTGACCCCAACCAGTTCTTTTATGCAGGTGATCGTCATGAGCATCCCGCATGGGATTCTCTGTGTTTCGACTATGGAAAGGATGATGTGCTGCACTTCTTGCTCTCTAACTGCAAATACTGGCTGGAAGAGTTCAAGTTTGACGGATTCCGCTTCGACGGTGTGACCTCTATGCTCTACTACTCGCACGGCTTGGGCGAGGCTTTCGGAGGCTATGGTGACTACTTCAACGGTCACGAGGACGACAATGCCATCTGCTATCTCACGCTCGCTAACTGTCTGATTCACGAGGTTAATCCTCAGGCTATCACCATTGCAGAGGAAGTGAGTGGTATGCCAGGTCTGGCTGCCAAGTTTGAGGATGGCGGCTACGGCTTTGATTACCGCATGGCCATGAACATACCCGACTACTGGATTAAAACTATTAAAGAGGTACGTGACGAGGATATCAATGTCTGCTCCATCTTCTGGGAGGTCAAGAATCGTCGTCCTGACGAGAAGACTATCTCGTACTGCGAGAGTCACGACCAGGCACTGGTGGGCGACAAAACTATCATTTTCCGCCTCATTGACGCAGACATGTACTGGCACTTTGCCAAAAAGGATGTTAATGATTTGGCTCAGCGTGGTATCGCTTTGCACAAGATGATACGCCTGGTGACGGCAGGAGCCATCAATGGTGGCTATCTGAATTTTATGGGTAATGAGTTCGGACATCCCGAGTGGATAGACTTCCCACGTGAAGGTAACGGCTGGTCATACAAGTATGCTCGTCGTCAGTGGAACCTTGTTGATAATAAGGATCTGTGCTACCATTGGCTGGGTGACTTCGACCAAAAGATGCTTGAGGTCATTAAATCGCAGAAGAACTTCCAGGCAACACCGGTCACGGAAATTTGGCACGATGACGGTGATCAGGTATTGTGCTACATGCGTGGCGACCTTGTCTTCGTATTCAACTTCTCGCCTACGCGTAGTTATACAGACTACGGATTCCTGGTGCCTACGGGCAGTTACGAGGTGGTGCTCAATACGGATGCAAAAGAGTTTGGCGGCAATGGATTCGCTGACGACAGTGTTACCCATGTCACTAATTACGACCCGCTTTATGTAAAAGACCACAAGGAGTGGTTGAAACTTTATATTCCTGCTCGTTCGGCAGTTGTGTTGAAAAAAGTATAAACCAAGAGGGTGTGTCAAATTTGACACGCCCTCTTTTTGCAAATTGTGATGCAAAACTACATTTTTTAAGCAAAAAGGTGTGTGTTTACAATTAAATTTCTTACTTTTGCACACAATAAGTAAGAATTCTTAAATATTTTTATGGTACGTAATATTTTCAAAGGACTGGGAATAGCATTGGTAACCCCTTTCGCCAAAGACGGAGCGGTAGACTATAAGTCGCTGATTCGATTGGTAGAATATCAATTGAATAATGGGGCAGACTTTCTATGCATTCTGGCAACAACAGGTGAAACTCCTACGCTGACTGCCGAGGAAAAACAGAAAATCAAGGAAACGATTGTGAGTCTTGTACGTGGGCGTGTGCCCATCTTGATGGGATGTGGTGGTAACAATACAGCTGCAATCATCGAGGAACTGCAGACTCGTGACTTTCAGGGAATCGATGGCATACTGAGCGTGTGTCCGTATTACAATAAACCCTCTCAGGAGGGACTCTATCAGCACTTTAAGGCTATAGCAAATGCTACTAGGTTGCCTGTCGTGTTGTATAATGTTCCTGGTCGAACTGGTGTAAATATGAGTGCAGCGACAACTGTTCGCTTGGCTCGTGACTGCGAAAATATTGTTGCTATTAAGGAGGCATCAGGTAATCTGGAGCAGGTTGACGAGATCATCAAGAACAAACCAGCTTCGTTCGATGTGATTTCTGGTGATGACGCACTGACTTTTCCTATGATTAGTTGTGGCGCTGTAGGGGTCATCAGTGTCATTGGCAATGCGTTGCCCAAGGAGTTCTCAAAGATGATTCGCTTGCAGATGAAGGGTGAGTACGATCCTGCCCGCAAGATACATCATCGCTTCATCGACTTATTTTCTTTGCTTTTTGTTGATGGTAATCCTGCTGGTGTAAAGGCTATGCTGCACGAGATGGGGTATATAGAAAATGTGCTCCGCTTGCCTTTGGTGCCCACCCGTATCTCTACGCTGCAGCGTATGAGTGAAATCATGAAGGAACTCAAGATTTAGTAGAGAGTTATGGACGAGCCAAGAGTCATACACGAAATTACCCCGTTAATGGGAAAAGATGCTCTCTACATTGCTGACCGCAGAAAGAAAGAGTTTACTTATCCCATACATAACCATGAGGTTTTCGAGTTGAACTACGTGGAGCATGCTTCTGGAGTACGGCGAATTGTGGGAGACTCAAACGAGGTGATAGGAGAGTATGACTTGGTGCTCATCACCTCGCCTGATTTGGAACACGTTTGGGAGCAAAATATCTGCACCAGCGAGGATATCCGCGAGGTAACCGTTCAGTTTTATTTGGATATGAGCGAAGATGGCATGCTTTCGCGCAATCCTTTTTTCTCTATGCGCAAGATGCTACAGGAAGCACGCAAAGGTCTGTCATTCCCAATGGAAGACATCATGCGCGTCTATCATCTTATCGATACGCTTAGTTCCATCAAAGACGGTTTCTATGCCGTCATGCAGTTCATGACCATTCTTCATGAGTTGTCCAAGAGCACCCATTACCGTCCACTGGCAACTTCAAGCTATGCAAAAGTTGAAGTGGAGAGCGACTCACGCCGTGTGCTGAAGGTAAAGAACTATATAGCTAAGAACTATATGGATGAGATACGGCTGACTACGCTGGCTGAGATTGCAGGAATGAGCCCTTCGGCGTTCAGCCGTTTCTTTAAACTCCACACAGGGCGCAATCTGTCAGAATATATCATAGAGCAACGCCTGGGTTATGCCAGTCGTCTATTAGTAGATACTTCGAAGGGTATTGCAGAAATCAGTTACCAAAGTGGCTTCAACAACCTAAGCAACTTCAACCGCATATTTAAGAAACGCAAAGGATGCTCACCTTCTGAGTTCCGCGAAAACTACCATAAAACCCGTATTATCGTCTAGTTGTATGGGGGTGTTAAGATGAAAACTGATGACTAAAAACAAATGTGTTTATGAATAAAAAGCTGAACATAAAGAACCGGATCGGTGAATTAGAACGGGTCAACCAGTTCATCGAAGAAATTGGCGTAGAACTGGGGCTCGACATGGAGTTGCAGATGAACCTTAATCTGGTGATGGAGGAGATGGTGTCAAATGTCATCTTCTATGCTTATCCTGAAGGCAAGACGGCCGACATAGAGTTGGTGGCTGAAAGCAACGGTAAGGAACTGACATTTATGTTGAGCGACCATGGTAAGGAGTTTGACCCTACGGCAAAGGAGGACGCAGACCCCGACGTGAATCCTATGGAGCGCGAAATAGGAGGCATGGGTATCTTTATTGTCAAGAATATCATGAATCAGGTCACCTATCAGCGTTTAGACGGCAAGAATCTGCTCACCATGAAGAAAGATATTTAAATCAAAAATAAACAATAGCAATTAAAAATTATAGCATTATGACACAGATTATCAAAGAAGGTGGTAAGACCATCATTAAGACAGGCGAACGTATTGACACGATGAATGCCCCTCAGTTTGAACAAGACATCCAACCCGCTCTGGCGGATGGAGGCGTTGATCTTGAAATGGATTGTTCAGACCTCAACTACATGGCTTCTTCTGGCCTTCGCATCATTCAGAAGACTATGCGTACCGTTATGCAGCAGAAAGGCCAATTCAAGATGACCAATGTGAGCCCTGAAATCTATAAGGTGTTGGCGATGACTGGATTTACCAAGTTTATGAAGGTTGAGAAAAAAGCCGAGTAATAACAAGAACCCGCTATGACATACGTAGTAATTGTTTTAGTCCTCATTGTAGTCCTGCTTGGTTACATGCTCTATTCACAGAGTCAGGCAGGCAAGAAGCAAACTGCTGAACAACAGCAGCTGCTGGCAGATTATCAGCGCCGTGTGGACGAGCAGCAAAAACTGCTAGGCGACTACCGTGCATTGGAGAAGAATTTTGACAATGTTGGTGAAGGCTACGAGCAGGCTCTGTTGGCTTTCGACAAGATGAACGAAGAGCAGGAGAAGGTCCGGAAGGCTAATGAAGCACTTCAGAAAACCGTGGCCTCACTGCAGGAAACCAACAGCCACATGCAGGAGAGCATTCGGAAGAAGGCTGAGGTAATGGCTCAAGTAATCAGCGACCTGCAGGTTTTGGCTCAGAGTGACAGTAAACTCTCAGCGCTTGTAGGCAAGGTGACTGACCTTGACGATATGCAGGACAATATGCCTCCCATTGAGCATACTGATAATGTGATGGTGACACAGATTGCTGACGAGGCTGTTGCTCTCACGGGTATTGATAAGGCTCAGTACATTAAGTTCGAGCAGGTTGTAGATTATTCTGCCGCTGTAACCATGTTGCTCACCAGCCAGCCGAAGGCTGTGCGTGCTTTGGCTCATCTGTTGGACAATGCCCAGAAGTTCACTACCGATGGCACAGTGACCCTGAATGTCAATGTCGACATGGACAAGATGCTGGCCGTCTATACTGTTGAAGATACTGGAATAGGTATCGATTCTACCGAGGCTGAGCACATCTTTGAACCCTACGTCAAACTCAACCAGTATTTCGATGGTCAGGGCATTGGACTCACCGTGGCCCGCAATATTGCCCGACGTTTAGGAGGTGATGTGGTGCTCGATACTACCAAGGAAGCACCTGGTTCACGCTTTGTGCTCTCCTTGCCTATCTAACATATTGCAGATGTTGACAATGAGATAGAATAAGTTGCATTAAAAGTATATTGTGGTAAGCAGAATGTACTAAATAACTCATCAGGAAGCAGTTTTTTTGTATGATTTGCTTCTTTTTTTAAAAAAAAGTCGAAAAAAATTTGGTGGTTTCAGAAAAACTCCGTACCTTTGCACCCGCAAATCAGAAATGAAATAGAGACTTCGGTTAATAAAATCATTTCTAAGGAGCCAAGGGAGGTTCCGTAGCTCAACTGAATAGAGCATCTGACTACGGATCAGAAGGTTGTGGGTTTGAATCCCGCCGGAATCACAAAGGAGAGAGGTATATGCCTCTCTCCTTGTTGTATATGTGCCTCTGGAGCATAAAAGAAGCTCCCAATAGGTTTGGGAGCTTTCTTTATTATCCTGATACAATCTTTTATTTGTTCTTTCTTATTTGATGAGATCTACTGAACGCTTGAGGAACTTGTCCAAAGCCTCACCCTTCAGCATGCCGTTCTGCAACAATGCCAAGTCGATGAGCTGGTGTACTATGTCGTTCTTGGCGGCATAGTTGCTCAGAACGTCCTGCTTCTTCTGCTTTTGTTCTTCAACAGCTTTCTCGGTCTCAGCTTTCATGTCCTTATCGTCCTGTGTCAGTTCCTCAGGCTTCTTCTTTTCCTGCTGCTGACGGATGGCGGCCAGACGGGCCTCTTGACCTTTCAGTTCTGATTCGATGGGCTTCAGTGTCTCTTCTGTTGTAGCTTTGCAGTCGTCAAGCACACGCTTTATCAGCGGATGGTCGCTGTTCAGTACCAGATTCATCGAGTCGGGCATCTGAGCATAGAAATTCATGCCCTGCTGGAAGCGGCTCATCTCCTTCATACGACGCATCCATTCGTTTTGTGTAATGACAACGGGGCGCTGACTTTCGCCTAACGACTGCACCTCGACCATGAATTCCGTCTTTTCCATTTTTGGCATCTGCGAACGGAATACTTGTGACAAATTGGCAGACTCGTCCTCTGTCAAGTTGGATTTCTGTTGGTCCTCTTTAATGATGAGGCGGTCTATGATGTCAGAGTCGACACGTGTGAAGCGTGACTTCTCGAACTTCTGCTCCAGCATCTGAATAGCTGGAACATCAAGCTGGCCGTCCAGCAGTAGCACGCTGTAACCTTTGTCCTTGGCTGCCTGAATATAACTGTACTGTTCCTCCTTGTCGGTAGCGTAGAGATAGATGAGATTGCCGTCTTTGTCCTTCTGGGTTCCTTCGATGAGTGTCTTGTATTCATCAAAGGTAAAGTATTTACCTTCTACGTCCTTGAACAGGGCGAACTCTTTTGCGCGGTCGTAGAACGACTCTTCTGACAGCATTCCGTAGTTGATGAACAGCTTCAAATCGTCCCATTTCTCTTCGTACTGCTTGCGGTCTTCTTTGAAGATAGCCTGCAGGCGGTCTGCTACTTTCTTGGTGATATAAGTAGAAATTTTCTTCACTTCCCGGTCGCTCTGAAGATAAGAACGAGAGACGTTCAGGGGAATGTCTGGCGAGTCAATGACACCGTGCAACAGCGTCAGGAACTCAGGTACGATGCCCTCTACTTGGTCGGTGACAAATACTTGGTTGCAGTATAGTTGTATCTTGTTGCGCTGTAAGTCGATGTTGGACTTGATGCGGGGGAAGTACAGGATACCTGTCAGGTTGAACGGATAGTCCACGTTTAGGTGAATCCAGAACATAGGTTCGTCGCTCATGGGGTAGAGAGTGCGGTAGAACGATTTATAGTCTTCGTCTTTCAGACTTGAAGGAGCCTTGGCCCACAGTGGTTCAACGCTGTTAATGATGTTGTCCTCCTGGGTGTCTACCATCTCTTTCTTCTCACTAGACCATTCCTGTTTTTTGCCGAAGGCTACAGGAATAGCCATAAACTTACAATACTTGTTGAGTAACTGCTGTATACGCTCCTTTTCGAGGAACTCCTTGCAGTCATCGTCTACATAGAGGATGATGTCAGAACCACGGCCTTCCTTATCTGCCTCGTCAATCTCGTAGGCGGGGCTTCCGTCACAACTCCATTTGACGGCCTTTGCGCCGTTCTTGTAACTCTTGGTGATAATCTCCACCTTCTTCGAAACCATAAATGACGAGTAAAAGCCCAGTCCGAAGTGGCCGATGATGTTGTTGGCGTTGTCCTTATATTTCTCCAAGAAGTCGTTAACGCCCGAGAAGGCAATCTGGTTGATGTACTTGTCAATCTCCTCCTCGGTCATACCGATACCGCGGTCAGAGATAGTGATAGTTCCCTTGTCCGTATCCAATGCTACGTGTACGGTCAAGTCGCCGAGTTCATCCTTGAACTCGCCCTGCTGAGCCAGTGTCTTCAACTTCTGCGTTGCGTCAACAGCGTTGCTGACCATCTCACGCAGGAAAATCTCATGATCAGAATAGAGGAACTTTTTGATGACGGGGAAAATGTTCTCAGTCGTAACCCCGATGTTACCTTTTTGCATATCCTATTTATTTTATATTATTATTTTGATTTCTGCTCCGTAACCTGCAAATATCGTGCCAAACGGATAATAAATCTTAATTCTTAATTTTAATTCTTTTTTTATTCGTACCTTTGCACTCAAATTCGTAAAGACTATGGTGAAAAGAAGATGGCATTGTAAGCCGGGCGAACAGCCGACAGAGCTGGACAAACGCATCATGTACTTGGAAAACAAGGGGGTCTTGGTTCCTACACGTGACTTAATCAAGACTCCAGAACAAATAGAGGGCATTCGTAGGGCTGGTGTTGTGAATACTGGCGTGCTAGATGCTGTGGGTAAAGTTATACATGCGGGAATGTCGACGTTGGAAATAGATCAGATTTGCCGCGAATATTGCGAGCAACACCGGGCTATTCCTGCGTGCTTGAACTATGAGGGATTCCCGATGTCAGTATGCACTAGTATCAATGAAGTGGTGTGCCATGGAATTCCCAAAGCTGATGACATTCTGGAGGAGGGTGATATTATTAATGTCGATTTCACGACAATCTTGGATGGTTACTATGCCGATGCCTCGCGTATGTATATAATAGGTAAGACGACACCAGAGAAGGAACAACTGGTTCGTGTCACCAAGGAGTGTTTGGAGATCGGTATGGAGGCAGCAAAACCTTGGGGCTATGTCAATGCGATAGGTAAGGCTATCGAGAAGCACGCCAAAAAGTATCACTATGGTGTTGTACGCGACTTGTGTGGTCATGGAGTAGGGAACGCCTTCCACGAAGAACCCGAGGTGTGCCACTTTGCCCAGAAGGGAGATGGTATGTTGCTCGTTCCGGGTATGGTCTTTACTATAGAGCCCATGATTAATATGGGAACTTGGAAGGTTTTCATCGATGCAGACGATCCGTATGGCTGGGAGGTTATCTCTGAAGATGAGTTACCAAGCGCTCAATGGGAGCATACTTTGCTGATGACAGAACATGGTGTAGAGATACTGACGTACTAATTGATAATTGAAAGTGGAACAGAAAGATTTATATATAATAGGTATAGAGAGTTCGTGTGACGATACGTCGGCTGCAGTGCTTCGAAATGGCGTGCTGCTGTCTAATGTGACGGCTTCTCAGGCTGTACACGAGGCATATGGCGGTGTTGTTCCCGAGTTGGCTTCAAGGGCACACCAGCAGAATGTTGTGCCTGTGGTTAGTGAGGCGATCAAACGGGCCGGCATTACGAAGGAGCAGCTCACGGCAGTTGCTTTTACCCGAGGACCTGGGTTGATGGGGTCCTTGCTGGTGGGTGTCAACTTTGCCAAGGGTTTTGCTCGTTCGCTGGGTATTCCCCTCATCGACGTCAACCACTTGCAAGGGCATGTAATGGCTCATTTTATCAAGGAGTCTGACGATGACCGGAGTCAGCCACCATTGCCGTTTATTTGTCTGCTGGTGTCTGGTGGTAATTCGCAGATAGTGTTAGTACGTGCCTATAACGATATGGAAGTACTGGGGCAGACGATTGATGATGCTGCAGGTGAGGCTATTGACAAATGTTCGAAGGTGATGGGATTGGGATATCCTGGAGGTCCTATTATTGACAAATTAGCCCGTCAGGGCAATCCGAAAGCTTATCAGTTTGCTGAGCCTCATATTCCAGGTCTTGACTATAGCTTCTCAGGGCTGAAGACGTCGTTCCTCTACAACCTGCGTAAGTGGGTGGAAGACGATCCGGATTTTGTAGAACATCACAAGGAGGACATTGCTGCCTCATTGGAGTGGACTATTGTGGACATTTTGATGAAGAAACTTAAATTGGCAGTCAACCAGACAGGAGTCACCCATGTTGCTGTCGCAGGTGGTGTTAGTGCCAACAATGGGTTGCGCAATGCATTTCACGATTATGCCCATCGTTTCGGTTGGACAGTGTACATTCCTAAGTTCAGTTATACCACTGACAATGCGGCTATGATTGGTATCGTGGGGTATTACAAGTATTTGGATGGTGAGTTCTGTGGTATTGATGCCCCCGCATTCAGTAAGGTGACGTTTAAGTAAATGCCTACAATAAACAAAAATGTTAATAGTAAATTGTAAATAATATGGATTTTGAAAGTAAGGTTTTCAGCAGAGAGATTAGTCAGTTGCTGTGGGAAATGGATAAGACCGTCAGCACGGCAGAAAGCTGTACGGGTGGGCGAATAGCTGAAGCAATTATTGCTGTTCCCGGTGCTTCGAAATACTTCAAAGGCGGTATCATCTCTTATGTCGACGAAGTGAAGATGTCTTTGCTGGGTGTCAGCGGCGACTTGTTGGCTGAAAAGACGGCCGTTTGCGAGGAAGTTGCCCAACAAATGGTAAAAGGTGCTTGTAAGACACTGAATACTGACTATGCCATTGCTGCTACAGGCGTTGCTGGTCCTGGAGGCGGCACTAAGGAGAATCCTGTGGGGACCATATGGCTGGCTTGTGGTACTCCAGATAAGCAGGTGACCTTGAAGGTGGAGGAAGACCACGGACGGGACATTAATCTGGCCATTGCTACTAACAAGGCGATGGAGCTTTTCCTTGATTTTTTGAGAACAGAACCCCAACCAGATGAGTTGGAAGGTTAAAAAATATTAAGAGAAAGAGAAATATACGAACTTTAAACTCTAAACTCTAAACTTTTTTGTACCTTTGCACCCTGTTTGGAATAAGTTACAATTAAGGAACACAAAAAAAGTAGATAGAGATGTCGAAAATTTGTCAGATTACGGGAAAAAAGGCACAGATTGGAAATAATGTGTCTCACTCAAAGCACCGCACCAAGCGTAGCTTTGATGTAAACCTGTTCAGCAAGAAGTTCTACTATGTAGAGGAGGCTTGCTGGATTCAGTTGAAGATCAGCGCCGCTGGTCTGCGTATGATTAACAAGGTAGGTCTGGATGCTGCCCTGAAGCAGGCTGTTGCTAAAGGTTTTGTAGACTGGAAGGACATTAAAGTTATAGGAGACTAATCACGATGGCAGGAAAGAAAGCAAAGGGTAATCGCGTTCAGGTGATTCTGGAGTGCACTGAGATGAAAGAGAGTGGACTGCCCGGAACGAGCCGTTACATTACGACCAAGAATCGTAAGAACACCCCAGAGAGAATGGAACTGAAGAAGTATAACCCAATCCTGAAGCGCATGACTGTGCACAAGGAGATTAAATAATCTGTTTTAAAGCATGGCAAAGAAAACCGTCGCTACCCTCCATGAAGGCTCAAAGGATGGTCGCGCTTATACAAAGGTTATCAAGATGGTAAAGAGCCCCAAGACTGGTGCTTACATCTTTGACGAGCAGATGGTTCCTAACGAGGCTGTTAAGGACTTTTTCAAGAACTAATATTGGGATTTCCGATAAATTTAAGGCTGCGATGTTTGGTTGCAGCCTTATTTTTTATGTAGTTCAGTTATTGTCAAGTGAAGTTTTGCCTTGGAAAAACAAAAGAAAAAGTACATTTCTTTTGGTTTTTCGCTCGGTTTGCACTAACTTTGCAGACGTAATATATTGCATTATGGGTATTTTTGGATTTTTTAGTAAGGATAAGAAGGAAACGTTGGACAAAGGTTTAGAGAAAACCAAGACCAGCGTATTTGGCAAGTTAGCCCGTGCTGTGGCTGGCAAGTCAAAGGTTGATGACGACGTACTTGACAATCTGGAAGAAGTGTTGATTACGTCGGATGTTGGTGTAGAGACCACATTGAAGATTATAGAGCGTATTGAGGAACGTGTGGCTCGTGACAAGTATGTGTCGACCAGCGAGCTAAATGCTATCCTGCGTGATGAGATAGCCTCTTTGTTGGCAGAAAACAACAGTGAGGATAATGACAATTGGGACCTTCCCTCGGACCATAAGCCCTACGTGATATTGGTTGTAGGTGTTAATGGTGTGGGCAAAACCACTACTATTGGAAAGTTGGCTTGGCAGTTCAAGCAGGCTGGCAAGAAAGTTTATTTGGGTGCAGCCGATACCTTCCGTGCTGCTGCTGTCGAGCAATTGTGTATCTGGGGCGAACGTGTAGGTGTATCAGTAATCAAACAGCAGATGGGTTCAGATCCTGCCTCGGTGGCTTTCGATACCTTGCAGAGCGCTAAGGCCAATGATGCCGATGTGGTGCTGATAGATACAGCTGGCCGACTGCACAACAAGGTTGGCTTGATGAATGAGTTGAAGAAGATAAAAGAGGTGATGAAGAAGGTTCTGCCCGCTGCTCCTGATGAGGTAATGCTTGTGCTGGACGGCTCAACGGGTCAGAATGCTTTTGAGCAGGCCAAGCAGTTTTCGGCTGTCACTCAGATTACTTCACTAGCTATTACCAAACTCGACGGTACCGCTAAGGGTGGTGTCGTCATCGGCATCAGCGACCAGTTGAAGGTACCCGTGAAGTATATTGGTTTGGGCGAAGGCATGAAGGACTTGCAACTCTTCAATAAGACACAGTTTGTAGACTCATTATTCAAGCATGATTAAGCCCACTATAGATATTATCACGCTAGGGTGTTCCAAGAATCTGGTTGATTCAGAGAGCCTGATGGGTCTCTTCGAGGCCAATGGCTATCATGTAACTCATGATGCAGAGAATCCTCAAGGCGACATCGCTGTGGTGAATACCTGTGGATTTATTGAGGATGCCAAGCAAGAGAGCATCGATACTATTCTCGAACTGGCTCAGTCCAAGGAGGAGGGCAGGCTACAGAAATTGTTTGTGATGGGCTGTCTGTCAGAGCGCTATTTGGCTGATTTAGAGAGAGAAATTCCTGAGGTGGATGGCTGGTACGGCAAGTTCAACTATAAGCAGTTGTTGAAAGACCTCTCTTCAGAGGCTATTTGCTCAGGTCTCCGCCACATTACTACGCCCAGACATTATGCCTATCTGAAGATTTCTGAGGGTTGCGACCGACATTGCGCCTATTGCGCCATTCCGTTGATTACGGGCCGCTACCAGAGTCGTCCTATGGAAGACATTCTGGAGGAGGTGCGCTATCTGGTCAGTCAAGGCACCAAGGAGTTCCAGGTTATTGCCCAAGAACTGACCTACTATGGTGTCGACTTTGACGGCAAGCAGCACATAGCAGAGTTGATAGAGAAGATGGCCGATATCGAGGGAGTTGAGTGGATTCGACTGCACTATGCCTATCCGGCTCATTTTCCATGGGACCTTTTGCGCGTCATGCGTGAGAAGAAGAATGTCTGCAACTATCTGGACATTGCCTTGCAGCACATTTCGGACCACATGTTGAGCCGTATGCAGCGCCACGTGACAAAGGAAGATACTTACGAACTGATTCGCAGTATGCGCGAGGAAGTGCCCGGCATTCATCTCCGTACTACGCTGATGGTTGGATTCCCTGGAGAGACAGACGAGGACTTCCGTGAGTTGCTGGAATTTACCAAATGGGCTCGTTTTGAACGCTTGGGAGCCTTTGCCTATTCCGAGGAGGACGGTACTTATTCCGCACTTCATTATGAGGACGATGTGCCTGCCGAGGTCAAGCAACAGCGTTTGGATAAACTCATGCGTGTACAGCAGAACATATCTGCAGAAATAGAAGCTTCAAAGATAGGTCAGGCTCTGCGTGTGGTCATCGATCGCCAGGAGGGTGATTGGTATGTAGGTCGTAGCGAGTTCTGTTCGCCTGAGGTTGACCCAGAGGTGCTCATACCTGTTGACGAAGGATTGACCATCGGCGAATTCTATCAAGTCCGAGTGACCGACGCAGAGGAGTTTGACTTATACGCGACCACGCGAGAAACGCATGATTAACGTACAAAGCATGATTTGCTAATGAATAACAAGGAATTTATTAACGAGTTGGCTGAACGCACAGGTTACAGCCCCAAGGACACCCAGAAACTGGTAGACAACATCATCAATGCCATGGGTGACGCTTTCCAAGAGGATAATGCCGTGCTTGTGCCAAACTTTGGAACTTTTGAACCTAAGAAAAAACTGGAGCGAGTCATCGTCAATCCAGCTTCTGGGCAGCGGATGTTGGTGCCGCCCAAATTGGTGTTGGGTTTCAAGCCTAATCAGACATGGAAGGATAAACTGAAAGGAGGACAGTAATCATGGGGAAGCTGACTATACAAGAGATTGCGGCTGTCTTGACCGAAAAGAATGGTTTTGAGAAGAGCGAGGCTAATAAGTTTGTGTCAGCCATGTTCGCTTTGATTCAAGAGCGTTTGGAAACTGATCAGCTAGCAAAGATCAAAGGTCTCGGCACTTTCAAGATCATTGATGTTGAGGCTCGTGAGAGCATTAGCGTCCGTACTGGTGAACGCGTTACTATCAGCGGCCATTCCAAGGTGTCGTTTACGCCTGATGCCATGATGAAAGAATTGGTCAACAAGCCCTTTTCTCAGTTTGAAACTGTAGTCCTGAACGACGGAGTGGAGTTTGACGACATTAAAGACGAAGAACCTGAAGAAGAGGAGTCCGTTGAGGATACTCCTCAGGAAACTACTCCTGTTCAACCTCTGATAGAGATTGTGGAAGAAGAAAGCATTTCTCAGGAAGCAGAGGTCTCGTCCCCAGAGTTGACAGAAAAAACAATGCCAGAAATGGCGGAAGAACCAATACATGAAGTGGTGGAAGAATCGATGGCTCAGCATGCAGAAGCCCCTTCACCCATAGAGGCAGCGAAACCTGAACCTCAGGAAGCAGCAGACGTACAATCTCATATAGTTGAAGACTCCGTTGCCAGACAGGTTGATGAACCAGTTGCAAGTACCCATTTGATGGGGCATTGGGTTTTGTATGCTGTCCTTTCCTTGTTTTTGATGGCTGTTTCGGGCCTTGCCGGTTATTATTACGGTAGTTATAAGACACTGATATCTGCATCTAAACCTGATACCGTTGTGGTTCACGATACCGTAACCGCAGTCCCAGTAGATACTGTTCCTACACAGCCGGCTCGAACCGAACAGCCAGACATCAAGCCTGAACCTCAGAAGCCAGCAGCAGAGGTTCCAAGGGTTGAACCTGTTCAGGCTCCAGCCAAGTTCCAGCAGACTGTGGTACAGGCTTCCGCTAAGGTTGAGAAGAAAGATGCCAAACCTGCTGAAGACTATGACAAGTATGCAGAGAAAGATTCTCGTGTGCGCTTAGGAGCCTATCGCATTGTCGGTCTATCCCACGAGGTGAAGGTGCAGAAAGGTCAGACTTTCTACAGTATCTGCCGAGGCAACCTCGGTCCCGATATGGAGTGCTATGTCGAAGTGTACAACAATCTGTCACAGAATCCCAAACTTAAGGAAGGACAAGTCATCAAGATTCCCAAGCTCCAGTTGAAGACTAGGCGCAGATAATAGTCTTGAGTTGACGAAATGAGAAATAGAGGACTTTCACATCAAAAGAGGGGAGTCCTCTATAATTTGTGCCAGTTCACTTGATAACAGTCATCTGTCAACAGCCATGTACAAGGGTGGAGTGAGAGTTTGAGTAGGGGGGGCTCGTATTATGGGTAAGGAGGAGTGGGAGCCTGGGCAAGGAGGACTGGCAGGGAGTGTGGGACAGGAAAGTAAGTTTTAGAAAACTCTTTTAATATTATTTATGTATGCGAATGTGCGTAATAACGGGGAAAATGCGTACTTTTGCATCCAAAATTAAAAGGAAAGTAAAACAAAGTAATATTATGGCAGAAGCTATTGACATCCGCGAACTGAATGTGCGGATAGAACAACAGAGTGGATTCGTGACCAACCTTGTGACGGGTATGGATCAGGTGATTGTAGGACAGAAACACTTGGTGGACTCATTGCTTATTGGTCTGCTAAGTGATGGTAATATTCTATTGGAGGGTGTTCCTGGTCTGGCAAAGACGCTGGCCATCAAGACGTTGGCACAACTGATAGACGCTACCTATAGCCGTATTCAGTTCACGCCCGACCTGTTACCTGCCGACGTGACGGGTACGATGATATACTCACAAAAGGACGAGCGATTCCAGGTAAAAAAAGGACCCGTGTTTGCCAACTTCGTATTGGCTGATGAAATCAACCGTGCTCCGGCCAAGGTGCAGAGTGCCTTGCTGGAGGCCATGCAGGAGAAGCAGGTAACCATTGGCAGCGATACCTTTGAACTGCCGAACCCGTTCCTGGTGATGGCTACACAGAATCCTATTGAGCAGGAGGGTACCTATCCGTTGCCTGAGGCTCAGATGGATCGTTTCATGCTGAAGGTGGTCATCGGCTATCCCACGATTGAAGAAGAGAAGAAGATTATCCGTGAGAACATAGGCGGCGGTTTGCCTAAGGTGACTCCCGTGACTACGGCAGACGAAATCGTAAAGGCTCGTAAGGTGGTTCGTGAGGTATATCTGGACGAAAAGATTGAACAGTATATTGCCGATATCGTGTTTGCCACCCGTTTCCCCGATCGTTATGGCTTGAAAGATATGAAGGACATGATTTCGTTTGGTGGCTCGCCCCGTGCCAGTATTAATCTGGCTAAGGCTGCTCGTGCCTATGCCTTCATCAAGCGTCGTGGTTACGTGGTGCCCGAGGATGTACGTGCGGTGGCTCACGACGTGCTGCGCCATCGCATCGGTCTGACTTATGAGGCGGAGGCTTCTAACGTCACTAGCGAGGAGATTGTATCGAAGATTGTGAACAAGGTGGAGGTGCCCTGATAACTAGTCAAACTAGTATAATCTAGTCAAACTAGAATATGGAAACTAGCGAGATATTAAAGAAAGTACGGAAGATAGAGATTAAGGCTCGTGGCCTGAGTTCGAACGTCTTCGCCGGTCAGTACCATTCGGCCTTTAAGGGCAGAGGTATGGCTTTTTCGGAGGTGCGCGAGTATCAGTATGGCGACGATGTGCGCGATATTGATTGGAACGTAACAGCCCGTTTCCATCGTCCCTATGTCAAAGTGTTCGAGGAGGAGCGCGAGCTGACGGTAATGCTATTGATAGACGTCAGCGGTTCGCTGGACTTCGGTACACAGCGCCAGATGAAGCGCGACATGGTTACGGAGATTGCTGCTACGATTGCTTTTTCGGCCATCCAGAACAATGACAAAATTGGCGTGGTGTTCTTCTCAGACCGTATAGAGAAGTATATACCCCCTAAGAAGGGACGCAAGCACATTCTCTTCATTATCCGTGAACTCTTGGACTTTAAGCCGGAATCCAAGCGTACCGATGTGAAACAGGCGCTGGAATTCCTGACCAGCGTGTCGAAACGCCGCTGCACGGCTTTTGTACTGAGCGACTTCTATGACCGACAGGACTTCCTGCAACCCTTGCAGATTGCTAATCGTAAGCACGATGTGGTGGCTCTGCAGGTCTATGACCTCCGTGCCCGTGAACTTCCTGACGTTGGCCTGATGCGTGTGGTGGATGCCGAAACGGGATATGAACAGTATATCGACACGTCGAGCAAACGGTTGCGTCAGGCCCACCAGAAGTATTGGAACAACTGCCAGCAACAGTTGCGCGAAACCATGAACAAGAGCAACGTCGATTTGGTGAGCATTGCTACCAATGAGGACTATGTGAAAGCGTTGCTGATGCTGTTTAAACAACGAAGCTGATGAGAAGGTGTGTATTATTAATAATCTTGATAGCCAGTACGTTGCATTGTTTGGCTCAATCGTCTGTTACGGCAAACATAGAGCCGATAGAAATGATGATTGGCGAGCAGGCAACAGTTACATTGACTGTTCAGGCTGCTGACGATGCCAAAGTGGAGTGGCCCACTTTTCAGCCTCGTCAGATGCTGGTTCCTGACGTTGAAGTGCTGAACACCCAGCGACCTTCAGATCGTACGATGGTCATTACGCTGACCTCGTTTGACGGCAACCTGTACCACCTGCCTCCCTTCAAGGTGAAGATTAACGGCAAGGAGCAACAGAGTGCCGACTTGGCGCTGAAGGTTGTTGAGGTAGAGGTCGATACCACTCAGTTGAACAAGTTCTTTCCACCCAAGGATGTACAAGATAATCCCTTCCTGTGGAGCGACTGGAGCTTGTCGTTTTGGCTCAGTGTGCTGTTGTTGGTGTTGATAGCCCTATGCGGTTATCTTTATCTGCGTCTGCGCGACAACAAGCCCATCATTTCACATATAAAAATTGTGAAACGCCTGTTGCCTCACCAAAAGGCCATGAAGGAGATAGAACAAATCAAGGCCGACCGTATGGTTGCTTCTGAGAATGCCAAGGAGTACTATACCAAGCTAACCGACACCCTGCGTAAGTACATTGAGGAACGTTATGGGTTCTCCGCCATGGAGATGACTAGCTCAGAGATTATTGAACGTTTGACAGCTTCCGGTGACCAACAGTCACTGGACGAGCTTCGCCAACTGTTCACGACTGCCGACTTGGTGAAGTTTGCCAAATACTCTACGATGATAAACGAGAACGATGCCAATCTGGTCAGTGCCATCGACTTCATTAACCAAACTAAGCTAGAGAACCAGCCTGTTGAGGAGGTTCAGAAGCCCGTGCTGTCAGAGGCCGACCAGCGTTCGCAGAAGGAGCGTCGCGTGCTGAAGATAGTTATCTGGGGTATTGTGTCGGTAGCCGTCCTACTGTTCTGCTATATTGTCTATAGTGTCTGGCAGTTGTTGGTGTGACAACGACGGTATAACGTAAAAAGGAATAACGAAAGAAGAAATGGAATTTGCCAATAAAGAATATCTGTTGCTGCTGGTCCTGCTGATACCTTATCTCATTTGGTATCTTATGTATAGGAAGAAGAGTGAGCCTACCATGCGTATGAGCGATACTAATGCCTATCGCTTTGCTCCCCGCTCGTGGAAGGTTACACTTATGCCCCTGCAGCCTCTGCTCCGTATGGCCGTCTTTGTGCTGGTGGTTCTGGTTCTGGCGCGTCCGCAGACACAAAACTCCTGGAAGAATCAGACGGTCGAGGGTATCGACATTATGCTGGCTATGGATGTGTCGACGTCCATGCTGGCTGAAGATCTGAAGCCCAACCGCATAGAGGCCGCCAAACAGGTGGCTGCTGAGTTCATTACCGGCCGTCCCAACGATAACATCGGTTTGAGCATCTTTGCCGGTGAGGCTTTTACTCAGTGCCCAATGACTACCGACCATTCCTCGCTGCTCAACCTGCTTCAGGGTGTGCGGACGGATATTGCTGCCCGTGGACTTATCGAGGATGGAACCGCCATCGGTATGGGTCTGGCTAATGCCGTTTCGCGTCTGAAGGATTCAAAGGCCAAAAGCCGCGTGGTCATTTTGTTGACCGATGGTTCCAACAACCGTGGTGACCTGTCGCCAATGACCGCTGCCGAGATAGCCAAAAGCCTGGGCATCCGCGTCTATACCATTGGAGTCGGTACCAACAAGGTGGCACCTTATCCCATGCAGGTTGGTGGTGGTGTGCAGTATGTCAATATTCCCGTGGAGATAGATACCAAGACCCTCTCGGACATAGCCCATGCAACCGAGGGTGACTTCTATCGTGCCACAAATAACCGTGAGTTGCAGAACATCTACCAGGAGATAGACAAGCTCGAGAAGTCGAAGTTAAACGTCAAGAAGTTCAGCAAGCGCTATGAGGCCTACCAGCCCTTTGCACTGGCTGCCGTCTTGTTGCTGTTGCTGGAAATCTTGCTGAGAGTTACCATATTCCGCAAGTTACCCTAATAGAGTTCATAATATAAAGTTCAAAGTTTAAAGTTCAAAGTTCAAAGTGTTTAGATTCGAAGACCCTATATATCTCTATTTGTTAGCAGTTGTCCCAGTACTGTTTGCTATCCGTTTGCTGATGGTACACCAGCAGAAGCGGCGTTTGCGCCGCTTTGGTGACATTGAACTGGTGCACCAGCTGATGCCCAATGTATCACGCTTCCGTCCCGCTGTCAAGTTCTGGATGCTCTTGGGAGCGTTAACGTTACTCATTGTTATGCTGGCCCGTCCTCAGTTGGGCACGAAAATCAGTCACGAAAAACGTACCGGCATAGAGACAATCATCTGTCTGGACGTCAGCAACTCGATGCTGGCCGAAGATGTGGCACCCAGCCGTCTGGATCGCTCGAAGATGATGATAGAGAATCTGGTGGACCACTTCACCAACGACAAGATAGGTCTTATCGTGTTTGCCGGCGATGCCTTTGTGCAACTGCCCATCACCAGTGACTATGTGTCGGCTAAGATGTTCCTCTCTAACATCAGCCCTGGGATGATAGCTACCCAAGGCACCGATATTGCTACAGCAGTCAACATGGCGTCCCATAGCTTTACCCAACAGGAGGGCGTGGGAAAGGCCATTATCGTCATTACCGACGGTGAGGACCATGAGGGTGGTGCTTTGGAGGCTGCTAAAGATGCCCGTGAGCGAGGTATGAACACCTATGTGCTGGGTGTGGGCTCACCTGATGGCGCTCCTATTCCTACGGGTGATGGTGACTATTTGAAAGACAATACGGGTCAGACCGTAATGACGGGACTTAATGAAGATATGTGTCGTCAATTGGCTGATGCTGGCGGTGGCGCCTATATCCATGTCGAGAACAATAGCAATGCCCAGCAGCAGTTGGACCTTGCTCTAGACAAGTTAGCCAAGAAAGAAATATCGACCACCATCTATAGCGACTACGACGAGCAGTTTCAGGCCGTAGGCATTCTGGTTCTACTGCTGCTCATTATCGAAGTGTGCATCCTTGAAGTCAAGAACCCATTGATGAGGCGCATCTCGCTGTTCAAGCGCTCTCCCAAGTCAGTGGCTGTATTCTTGCTGTTCATGCTGAGTACAGTGGCTATGGCGCAGTCAGACCGCCAATTGGTGCGTCAGGGCAACAAGCAGTTTCGCTTGGGCAATGCTGCCGAGGCAGAGGTGTCCTACCGTAAGGCTGTGGAGAAAAACCAACGCAACCCTCAGGCCAACTACAATCTGGGCAATGCCTTGATGTTGCAACGCAAGGATTCGCTGGCAATCACTCAGCTGGAGAAGGCTGGCAAATTGGAGACCAATCCCTTGCGAAGGGCACAGGCGTACCACAATATCGGTGTCATCTGTCAACAGCACCAGCTCTTCAGCGAAGCAATAGAAGCCTACAAGGAGGCGTTGCGTAACAATCCTGTCGATGACGAAACCCGCTACAATCTAGAACTCTGCAAGCGTCAACTAAAACAGCAGCAGAATCAGCAAAACCAGGGTAACAACAAGCAGGACAAACAGGACAAGGACAAGCAAGATAAGCAGAAACAAGACCAGCAGAAGCAGCAACAACAGAAGCAAGAACAGCAAAAGCAGGACCAGCAGATGAGCAAGGATAATGCCGAGCAACTGTTGAATGCAGCCATGCAAGAAGAAAAACAGACCCAGGAACGCATGAAGAAGGCTCTGCAACAGCCTCAGAAGCGCCGTTTGGAAAAGAATTGGTAATTAAGTAATGAAGAAATTTCTGATAGTAATTCTCGTTTGGGCGTCAGCCGTGGTAAGCTGGGCGCAGACATTGACAGGCCGTGCTCCGGGACAGGTGGCTGTGGGTGAGCAGTTCCGGTTGACCTATACCGTTAATACAGATGATGCCAAGGGCTTCCGCGCAGGTGCGATTCCCGATGCCTTTGATGTACTGATGGGCCCCTCGACGTCCACCCAGTCCAGTTTCCAGATGGTTAACGGTCATACCTCTAGTTCGTCGAGCATTACCTATACTTATATCCTTTCAGCTAATAAGAACGGCTCATTTACCATTCCTGCAGCCCATGTGACGGCCGCAGGCAAGAACATTAGCTCAAACGAGTTGCATATCAAGGTTAGCGGACAGGCTCAGCAGGGTGGGACACAGCGCCAGAACCCACAGAGCAGTACCGGAGAGGTGCGTGCCGCAGGAACCGCCATCTCGGGCAGTGACTTGTTCATCAAGGTAACAGCCTCTAAGCAGCATGTCCGTGAGCAGGAGCCCATCCTGCTGACCTATAAGGTGTACACGTTGGTCGGACTGACCCAGCTCAATGGTAAGATGGCCGATTTGAAGAGTTTCTACACCCGCGAAGTCCCCCTGCCACAAGAGAAGCAGTTCCATATAGAGACGCTGAATGGCAAACCCTATCGTACCGTAACCTGGCAGCAGTATGTGATGTTCCCCCAGGCTACGGGAAAACTCGAGGTCCCTAGCATTACCTACGAGGGTATTGTTGTGCAGCAGAACCGCAATGTAGACCCATTCGAAGCATTTTTCAACGGTGGTTCGGGATATGTTGAGGTCAAGAAGCAAATCAAGGCTCCCGGCATTACTATTCAGGTAGATCCCTTGCCCCAGCGCCCTGCCAATTTCTCTGGTGGTGTGGGCTCCTATAGCATTTCAGCTACCCTCGACCATACAGAAGTCAAGGCCAACGACCCTGTCAAATTGCGTGTTGAGGTCAGCGGTGTTGGCAATATGAAACTATTGCGCCAGCCCGATGTCAAATTCCCCAAGGATTTCGACCACTATGATGCCAAGGTTACCGACAATACTAAGCTGACCACCAACGGACTTGAGGGTTCTATCGTCTACGAGTTCCTAGCCGTTCCTCGTCATCAGGGCGATTTTGATATACCCGCTGTGGAGTATGTCTATTTTGACACCAAGAACAACCAGTATAAAACCGTCCGTACCGAATCCTTCAAACTGCATGTTACCAAGGGTAGCGGCAGTTCGTCAGCCGTTTATGGCGGACAAGAGGATGTGAGACAGCTCAATAGGGATATTCATTACATCAAGACTGGACCAACGCGTCAGCATGCCATCGGCGACTTTTTCTTCGGTTCTACTGCCTATTGGGTGACGTTGGCTGTTCTCTTCTTGGGCTTTGTGTCACTCTTCATCATCTTCCGCAAGCGTGCCATTGAGCGTGCCGATGTCGTCAAACAACGTGCTGGACGCGCCAACAAGGTTGCCACAAAGAGGCTGAAGAAGGCTGCCCGCCTGTTGAAGGATGGCAAGCAGGGAGAGTTCTACGACGAGGTGCTGCGTGCTCTTTGGGGCTATGTAGGTGACAAGTTGAACATGCCTGTGGAGCAGTTGTCGCGCGAAAATATCAGCCAGCAGTTACAGGCCCATAACGTTTCTGAAGAGACCATCAACCTGTTTATCGGTGCTCTTGATGAGTGCGAGTTTGCCCGCTATGCTCCTGGCGATGCGCAGGGAAATATGAATAAAGTCTACGATGCTGCTATGAATGCCATTACACAAATCGCCGACACGATGAAGAAAAGTCGTCAGCCCAAGCCGTTGGCAGTATTGTTGCTGCTGATGCTAGTTCCAATGGCCACCCATGCTGTCACTAAAGCTGAGGCCGACAGCTCCTATGTAGAGGAACATTACCAGCAGGCAGCCCAACAGTATGAGCAACTGCTCAAACAGGGTGTTTCAGCAGAATTGTATTACAATCTCGGCAACTGTTATTACCGTATGGACAACATGACGCATGCCGTGATTGCCTACGAACGGGCACTGTTACTCTCGCCAGGCGACAAGGATATTCGTTTTAACCTGCAGATGGCCCGTTCCAAAACCATTGACAAGATTACGCCTGAGTCGGAGATGTTTTTTGTCACTTGGTATCGTGCCTTGGTCAATATCCAGAGTGTGGATGCCTGGGCTCGGTTGGCGCTGATTGCCCTTGCCATTGCTATTGTATTGGCTTTGGCATATCTTTTTGCCGAACGCATCTGGTTGCGCAAAGTGGGATTCTTCGGAGCCCTAGCCCTACTGGTGGTCTTTGTGGTTAGCAACCTCTTCGCCTGGCAGCAGAAGAAGGCCATCGACCATCCCACAGGAGCTGTCATTATCAGCTCTGCCGTCAATATCAAGAGCACCCCCTCCAAGAATGGAACAGACCTTTTCATCCTTCATGAGGGTACGCGCGTTACCATTACTGACAGGTCTATGCGTGATTGGCGTGAGGTGCGTGTAGGTGACGGCAAGCAAGGTTGGCTGGAAACCAAAGACTTGGAGGAGATTTAGAAATTCTCTGACCGGTCAGAGTTTGGCATCGCATATATAATTCAAAATCTGAAATATGGAAGAACTGATTCACTTTGACAAGCAATTGTTGCTGCTACTCAATGGCAGCGACTCGCTGTTTCTGGACAGCCTGATTATGACGCTGACTACGGCGCAGACGTGGATACCCCTTTACATGGCCCTCTTCTATGTGGTATGGAAGGCCAACCGCACGCCACGCGAGATATTCTTCATCGTGGCTGCTGCAGGACTGTGTGTACTGCTGGCAGGAGGGGTAGACGATGAAATAGTCAAACCGCTGGTAGCCCGCTGGCGTCCTACACATGACCCTGAAATCGGTTCGTTGATTGATACCGTCAATGGCTATCGTGGAGGCAACTACGGTTTCTTCTCGGCTCATGCTGCTAACACGTTCTCCCTGGCTGTGTTCTTCTCGCTCTTGATGCGCCACCGTCTCTTTGTGTGTTTTGTGGTTGGTTGGTCGCTCACTAACTGCTACACACGTCTTTACCTCGGAGTACACTATCCTGGCGATATTACGGTCGGCCTGTTGTGGGGCGGTTTTGTTGGCTGGCTGGTTTACCGTCTATATTGTCGGGTTACTACCCCTGCAAAATATGAATTCCGTGACCTTTTGGTTCCCGTTATCGTGCTTTGTCTGACGCTGCTCTTCGGACTCATCAAAGCTTTCTTTAATTCATAATAACGAAGGCGTATGGAAATCAAACAAGCAGAATTCTCGCTCTCGGCCCCGATGGTGTCAATGTGTCCTAAAGATACAAAGCCTGAATATGCTTTTATAGGCCGCTCGAATGTGGGTAAGTCGAGTCTTATCAACATGCTGACTAACAACAAGAAGTTGGCCAAGACTTCGTCAACTCCAGGCAAGACGCTGCTCATCAACCACTTTATTATTAATAAGGAATGGTATCTGGTAGACCTGCCGGGTTATGGTTATGCCAAGCGCTCGAAAAAAGAAGTGGACCGTCTGGACCAGATGATTCGAGGGTACATCCTGCAGCGTGAGCAACTGGTAAATGTTTTTGTATTGGTGGATATCCGCTTGGAACCACAAAAGATAGACCTTGAGTTCATAGAGTGGTTGGGTCTGTCAAGCATACCGTTCAGCATTGTCTTTACCAAGGCCGACAAGCTGACACCCAATAAGGCTCGTCAGGCGATGGAAGCATACAAGAAGAAACTCTCTGAGACGTGGGAGGAGATACCGCCTATGTTCCTGACTTCGGCAGAGAAGAAAGAGGGCAGGGAAGAGGTGCTTGGCTACATCGAGAGTATCAATAAGTCATTGGACATAGAACATTGAACTTGGTATGACTCCCTATCTCGACGTACAACATCTTAGCAAGTCGTTTGGTGCCCTGCAACTGTTTCAGGATATTAGTTTCTCCATTGGCGAAGGTCAGCGGGTAGGACTGATAGCCAAGAATGGTACAGGTAAGTCGACATTGCTTAGCATTCTGTCAGGCAAAGAAGGCTACGACTCGGGCGATATTGTTTTCCGGCGCGACCTGAAGGTGGGATTTTTGGAGCAGTCGCCTGTGTTCGACCCTGATGAGTCGGTGCTTGATGCTTGTTTTAACCATCAAGGTGAAGAAGAAAAGGTGTTGAAGGCCAAGCAGGTGCTGACGCAGCTGAAGATACGAAACCTCCAACAGCGTATGGGAGAACTGAGTGGTGGCCAGCAGAAACGCGTGGCTTTGGCCAATGTCTTACTGACGGAACCAGACCTGCTGATACTCGACGAGCCTACGAACCACCTTGACTTGGAGATGATAGAATGGCTGGAGGGATATTTACAGCGAGGCAATCGTACGTTGCTCATGGTGACGCACGACCGCTTCTTTCTGGATCGTGTCTGCAGTGTCATTTTGGAACTGGACGACCATACGGTCTATACCTATCGCGGCAACTACGCCTATTATCTGGAGAAACGGCAGGAACGCATAGACAATAAACGTGCCGAGATAGCTCGTGCCAACAATCTCTACCGTACTGAGTTGGAGTGGATGCGCCGCATGCCTCAGGCCCGCGGTCACAAGGCCCGTTATCGTGAGGATGCATTCTACGAATTGGAGAAAGTTGCCAAGCAACGACTCGAGGAACGCCAACTGCGGTTGAAAGCTTCAAATATATATATAGGTAGTAAGATTTTCGAGTGTCAGTATATCTCGAAGCGCTATGATGACACCATCATCCTGAAGGACTTCTACTATAACTTCTCGCGCTTCGAGAAGATGGGAATTGTGGGAAACAATGGCACTGGCAAGTCAACTTTCATTAAGATGCTGCTGGGGCAGGTGCCTGTCGATGAAGGACACATCGTCATTGGCGACACCGTCCGTTTCGGATATTTCTCGCAAGAGGGTCTGCAGTTTGATGAACAGGTGAAAGTAATAGATGTTGTCCGCGACATTGCAGAGTATGTGGACTTGGGCGGAGGTCGCAAACTGTCAGCATCTCAGTTATTGCAGCATTTCTTGTTCACCAACGAGCAGCAGTACAACTACGTCTATAAGCTGAGTGGGGGTGAGCGACGCAAGCTATACCTCTGTACCGTGTTGATGCAGAATCCCAACTTTCTGGTGCTTGACGAGCCTACCAACGACCTGGATATCGTGACGCTACAGATTTTGGAGGAATACCTGCAGGATTTTCCTGGTTGTGTCATCGTGGTGTCTCACGACCGCTATTTTATGGATAAGGTGGTGGACCATCTATTGGTGTTCAAAGGGCAAGGAGAGATTAAGGACTTCCCAGGTAACTACACACAGTATCGCGAGTGGGTGAAAATGCGTGGTGACGAAAGTACAGAAACTCGTGGACGCGAGAATGCTTCAAATTCTGAGAAAACGCGCACCTCCGCATCGTCTCGCCCACGTACTGCCAACGTCAGCAAACGTAAGCTGAGCTATAAGGAAAAACGCGAGATGGAACAGCTGGAAAGTGATATCGCAGCCCTGGAGGCCGAGCAGAAACAGATAGAGGAGGCGCTCTGTGGAGGTACGACTTCAGTAGAAGAAATCACCGCTATGAGCAAGCGCTTGCCCTTGCTGAAAGACGAGTTGGATGAGAAATCTATGAGGTGGTTGGAACTTTCGGAAATAGAGAACTGACAACAATCGTAAAGTATAGTCTAAAAAAGAAAGATGTTACAACAACAATATCCATCACAATTATTGGAACGTGCTGTGCAGGAGTTCTCTAAACTGCCAGGCATCGGACGTAAGACCGCTTTGCGTTTGGTGCTGCACTTGCTGCGTCAAGATACGGAAGATGTGATGAAACTGGCCGATGCTGTCAGCACCATGAAGCATGAGGTGAAATACTGTCAGGTGTGCCATAACATCAGCGACAGTGACATGTGTCCCATCTGTAGCGATCCTCGGCGCGATAACTCTGTCATCTGTGTGGTGGAGAACATCCAGGATGTGATGGCTGTTGAGAATACACAGCAGTTTAACGGGTTGTATCATGTGTTGGGAGGTGTGATTTCGCCCATGGACGGTATTGGCCCTTCTGATTTGGAAATCGATTCGCTTGTAGAGCGTGTCAGTCATGGAGAAATCAAGGAAGTCATCTTGGCTCTCAGTTCCACGATGGAGGGCGATACGACCAATTTCTATATCTTCCGAAAACTGGCACCCTATACGGATGTGAAGTTGAGCATTATCGCACGAGGTATCTCTGTAGGCGACGAACTGGAGTACACAGACGAGGTAACGTTGGGACGCTCTATCCTGAATCGTACCCCCTTTGAGGGAAAGTGAAAAAGAGAAATTGAGATATGAACGCAGAAACATTACAATTTATATGGACTACAGTGATGGAGCTGGCAACGCTGGTGTGTGCCTATTTGGGGCTGCGCCTGTTTAAGCGGAGTAAGTGGTTGAGACTGGCACTTATCGTAGTGCCCCTGCTGCTCAATGCATTGCTGTATGTGGTCTATCAGACCACGCCCTTCTTCTATCTGGGCGTAATCCTTTTACTTTGTATTCCATTTGTATGGCCAAGAAAGTCTGCATAGTCATTGTCAGCTATAATGTCTGCCAACTGTTGGATGAGTGTCTGCAGAGTGTCAGCAAAGCCCTCGAAGGAATCGATGGTGAGGTGTTTGTCGTGGACAACAATTCTACGGACGGTACAGTAGATACGTTGGGACCGCTGCATCCTGATGTTCATTTTATTGCCAATCAGGACAATGTAGGATTTGCACGTGCCAACAATCAGGCAATCCGCCTGTCCGACAGCGAATATGTGCTGTTGCTGAACCCTGACACCGTGGTCTACGAACCAACCATCCGCGAGACGCTGCACTTCCTTGATGCCCATCCCGAGGCAGGTGGGGCAGGAGTGCGCATGCTGACACGTGAGGGAACACCGGCTCCTGAGTCGCGTCGCGCCATTCCTACACCTTGGGTGGCCATGCTCAAAATGCTGGGTTTTACCCATCGTTACTATATGAGTAATCTGCCTTGGGACCAGCCAGGACGCATCGAGGTCATTAGCGGAGCCTATTGCATGCTTCGCCGCAAGGCTCTTGATGAAGTGGGGCTGTTGGACGAGGACTTCTTCATGTACGGAGAGGATATCGACTTGTCGTATCGCTTGCTGAAAGGTGGCTGGCAGAACTGGTATCTGCCGTTGGACATCATCCACTATAAGGGTGAGTCTACCAACAAGTCGTCGTTCCGCTATGTCCACGTGTTCTATCAGGCCATGCTTATCTTTTTCCGCAAGCACTATAGCCATTTCGGTTTCTTGTTGTCATTGCCCATCAAGACCGCCATCTACTTCCGCGCCTCGCTGGCTCTGCTGGAAATGCTGACACACCGCTTGCACCACTTTTTGAACCCTAGAAAAAACAGTGAACTATGACCAGTATTCCTACTATACGTTTGCGAGCCATTGAGCCGGAGGATCTTGATTTACTCTATCTGATAGAGAATGACACCCGGTTGTGGAATGTGGGTACTACCAATGTTCCTTATTCGCGCTATACCCTGCACGACTATATTGCAACCTCAAGTGACGATATTTATGCTGATCGGCAAGTGAGGCTGGTCATCGGGAACGAGGATGGACAGACGGTCGGTTTGTGCGATTTGGTGCATTTCGAACCTCAACACCAGCGTGCCGAGGTTGGTATTGTCCTTTTGGACTCATTCCGTAGGCGGGGTTATGCTTCGGCAGCACTTGCCGAACTCTGCCGCTATGCCCTGCAGGTACTGCATCTTCATCAGCTCTATGCTTTGATAGACGAGAGCAATGAGGCTGCTGTCCAATTGTTCCGTAAGTCGGGTTTTGGACTTCAGGCAACGCTGAAAGACTGGCTTTTTGACGGCAGAAAATACCGCAATGCAGTGCTGATGCAAAGTTTTTTATAAAGTTTTCGCAAAAAAATTTTGCGTTCTCGAAAATTATCTGTACCTTTGCACCCGCTAAACGACAAAAGCGACCACAAGAGGTGCGTTAGTTCAGTAGGTTAGAATGCCTGCCTGTCACGCAGGAGGTCACGAGTTCGAGTCTCGTACGCACCGCCTCGGAAGTCGCAGAAAAAGTTAAAACAGCAAGGTGCGTTAGTTCAGTAGGTTAGAATGCCTGCCTGTCACGCAGGAGGTCACGAGTTCGAGTCTCGTACGCACCGCTGGAAACAAAGAGCTCACTAGAATCAATAAGGTTCGGTGAGCTTTTTTCAATAACTGAAACGGAGATGATGAGAAGACTATCTTTATTCCTGTTGCTGATGCTGGCGCTGAGTGCCAGTGCACAGAAACGTGCCCTTTCTATCCTGGGCGACTCGTACAGCACCTTCAAAGACTTTGTGCGTCCCGACACGAATCTCGTATGGTATCCTCGTGACAGCGTCAAGCACAACGACGTCGTCAGCGTGCGCCAGACGTGGTGGCATCAGTTTGTCAGCAAGGGTAATTTCCGACTCTGCCAGAACAACTCGTTCTCAGGGGCTACCATCTGTCATACCGGTTATAGAAAGGAAGACTATAGTGACCGCTCTTTTGTTACGCGCGTACCTTATCTTGGTTCGCCTGAGGTTATCATTGTCTTCGGTGGAACCAATGACTCGTGGGCGAAATCGCCTGTCGGAGAGTTTAAATACGAAAACTGGACGCGTCAGGATCTCTATAGCTTCCGTCCGGCAATGGCCTGCATGCTTTCCTTGTTGCAGGACTATTATCCGGGAGCCGAGATCTATGTGGTCATCAATACGGGACTGACCAAGGAGGTCACAGAGTCTATGCAGGTTATCAGCGACCACTATGGGGTGCGCTGGATTCTGCTGCACGATATTGATAAGCAATGGGGGCACCCCTCGCAGAAAGGTATGAGGCAGATTGCCGAACAGTTAAGTGAAGTCATTAAATAAAAGCATCATAAATATGAAACAAACTATTCTTGTTACAGGCGGAACAGGCTTCATAGGAAGTCATACCACCGTAGAACTGCAGAATGCGGGCTACAAAGTCGTCATCGTTGACAATCTCTCCAACTCCAATGCCAATGTCGTTGACGGCATCGAGAAGATTACAGGACAGCGCCCAGAATTCGTAAAGGCAGACTGTTGCGATATGGAGGCAATGGAAGCCATCTTCCAGAAGTATCCCGACATTGAGGGTATCATCCACTTCGCTGCTTCCAAGGCTGTTGGTGAGAGCGTAGAGAAGCCTCTGTTGTACTATCGCAACAACCTGACTTCGCTCATCAACCTGTTGGAACTGATGCCGAAGTACAACGTCAAGGGTATCATCTTCTCCAGCAGTTGCACCGTCTATGGTCAGCCTTCAAAGGAGAACTTGCCTGTTACCGAGAATGCTCCCATCCAGAAGGCAATGTCGCCCTATGGCAATACAAAGCAGATCAACGAGGAAATCATTCAGGATTACATCCACTCGGGTGCCCCCATCAAGAGCATTATCCTGCGCTACTTCAATCCCATTGGTGCTCATCCTACTGCATTGATTGGCGAACTGCCTAATGGTGTGCCCATGAACCTAATACCTTTCGTAACCCAGACGGCTATGGGTATTCGTGAGCAGCTAAAGATTTTCGGCAACGACTACAATACGCCCGATAAGACCTGCATCCGTGACTATATCTATGTTGTCGACCTGGCCAAAGCCCATGTCAAGGCTATGGAGCGCGTACTCGACAAACCTGAGACGGATGCCGTTGAGGTGTTCAACATCGGCACGGGCAAGGGCCTTTCTACACTCGAGGTGGTGCAAGGCTTCGAAAAAGCCACAGGTGTCAAGGTCAATTGGACCTATGCTCCTCGTCGTGAAGGCGATATCGAGCAGGTATGGGGCAATGTCGACAAGGCCAACAAGGTGTTGGGCTGGAAGGCAGAGACTCCTACCGAAGAGGTGCTGAAAAGTGCCTGGAAGTGGCAGCAGAAATTGCGTGAAGATGGCATACAATAAAAGGTATAAACGGTGAAGACACCTGTTTACATTATAGAAGAAGAGAAACTGCGAAGGAATCTGTCGCTCATCCGAACGGTGGCTGAGCGTACAGATTCTGAGTGGATTCTGGCTTTCAAGGCCTTTGCCTTGTGGAAGACGTTTCCCATCTTCCGCGAGTATATCCGTTCCACTACGGCCAGCTCGCTCAGCGAGGCACGGTTGGCTTTGGAGGAGTTTGGTGCCAAGGCCCATACGTATTCGCCAGCCTATAAAGATGACGAGTTTGACGATATCGTGCGCTGCTCCAGCCACCTGACGTTCAACTCGCTCAGCCAGTACGAGCGTTTTCACAAGCGGGCTGCAGCGTGCTCTATTGGTTTGCGCGTTAATCCCGAATACTCAGAGGTGGGCACCCTCTTGTATAATCCCTGTGCCCCAGGCACCCGCTTTGGCGTCACGGCCGACAAGCTGCCCGAACAGCTGCCCGCTGACATCCGCGGCTTCCATTGTCATTGTCATTGCGAGAGTGGGGCAGACGTCTTCGAACGGAGCCTGCAGCATATTGAAGAGAAATTCTCCAAGTGGTTCTCTCAGTTGGAGTGGATCAACTTTGGTGGTGGTCATCTCGTTACTCGCAAGGACTATGATATCGAATTATTGGTACGTTTGGTGCAGGCCTTCCACCAGCGCTATCCGCACCTGAAGGTTATTTTCGAGCCCGGCAGCGCCTTTGCCTGGCAGACGGGACCGCTCGTTGCAAGCGTAGTTGACGTGGTAGAGGACAAAGGCATCCGTACCGCCATCCTCGACGTCAGCTTCACCTGCCACATGCCCGACTGTCTGGAGATGCCCTATTATCCCGATGTCCGCAATGCTAAACATGTTGAAGAAATCTCTCACCTCTCACCTCTCACCTCTCACCTTTATAGATTAGGCGGCAACAGCTGTCTGAGCGGCGACTTCATGGGCTATTGGCGTTTCGACCATGAGCTGGAGATAGGCGAACAGATGGTCTTTGAGGACATGATTCACTACACCACCGTCAAGACCAACACCTTCAACGGCATCACTCATCCCTCCATAGCCATGCTCCATCAGGACGGCACATTAGAACTGCTGCGCCAGTTCACCTACGAGGACTATCGCTCCCGCATGGATTGACTCTTATATAAGCAACCAAGTATTTATCCTACTACAAGCACTACTGAACGCTGTAATATATTGAAAGCCAATGCTTTTCAGGTGTAAGATGGCGTATTTTTATCCGGCACCTTCTTACACCTTCTTACACCTGAAGGTATAAGTGTGGCTTCGCAATCTTACACCTGAAGGTATAAGTGTGGCTTCGCAATCTTACACTTGAAGGAATGCCTTCTATCGCTGATGCAGATAGGCTCCGTGGGTTACGCCAATGCCTTCCATACCCCTATAGAGATTATCCGCACAACTCGTAGATGACGTCTGCGTGAGTGATAGGCATTTTTGGTATCAGCCGTGGTTCCACTAGATGCGGTTTTTGTCAATAAAAGCGAGCCGTAATATCGTTCGTAGTGAGATTACTGCTCACAGGTCACGAGATTACGGCTCGTTCGTGGTGAGGAGTAAGGTGGCTTAGACGGTATGGATCCTATATATAATAAGGTGTAGGGTGGGGGTGGAGGCCGGAAAATGTGGAAAATAAAAGTTTTTTGTGAAAAAAGTGCCAAAAAGTTTTGGCAGTTCCGAAAAAAGTAGTACCTTTGCATCCGCAATCGAGAGAGATGCTCCTCTGATGAGGAATTTAGAGCACAACCTTGCCAAGGTTGGGGTCGCGGGTCCGAGTCCCGTTTTCCGCTCAACATGTTGAACAAAAAAGAGCATTAGGACGTTGGGTCTTAATGATATAATGCCCAGGTGGCGGAATTGGTAGACGCGCACGTTTCAGGTGCGTGTGCCGCGAGGCGTGCAGGTTCGAGTCCTGTTCTGGGCACTCTCTTTTTTGGTCAGCGGTTATTTTGGTGTTGGAGAGGTGGCGGAATTGGTAGACGCGCTACTTTGAGGGGGTAGTGTCAATTGCGACGTGGGAGTTCGAGTCTCCTCCTCTTCACCATTATTCTTCGAAAAAAACAGTCTGCGGAAATAGCTCAGTTGGTAGAGCACAACCTTGCCAAGGTTGGGGTCGCGGGTCCGAGTCCCGTTTTCCGCTCTTTTAAGATAAACCACACAGGAAAACAACCCATTCTAATGAATTTATATCTTAGGTATTTTGACAGAGAGGTTCTGGTAACGAATGTCGATGATGCTATTGCGTTCCTTGCCGATATCGAAGAAATAGGAATGAACCCCGTTTTGGAACGTGATATTCGCGACTATGTAGCAAGTGATGTTGTATTTCCGAAACGTTATAAGGTACGTCCCCGCATTTATTTTATCATTATCAAGACAGAAGCCTCTACGATGCAGGACTTCAAGGATAAGAAGGCCGTTCACACTTCTGTCGGAGGTGTCAAGCCGGCAACACCGACGGTGCTTCGTCTGAACGAGGAACGCTATGGATGGTATGAGGGTTCTATTGACTTCAAACGTGTGCTGATGGTGCCAGGTACGGGTAAGTTCCAGTATCGTGATACGCATTTCGAGGCTTGTTGTAAGGCAGAGTCTGGCCAGGACTGCTATAACCGCATTGTAGACCATCTGAGCGAGCGTGTAGACCCACGTAGCCAGTTCCCCTCAGCTAAGGGAAAGAATTTCAAGTTCCGCTTTTTGGGTGACTGCAAGTAACTTTGATGTGGAGCGGCGATGAATAAAGTAATGCTGATAGGCAATGTGGGTGCCGAACCTGAAATCCGCTATGTGGAGCAGGGCGTGGCTGTAGCCCGCCTGCGTTTGGCAACGACGGAGCGCGGCTATACGTTGCAGAACGGTACACAGGTGCCTGACCATACAGACTGGCACAACGTGATATTGTGGCGTAAGCTGGCGGAGATAGTTGAAAAGTATGTTCATAAGGGCGATAAATTGTATATAGAGGGCCGTCTGCGCTATTCCACCTACGACGACAAGCAGGGACAGCGCCGCTTTACGACGGAAATTTGGGCTGACAATATGGAGATGCTGACGCCCAAGCCCACTGAATAGTCATGGACGAGTATTTGCAAGTGTTCAATGAGGTGACTCTGATGTCACCATCCATAGGAGCCATTGTGGCAGGTATTTGCGCCTGTCTTTTATTGTTTGTGTCGAGTTTTGCCTCGGGTTCGGAGATTGCGTTCTTTTCTTTGTCTCCATCCGACCTGAATGAACTGGACGAGGAGAAAACCACAGGAGACGTACAAATCAAGCAGTTGCGCAACGATTCAGAGCGAACGCTGGCTACCATACTTATAACCAACAATCTGGTGAACGTCACCATCATCATGCTCAGCACTTATTTCTTCAGCCACACGGTGAACTTCGGTTCGTCTTGGTGGTTGCAGTTTACATGTATGACAGTGTTGCTGACCTTCCTGCTGTTGCTTTTTGGTGAAATCATGCCTAAGGTGTATTGTGGACAGCATGCGCTGAGTTTCTGTCGCAGAGCAGTGGGAGGTATCCTGTTCTGCAGGAAGATCTTCTATCCCATTGCCACTATTGTGATGGGGTCTGGACGATTGGCAGACAAAGTGGTGACCAAGGAGAGCCATGCGTTGAGTGTGGACGACTTGGAGCAGGCGCTGGAACTGACCGATAAGGAAGATATTAAGGAAGAGCAGCGCATGCTGGAAGGTATTGTGCGCTTTGGCGATGAGACCGCCAAGGAGATTATGACTTCGCGTCAGGACGTGGTGGACCTTGACTTCAAGGCTTCGTTCCAGGAGGTGATGCAGTGTGTGGTAGAAAACAACTACTCGCGCATTCCCGTATATCAGGACAATAGCGACAACGTGCGTGGCATCCTGTATATCAAGGACTTGCTGCCCCATCTGTCGAAGGGAAACAACTTCCGTTGGCAGTCGTTGATACGTCCGCCTTACTTCGTACCAGAAACCAAGAAGATTGACGACTTGTTACGTGAGTTCCAAGAGAATAAGGTGCATATCGCCATTGTTGTAGATGAGTTCGGAGGTACCAGCGGCATTGTGACGTTGGAGGATATCTTGGAGGAGATTGTTGGCGAAATCAACGACGAGTACGATGATGACGAGAAGAGCTATGTCCGCATCAACAACAATACCTTCGTCTTTGAAGGCAAGACGCTGTTGAGTGACTTCTATAAAATCCTGAAACTGGACGATGATATCTTTGAGGAGGTGGAAGGTGATGCTGACACGTTGGCAGGCCTGTTGCTTGAGATTAAGGGTGACTTCCCCAAGTTACACGAGAAGATAGCCTATCAGGATTTTACCTTCGAGATTCTCGCCATGGAAGAGCGGCGCATCTCAAAGGTGAAAGTCGTGGTAAATGAAAAGGCTGCCGAGTAAAGGCAGCCTTTTTGTTTTCTAAGTGTTTATGATATTTCTTTACCAGCCGAAGCGGCTCCAGTTGATGATGCGGTTCCAACCGAAGTTGTTGGACTTTTTGTTATAGGCGTAATTGCCAGAAAAATAACTGGTGTGGTTTTGTGGAATGAACATGCTGACAGATCCGCCGTCTACCTTCTTGTCGAATTTGTCGAAGTCCTTATAGTAAAGGGTTGCGCTTATGGTCATCCACATGAAGGACATACGTGAATATGGAACAGCCAGGTCGAAGGCCTTTTTCCATGTCGCATAATCGTTAGCACTGGCATAGCGCTGGATATAGGCCTTCATATCGTACATGACGGGAACATCCAAATTTAGGTAGTAGGGAATACCATTGAGTTCAGGCTCGTTAGGATATTGGGGTGCAAAGGTGGTCAAGACATCCCGTGTGGCCTCAGCCAACTGGGCGATGTAACGTGAGTCGATGACAGACAGCGGAACACTGAATCCATCCAGATCTTCACTTCCCACACCACTTACAATTGGGGAATTCTTCTGATAATAGTCGGCATAGTAGTCATAATATGCATCAATAATGCCACGATACATGTCGCTACCGTTCTTAAATAATGAAGGCATGATTTTATCGTAGGGAGCACCAAATCCGGGAATCTCTGCCGGTGAGCCAATGAGGTACTCTGTCGCGTTACGCAGTTCGTAACCCACTTCGGCACAGGCCATGTTACAGCAGTCGGCAAAAATGAACTTGAACGGGGTGAGACCTTCTAAAGTCCTTGCCATCTGGGTGATGTTCATCCATTTCCCATAATTGGACTGTGGGTTGTTAGTCCCATTGTCAACACCATAGGCACGGCGCGAGGGACCTGGGATGGTGTCATTCTCTACCACCCAGCCGCTGCCGTGTCCCCAAAGTATCAGGGCGTATTCATCGGAAGGCGAGATCGCCATCATGCGTTCCATCACTTCCCGGAAATTGTCTGCATCAGAGGTGTAGGGGTCGTTGGGGTACTTATACAGCGTGTCAAGAGGCTGCTGCTTGTTGGTAGTGACTTGGGCGATGAAAGGCTTGATTTTTGAATCTGCCTTATCTACATAGACGAGCATGCGGCTGTTTGACGGTATGCTGGCAGCTCCATCTGTCATTTCTTTGATATCGTCGGAAGTAATGTTTGTGAGTTGGTTTTCACCTGCCATATAGACAAAGACTGTGCGCTTAACCTTTTCTTTGACAGGCTGTTTGTCGTCGTCACTCTTGCAAGATTCCATGAGCAGCATGGCACTAATAAACATCAATAAATATTTCATATCCTTACTTTTTTCGTGCAAAGATACGAATAATATGGGGATTTTTGCTATCTTTGCACCTAAATTTTAAAGAATGATGAAGAAACTGATCGTTTTACTCAATATAGTTTTCTGTTTTGTGGGTGGTGTGTATGCTCAGGATGATGTATTTCTGGAGACGGCTAAGGACAGTATTTCAGCAGCACCAGTTGTCAACCCCAACATCCTGTGTGAGGATACCTGCTCTCACGTTCATGGCATCGACCTGAGTCATTATCAGGGCAATGTGTTCTGGGAGGCTGTGGGCGACAATACCAAGATGGCGTATGTCTATCTGAAGGCTACTGAAGGTGGCGATCGCATAGATGCCACCTTTGAGCGCAACATCGAGATGGCTCATCGTCACGGGCTGAAGGTGGGAAGCTATCACTTCTACCGCCCGTTGACTGACCAGCAGAAACAGCTGCAGAACTTTATGTCGCAGTGTCTGCCCCGCGAGCAGGACTTGGTGCCGATGATTGACATAGAGTCGACGGGAGGCCTGTCTACCGATGTATTCTGCGACTCGCTGTTCTATTTCCTCGACTTAGTGGAGGATGCCTATCATCAGAAGCCCTTGCTCTATACAGGACGCAATTTCTATAACAAGCACCTGAAGGGTAAGATTGACGACTACAAACTGATGATAGCCATGTATACGGACGAGCCGCCTGTGTTGGCTGACGATCGTGATATCACGATGTGGCAGTATACGGCAAAGGGACGTATCGTGGGAGTGAATGGTTTTGTGGACAAGAGCCGCTTTATGGGCAAGCACAGCCTTCGCGAAATACGCTTCAGACACTGATTAAATACTAGGGTTCTTCTTCCTGTTGGGATGAAGAGCCTTATTCTTCTATGTTCTTGATGTTGCTGACCAGTTCGCTGGCATAGGCTTTCAGCGACTGTTTGCTCAAGTGGTGTATGAATCCTCGAGAGCGCTCTATTTGCAAAAGATAACGGCTTAGGCGATTCTCGTCTTTCGGCCCTTGTAGCAACAAAAACTCCTGACGTAAGGTGGGTGACATCTGGAGGAAGAAGTCATCGCTATAGGTCTTGATACCATCAGCTATCCAAGGCCCAATACCATATTTGACAGCTATTTTGTAAAGCTGTTGCCACTTCCATTCTGTCATTGGTTCTATTCGTTCACGTTCTTGCTCGCCGTCCAGCAGGAGCAGGCGTTCCATGTTTCTAAATACTACGTCTTTCATGAATAGCGCTTTGGATATCTAAGTAATATGGCCAATAAGGCAGCAATGCCAATAGCCAGTGGATAATACAGATAGGGCACGATGCTGATGGGATTGAGCTGGGCCAGTCCGGCAGCCATCAATATTTGTGCGCCATAGGGGATGAGTCCCTGAGTCATGCATGAGAAGGTGTCCAATATAGAAGCCGCCTTGCGGTTGTCCACACCGTATCGGTCTCCGATATGCTTCGAGATTCCACCTACCGTCAGGATGGCTACAGTATTGTTGGCTGTACAGAGGTTGACCAATGAAACCAGCGCAGCAATGGACAATTCTGCACCACGCTTGGTGTTGACGTGGCGCGTCAGCCGTTTGATGATGAAGTCGATGCCTCCTTGCTGTTTGACAATCTCCAACAGACCACCCGCCATCATGGTGATGATGATGAGTTCGCTCATGCCCAGTATGCCGTCACCCATAGCCTTCATCCAGCCGAAGACGTCAAACGCTCCGTTGCTGATGCCTATGAGTCCCGTCAGCATGATGCCAAGTGTTAGCACAGCCATCACGTTCATGCCGAAAATGGCAGTGACAAGTACTATCAAGTAGGGAATCACCTTCACGAAGGATACTTCGCCAACCTGTCTAGGTGAAGCAATATCGGCTCCCATGATGACGTAGACGACCAGAATGATGAGCGCTGCTGGAATGACGATAAAGGAGTTGACGTGGAACTTATCCGACAATTTGCATCCTTGAGTGGACGTTGCCATGATGGTGGTGTCGGAGATGAACGACAGGTTGTCGCCGAAGAACGAGCCACCCACCACGACTGCCGTCATGAGCGGTATGGAGGTGCCAGTCTGTTGGGCAATGCCAGCTGCTATGGGGGTCAGTGCCACAATGGTTCCTACGCTGGTGCCAATGGATAACGAGATGAAGCAGGCTGCCAGAAACAGTCCTGCCAGCAACATCTGTGCGGGCAGTAGGGTGAGCGCCAGATTGACTGTCGCATCGATGGAGCCCATCGTTTTGGCAGAGTTGGCAAAAGCGCCAGCCAGCACGAATATCCACAGCATCAGCATCATCTGGCTTGTGCCGGCTCCTCGGCTGAAGACGTCAATGCGCTCGCGCAGCGGACGTCCGTTGAAGACGATGATGGCATAGATGGACGCTGTCATGAACGCCACTGTGATGGGTACTTTGTAAAAGTCACGAGCAATGATGCTCGTGACTAAATAGAGTACGATGAACACCACGAGGGGTGACAGTGCTATGAGTCCTTTCTTCAACGCTTAGTCCTTTATTGTGATGTTACAGTGTTACGCCGTTCTTGAAGATGGAGATTTCGTGATAGCCGTTCTCCTCGTTGCGGGCTTTCTCGCCAGAGGCTACAGCCAGCACCTTGTCGATGAACTCAGGTACCAGTTCCTGCATGGTGCGGCCTTCTACCAACTGTCCGGCTGAGAAGTCTACCCAGTGGGGCTTGTTCTTAGCCAAAGTGGGATTGGTAGCTACCTTCATGGTGGGTACGAAAGTGCCGAAAGGCGTTCCGCGACCAGTTGTGAATAGTACGATGTGACAGCCGCAAGAAGCCAATGCTGTTGAGGCTACGAGGTCGTTGCCAGGAGCCGAGAGCAGGTTCAGTCCGTTGTGCTCCAAACGGTCGCCATATTCCATGACACCGCTGACGGGAGCCTTACCGCACTTCTGCGTGCAGCCCAGTGCTTTGTCCTCGAGGGTCGAGATACCGCCAGCCTTGTTGCCTGGTGAGGGATTTTCACCTACGGGCTCGCCGTGTGACAGGAAGTAGTTCTTGAAGTTGTTAATCATCGATACTGTCTGGTCGAACAGTTGAGGTGTCTCGCAGCGATTCATCAGAATGGTCTCGGCGCCAAACATCTCAGGTACCTCTGTCAGCACGCTGGTACCACCCTGAGCCACCAGCCAGTCAGAGAACTCGCCGACCAGCGGATTGGCAGTAATGCCAGAGAATCCGTCAGAGCCACCACACTTCAGACCTACGCGCAGCTTTGATACGGGCACATCCTCGCGCTTGTCCTGAGCTGCCTGCTTGTAGAGTTCGCGCAGAATCTCCATGCCAGCCTCCATCTCGTCGCCTTCGACGCGCTGGGTCACCAGCAACTTGATGCGCGACTGGTCGTAGTCGCCCAACATAGCCATGAAGTCCTCGGGCTGGTTGTTCTCGCAACCCAGACTGAGCACCAGCACACCGCCAGCATTGGGGTGCAGACAGATGTCACGCAGTACCTTGCGGGTGTTCTCGTGGTCTTCCGACAGCTGCGAGCAGCCATAGTTGTGGTGCCAGGTCCAGATGCTGTCTACGTCCTTGCAGCCCGTCTCCATCATCAACTTGTGAGCCAGACGTTCGGCAATGCCGTTGACGCAGCCTACAGTAGGCACAATCCAAATCTCGTTGCGCACGCCAACGTCGCCGTTCTTGCGTACGTATCCCTTGAAGGTACGGCTCTCGTTCTTGATATGATTGATGTCGCTTTTGGCGTCAACGGGCTTGTAGGTATATTCCAACGTGCCTGAGAGGTTGGTCTTCAGGTTGTTCTCGTTCACCCAGTCGCCAGCCTTCATGTCCTGACGGGCGTGCCCGATGGGGTAGCCGTACTTGATGATATCCTCACCCTCTTTGACGTCCTTGATCAGTACTTTGTGTCCTGCCGGGGTGTCTTGGTTCACTGTGATTTGCTTGCCGTCTACCTCAATGATGTCGCCCTGCTTCTTGGGGGCCAGACATACTACGACAGAGTCAGCGGGATTAATTTTCAGAAATGTTGCTAATGCCATAATCGTATTTGTTTTAGTAAATAATTGTTGTTCTGTTCTCTTGTCTCATCCGATGTTCTTGCGGCGATAGAAGTCTATGTTCTCCTTGGCCAGCAGTTCGATGGGCATGTAGTTGACAGGCTCCACCTCCTTTTTCAGCACGATGGCGTTGAAGAGGCTCTCAATGCACTCGTATCCCTGCATGTATCCGTGCTGGGCTATGAGGAACGAGATGGACCCCTGGCGCACGCAGTCTGCATTTTTGGGCACCATGTCGTAGCCCATGATCTGGACATTTCTGCGATTCGACTTCAGCAGGAATTCACCCACCAAGTGGGCTTTCGAGTTGAAGGTGATGCAGTGGTGGATATGGGGGTGCTGGGTGAAGAAGTCTTCCAGGATGCGATCGTACTCTTCGCGCTTGTCGTCGAGCGAAAGGTTCACTTCGTGGATGGTGACATCGGGGAAGTGGTCCTTCATGTAATGACGGAAACCTGTCTCTCGATTCTCCTGTTGCTTGGAAGCAACATTGCCGTTGCGCATCTGCTTCATCAGCATGATTTCCTTTTCCTTTGGTGCCAGCATCATCAGCATGCGGGCAGCAAAATAGCCAGAGGAGAAAGAGTCCTGTCCGAAGAATGACAGAGGTTTCAGGTCGGGCATGTAGGAGTCGAGCAGGATGAAGGGTACGCCCAGTTCGTGCAACTGGTCGGTGAATCGTCGTGTGACGTCCAGGCGTGAAGGTACGATGATGACTCCGTCTGGTGCCTGCTTCAGAACCTCGTTCATGATGCGTGTGAAGGTGTCGACAGAGAAGCGGTTGTAATACATCATCTTCATCGAGAGACCAAAGTCGGTACGGCGTTCACAGGCTGCCAAGGCACCTTCTTCCACCTCTTCCCAGTAGGCTTCCGATTCGTGCTTGGGAATGACGCAGTAGAACGTGTATTCCTTGTTATATGCTAAAGCTGAGGCATACATGTTGGGCCTGTAGTCCATTTCGTCTAAGGCTTTCTGCACCTTCTCCAGCGACTTCTTCGAAACGTTGGGACGATTGTGCAACACGCGGTCGACGGTGCCCACTGAAACACCAGCGCGCTCTGCTATGTCCTTGATTCTTGTCTTTTCTCTTGCCATAATCTCTGCAAAGGTACGAAATCCTTTGAACTTTGAACTTTGAACTCTGAACTTTATGAGGGGCGTTTATACTTATTTAACGATTTAGGATTTGATTCCCTTCATCGAGAGCGAGATGCGCTGTCGTCGCAGGTCTACTCCAATGACGCGAACCCGTACGTGCTGATGGAGGTGAACCACCTGTGTGGGGTCGCTGACGTAGCGGTTGGCCAGCTGCGACACATGTACCAGTCCGTCCTGGTGTACACCTATGTCCACGAAGGCTCCGAAGTTGGTGATGTTCGTCACGATGCCTGGCAGCTCCATCCCTTCTCGCAGGTCTTCTACGGACTGAACGCTGGGATCGAACTCAAACTCCTCAATCTGTTCGCGGGGGTCCCGTCCGGGTTTCTCCAGCTCCTTCATGATGTCTGTCAGGGTGGGCAGACCTGTCTCTGCTGTGACGTATTTCTTGATGTCAATCTGTTCACGCACCGTCTTGTTGCCAATCAGCTCGCTGACCGTACAATGCTGGTCTTTTGCCATCAGTTCCACCACATGGTAGCTCTCCGGATGGACGGCACTGTTGTCCAACGGGTTCTTGGCATTGGGTATGCGCAGAAATCCGGCGCACTGCTGGTAGGCTGCAGGTCCCAGTCGGGGCACTTTCTTCAGCTGTGCACGACTGGTGAAAGCTCCGTTCTCTTTGCGATAGTCCACAATGTTCTGAGCCAGCACCGGACCCAGTCCGCTGACGTAGGTGAGCAGGTGCTGCGAGGCTGTGTTGAGGTTGACGCCCACCAGGTTGACACAACTCTCGACTGTCTGGTCCAGCGAGTGTTTCAGCTTCGATTGGTCTACGTCGTGCTGATATTGTCCCACACCAATGCTCTTGGGGTCAATCTTGACCAACTCTGCCAACGGGTCCATCAGTCGGCGACCTATGGAGACGGCACCACGAACGGTCACGTCCTCGTTGGGAAACTCGTCGCGAGCCACTTTTGAGGCAGAATAGACGGAGGCACCATCCTCGCTGACGACGAAGACCTTGGGCGATGCAGGGGCTTGCGTACTTGCAGGCTCGCGCTGTCGTCCAGCCTCTGCCACCACCTCGGTGATAAACTCCTTGGTCTCGCGACTGGCAGTACCATTGCCAATGGCGATGGCCTCGATATGATAGTCCTTCATCATCTGTTGCACGTGCATGCTGGCCTGCATCCGATGGTTTACAGGCGGGTGGGGGAAGATGGCTTCGTGGTGTAGCAGGTTTCCCTGAGCATCCAGACACACCACCTTGCAGCCTGTACGGAAGCCAGGGTCTACGCCCATGACGCGCTTCTGGCCAAGTGGGGCAGAGAGCAACAGCTGGCGCAGGTTCTCGGCAAACACCTTGATGGCTTCCTCGTCAGCTCGCTCCTTGCTCAGGTTGCTGAATTCCGTTTCTATCGAGGGCAGCAGCAGGCGCTTGTAACCATCTTCAACGGCCTCGCTCACCAGTCGCTGGCAAGAACCATTGCCACGTACATAGTTGCGTTGCAGTCGGCTCACGGCCTCGTCGTCGTCGATGGTCAGGCTCAGTCGCAGGATGCCTTCGTCGGCTCCCCGGCGCATAGCCAGCAACCGATGGCTCGAACAGCGTTTCAGGGGCTCCTCCCAATCGAAGTAGTCGCTGTATTTCTGTGCTTCGTCCGTGTCTTTCTTGGCCTTGACCACTTTCGACACGATGAAGGCCTCGCGACGGAAGGCGGCACGCACCTGATTACGGCTGCGCTCGTCCTCGCTCACCTGTTCGGCTATGATGTCCTGTGCGCCTTTCAGTGCTGTAGCCACATCCTTGACATCGCCCTTGACGAAACGCTGTGCAGCCCGTTCAGGGCTTTGCTCGCGTTGCATCATCAGTAGGGTGGCTAAAGGCTCCAGTCCTTGTTCGCGAGCCGCCTGGGCACGTGTGCGGCGCTTGGGTTTGTAGGGCAGGTATATGTCCTCCAGTGTCGTCAGTTCCCAGCAGTCCTCTATGCGTTTCTCCAGTTCGGGCGTCAACTTGCCCAGCTCGCCGATGGTTTTCAGGATGGTCTCCTTGCGCTTTTGTATCTCTTTCAGCCGTTCTGAACGATCGCTGATGGCTGTAATCTGTACTTCGTCCAGCCCCCCTGTGCGCTCCTTGCGATAGCGCGAAATAAAGGGGATGGTGCACCCTTCGTCCAGCAATTTCAACGTGTTCTCCACTGCGTACTCCGACAAGTGCAACTCGCTGGAAATCAGTTGTGTAAATATCTTGATTTGTTCCATTTCTCAAAGTATAAAATCTCAGTACCTGCTTTCTCGCTTGATGCTTCTGATGTGCAGGCCGATGCCCGCTACAATGAACAGCAGACCTGTCGCCAGCAAGGTGTTGCTGCTGTCCAGTGCCTTAAGGCGAGTCATAATCAGTGCCAGCGCCCCTAATACTATAAGTAAAAGCCCGGCATAGTGTTTTATCATCTGCATGATGTCGTTTCGTAAGTTTACGCTGCAAAGTTACGAAAAAACGAGAGCAGAACAAAATAAATCTATTTATTTTTTTTATGCTGGGACGTTAGGAAAAAGATAATGGTTGGTTAGGAAAGTTATATCTACAAGTTGTGTACAGGTGTTTCCAAGTTGGAGACATGTGTCTCTAAGTTGGAAACATAAAATCTATAACTATCAAAAAACATTTTCTTGGGGATGGAATGACAAATGTGTAGCGATGAAAAATCAATTTCGTGGGTGGTTAATAGCAAATTCGTAGGCATGATATTTGGTTAAGCTGTTTTTTATTTGTACCTTTGCACGCGTTATGGACATTGAAACGAAAGAAATACACATAAGCGATTACAACTATGAACTGGCAGACGAGCGGATTGCGAAGTTTCCGATGGCGGAGCGCGACCACTCGAAGCTGCTGGTGTACAATAAAGGCGTCGTAGGAGAAGATGTCTTCTACAACCTGCCGAAATACCTGCCCGAGGGTGCCCTGATGGTGATGAACAATACCAAGGTGATTCAGGCACGCCTGCACTTCCGCAAGCCTGACGCTGAGGGACAGCCCACGGGGGCGCTGATAGAGGTGTTTCTGCTGGAACCCTATCGGCCAGCCGACTACGAGCAGATGTTCCAGCAGACACAGGCCTGTGAGTGGCTCTGTCTGGTGGGCAACCAGAAGAAGTGGAAGATGGAGGTGACGCTCTCCAGGATGGTTGAAATCAAAGGCGAACAGGTCGAGGTCCGCGCTGTGCGCAAAGGCGAGGTGGGTACCAGCCAGCTCGTAGCACTGGAGTGGACGGCCGGTGTGTCGTTTGCCGACATCCTGGACGCCATGGGCGAACTGCCTATTCCTCCGTACCTGAATCGCGATACACAGGAGAGCGACAAGACGACCTACCAGACGGTGTACTCGAAGATCAAAGGCAGTGTGGCAGCTCCTACGGCAGGACTGCACTTCACGGAGCGCGTGCTGAGGGATGTCGATGCCCACGGCATTGAGCGCGAAGAACTGACGCTGCACGTCGGAGCAGGCACCTTCCGTCCCGTCAAGAGCGAGACCATTGGCGAGCACGCCATGCACACGGAGTACATTGCTGTTCGCCGGCACACCATAGAGCGTCTGATAGCGCACGGAGGCAAGGCCATTGCAGTGGGTACCACCAGTGTGCGGACGCTGGAGAGCCTCTACTACATGGGTCTGAAGGTGCTGGCCAATCCTGACATCCGCGAGGAGCAGCTGCACGTCAGCCAGTGGGAGCCGTATGAAGGTGAAAGTTCAAAGTTCTTTGACCTGAAGGTCAAAGCGGGCAAAGTTCGTGGGGAAGTTGAAAGTACGGAAGCTCTGCAGGCTCTGCAGGCGTGGATGGTCAGAAACGAGCTGACGGTGCTGCACTCGTCGACGCAGATCATCATTGCCCCGGGCTATGACTATAAGATTGTGAAGATGCTGGTGACCAACTTCCACCAGCCTCAGTCGACGCTGCTATTGCTGGTGAGCGCCTTTGTGAAGGGCGACTGGCGCAAAATCTATGACTATGCGCTGTCGCACGACTTCCGATTCCTGAGCTATGGCGACTCGTCGCTGCTCATTCCTTAAGGAAATAGTGAAATGTCTCTGGCCCAGGTCAGAGTGTGACGTTGAATCTGGAAAATTGATTGAAGTATGAAATATGGTTTTGTAAAAGTGGCGGCTGCTGTGCCCGCCGTGAAAGTAGCAGACGTTGAGTACAACGTCCAGGAGATGGAGAAACTGATCTCCCTGGCTGACAGCCAGCAGGTGGAGATTGTTTGTTTTCCGGAACTCAGTCTGACGGGCTACACCTGTCAGGACCTGTTCAAGGAGCAGCTGCTGCTGAACAAGGCCGAGGAGGGACTGATACGCCTGCTGGAGTTTACCCGCCAGCTGGACGTCATCTGTGTGGTAGGACTGCCCGTGCAGGCAGGAGGACTGTTGCTGAACTGTGCCGTTGTGGTGCAGGGGGGCAGCATACTCGGTGTGGTTGCCAAGACCTATCTGCCCAACTATAACGAGTTCTACGAGAAACGCTGGTTTGCCTCTGCCCAGGACTTGAATCCTACGCAGATCTATCTGGCAGGCACCCCCGTCAGGCTGAGTGCCGAGCCCCAGCTGTTCCAGACCACTGACGGCGTGAAGTTCGGCGTCGAGATATGTGAAGACGTGTGGGCGCCCATTCCTCCCAGCAATCTGCTGACGATGGCAGGTGCCGATATAGTCCTGAACTGCTCAGCCTCCGACGAACTCATTGGCAAGCACCAGTACCTGCGCTCGCTGCTGGCGCAGCAGAGTGCACGCACGCTGAGTGGCTATGTGTATGCCTCGTGTGGCTTCGGCGAGTCGACGCAGGACGTGGTGTACGGAGGCAATGCCATGATATTCGAGAACGGCAAGTTGCTGGCCGAGGGCGACCGCTTCTCGTTCCAGCCTCAGTTGCAGACGGCCCAGATAGACGTCGAGCGACTGCATACGGAGCGGCAGACCAATACCACCTTCATCAACGCCCAGCGTGGCGCTCACGCCCAGGTGGTAGCTTGCAAGCCCGTGGGCAACGAGCATCCCTTCCAGCTGACGCGTCCTGTCGATGCGCATCCGTTCATCCCCAACAATCACAATATGGCAGAAACCTGCGAGGAGATTCTCAACATCCAGACGGCAGGGCTCGCCAAGCGACTGATACATACCAATTGCCAACATGTGGTGATAGGCATCAGTGGTGGTCTGGACTCTACGCTGGCCCTGCTGGTGTGCGTACGCACTTTTGACAAACTCGGATACAATCGCAAGGGTATTGTGGGCATCACGATGCCAGGATTCGGTACTACTGATCGTACACACGACAATGCGACGTCGCTGATGCAGTCGCTGGGCATCTCGCAGATGGAAATCTCCATCTCCAAGGCTGTGACACAGCATTTCCTGGATATCGGCCATGATGCCACCAAGCACGATGCCACCTACGAGAATTCGCAGGCCCGCGAGCGCACCCAGATACTGATGGACCTCGCCAACAAGCTGAATGCACTGGTGGTGGGAACGGGCGACCTGTCAGAGTTGGCACTGGGCTGGGCTACCTACAACGGTGACCACATGTCCATGTATGGTGTCAATGCAGGTATCCCCAAGACGCTCATCCAGTATCTCATCAACTACATCGCCATGATACCAGCCTTCAGTGCGCAACGCGACACGCTGATTGACGTCATCCATACGCCCATCTCGCCAGAGTTGACACCAGCCGATGCGGAAGGCAACATCCAGCAGAAGACGGAAGACCTGGTGGGCCCCTACGAGCTGCACGACTTCTTCCTCTACTACTTCCTGCGCTATGGCTTCCGTCCAGCCAAGATATTCATGCTGGCACAGGCGGCCTTCGGCGAGGCTTACGACAAGGAGACCATCAAGAAGTGGCTGACGACGTTCTGCCGTCGCTTCTTCTCGCAGCAGTTCAAGCGCTCGTGTCTGCCCGACGGACCCAAGGTGGGCAGCATCTCGCTCTCGCCACGTGGCGACTGGCGCATGCCCAGCGACGCTTCGAGTGCATTGTGGCTCAAAGAATGTGAAGAACTATGATAGAAGTGACCATACAGGACGAGGTGCTGAGAACTGCTGCCGGCGAGGGCATGGATGCCTTTGTGGGCGCCTTCGTCAAAGCCATCAAAGAGGCTATCGGTGGCGAACTGAATGCTGAGAATATGGGCCAGCTGAACAGCGATCAGGTGACGCTGTTGGCATGGGACGTGTTGCACGAGGAGGTCATGGACGGCGGCTTCGTACAGCTCATACACAACGGCTACGGACCCTTCATCTTCAAGAATCCGCTGGCCAAGGCCTTGAAACTGTGGGGACTGCGCGATCTGTCGAAGCTCATCTACGATGCTCATACGTTATATAATAAGTATGGTGAAGCCTTGGAGCGTGACTGCTCGGACGAGGAGTTCATGGCGCTGTTCGAGCAATATCCTGAATTCGACGACATGGACGATACCTTCGTGGAAGAAGAGGAAGCTTGGACGGAGCAGATTGCCCGCTATGTGGACGAACACATAGAGCGCTTCGCTGTGGTAAAAGAGTAAACAGACAATATGAATAAGGAAGAAGAACTGATCAGGAAGAAGAGTCCTGTCAACATCAAGAATAAGAAGGCGGGTTTCGAATACTTCTTCATCGAGACCTATACGGCAGGCATTGTCCTTACAGGAACGGAAATCAAGAGCATCCGCCTGGGTAAGGCTTCGCTGGTTGATACCTACTGCACCATCATGAATGATGAGATATGGGTCAAGGGAATGAATATCTCGCCCTATTTCTATGGCTCGTACAACAATCACGAGATGAAGCGCGACCGCAAGCTGTTGCTTACCAAGCGTGAGATACAGAAGCTGGCATCAGCCACCAAGCAGACGGGTTACACCATCGTACCCCTCTTGGTGTTCATCGACGAGAAGGGACGCGCCAAGATGGATATCGCACTGTGTAAAGGTAAGAAGGAGTTTGACAAGCGCCAGACGCTGAAGGAAAAAGAAGACCGACGCGAGATGGATCGCGCTATGAAAGTATATAAATGAACAGACTGGAAGACTTAGCTAAGCAGCGCATACTGATTCTCGACGGTGCTATGGGTACCATGATAGGCGAGAAGGTGGGGAAGGTCGGCAACTCTGACGAGCTGAACCTGACACACCCTGACGTCATTGCCGGCATCCATCGGCAGTATCTGGAGGTTGGTGCGGATATCATTACTACCAACACGTTCAGTGCCCAGCGCATCTCGCAGGCCGACTACCACATGGAGGAGCAGGCACGACAGATGGCACTGGCGGGAGCTCGCATCGCACGCCAGTGTGCTGACGAGTTTGCCTCGCCGGACAAGCCTCGCTTTGTGGCTGGTTCCATCGGACCAACCAACAAGACGTGCTCCATGTCGCCCGATGTGTCCAATCCTGCACTCCGTGAGTTGGATTACGATACGCTCTTCGATGCCTACTACGAGGAGGCTGATGCCTTGATAGAGGGTGGGGTGGATGCCCTGCTCATTGAGACTGTCTTTGACACGCTGAATGCCAAGGTGGCCATTGATGCCTCGCTGCATGCCATGCAACGGCGTGGGCGCGAGGTGCCTCTGATGGTCAGCATGACTGTCAGCGACCTCGCTGGACGAACGCTGAGCGGACAGACGCTGGATGCCTTTCTGGCCAGCATGAGTCCCTATCCGCTGTTCTCGGTGGGACTGAACTGCTCGTTTGGTGCCACTCAGATGATTCCTTATCTGCGCCAACTGGCTCGCAAGGCACCTTATTATATTAGTGCCTATCCCAATGCGGGTCTGCCCAATGCGCTGGGACTCTACGACGAGACGCCTGAGAGCATGGCCCCCAAGATGGGCGAGATGGTAGATGAAGGACTGGTGAATATCATAGGTGGCTGTTGTGGCACCACGCCGGAGTTCATAGCACGTTACGTGCCCCTGGTGGCTGGCAAGACTCCACACAGGCCTGCTGCTCAGCCTGACCATTTGCAGTTGAGTGGACTGAACGCTCTCGAAGTGCAGACATTTACCAATGTGGGTGAGCGCTGCAATGTGGCTGGCTCGCGCAAGTTCCTCCGTCTCGTCAAGGAGAAACAGTATGACGAGGCTATAGCAATCGCTCGTAAGCAGGTGGCTGACGGTGCATTGGTCATTGATGTCAACATGGATGACGGTCTGTTGGATGCTCGTCAGGAAATGGTGAATTTTCTTAACATGATAGCATCGGAGCCTGATATCGCCTCCGTACCTGTCATGATAGACTCTTCTGACTGGAACGTGATAACAGCAGGACTGAAGTGCCTGCAGGGAAAGGGTATCGTGAACTCCATTTCGCTGAAAGAGGGCGAGGAGGTGTTCATCCGGCACGCGCAGGACATAAAACGCTATGGTGCTGCTGTGGTGGTCATGTGCTTCGACGAGCAAGGACAGGCGACGAGCTACGAACGGAGGATAGAGATTGCCGAGCGTTCGTACCGTATTCTAACCCAGCAAGTTGGGCTGAATCCGTTAGATATTATATTTGACCCCAATATATTGGCTGTGGCAACGGGCATGGAAGAGCACGATGCCTATGCGGCAGACTTCATACGAGCCACACGATGGATACGTGAGAACCTGCCAGGAGCTCATGTCAGTGGAGGCGTTTCGAACCTGTCGTTCTCGTTCCGTGGCAATAACTATATCCGCGAGGCAATGCATGCCGTATTCCTCTATCATGCCATTCAGGCAGGGATGGACTTCGCTATCGTGAATCCAGCAACAAAAGTTCTTTACACGGATATTCCTCAGGAACAGCTTGAAATCATAGAAGATGTCATCCTGAATCGTAAGCCTGGCGCCTCGGAAAAACTTATAGCCCTGGCTGCTTCGTTGGCAGAAGCCAGCCAAGCAGCAAACCCGAGCTCAACTAGTCAAACAAATATAACTTGTCCAACAAGCTTTCGCCCCGAGAGCGTGGAAGAACGCTTGCAGGAGGCTTTGGTGAAAGGCATTGGAGACTATCTGCAACAGGACTTGGAGGAGGCGCTGGCCCAATATCCTCGGGCTGTCAGCATCATAGAAGGCCCGCTCATGGCTGGTATGAACAAAGTGGGCGAACTGTTTGGGCAGGGCAAGATGTTCCTGCCTCAGGTTGTGAAGACGGCGCGTACCATGAAACAGGCGGTCAGCATCCTGCAACCTTATATAGAAAAGGAGCGCACGGAGGGTGCAAGGAAGAATGGCAAGGTGCTGCTGGCAACGGTGAAAGGCGATGTGCACGATATCGGCAAGAATATCGTTTCCGTCATTATGGCTTGCAACAACTATGAAGTAATTGATATGGGTGTCATGGTTCCTGCCGAGCAGATTGTGCGCAAAGCCCAGGAGGAGCATGTGGACATGATAGGACTGTCAGGACTGATTACTCCCTCGCTTGAGGAAATGGTCAATGTGGCTCACGAGATGGAGCGCGCAGGGCTGGACATCCCCATCATGATAGGTGGTGCCACGACCAGCGAGCTGCACGTTGCACTGAAAATCGCACCTGTCTATGGAGGCCCTGTGGTATGGATGAAGGATGCCTCGCAGAATGCCTTGGTGGCAGCGCGCCTGATGGACCGGGACGAGGAACGGAAGATGGAGCACGAGCTGGACGAGAAATACGAACAGCTGCGAGAAAGTTATCAGCAGGAGCAGCAACAGTTGCTGTCGCTGGAAGAAGCAAGAAAAAATAAACCGAAGATATGGGAAAATTAAAGTTAGTAGTCTTAATGTTGCTGGCTGCTGTCACGATACAGGCTCAGCAGAAACGAGAGTTCCGTGGTGCATGGATTCAGTGTGTCAACGGACAGTTCAAGGGTGTTGGTACGGAAGCAATGAAACGTACGCTAACGTACCAATTGGATGAATTGCAGAAAGATGGTTGTAACGCCATCATCTTTCAAGTGCGCCCAGAGTGCGACGCACTCTATGAGAGTTCGTTGGAACCCTGGAGCTATTATCTGACTGGCGAACAAGGCAGCAGACCCTATCCCTACTGGGATCCGTTGCAATGGATGGTGCAGCAGTGCCATCGTCGCGGTATGGAGTTGCACGCTTGGATCAATCCCTATCGCGCCAAGACTAAGGTTGCTCATGCCAATGCCCGCAACCATGTCATAGTACGGCATCCGGAATGGACTTTCCAATATGATGGCCTGACCCTGTTGGATCCGGCCTTGAAAGAGTGTCGTGACTACATCTGCGAGGTGGTACGCGACATTGTGAGCCGCTACGATGTAGACGGACTGCATATTGATGACTATTTCTATCCGTATCCCGTTCCCGGAGTGAGCATCCCCGACGACGCTTCCTACGCGCGTAATAATTATGGTATAGGCAATCGTGGCGACTGGCGACGCCATAATGTGAACCTTTTCATCGAGCAGCTTTACAAGACCGTGCACGAGACCAAACCCTGGGTGAAGGTGGGCATCTCGCCCTTCGGCATCTATCGCAACCAAAGGAACGATCCTAATGGCAGTCGCACCAACGGCCTGCAGAACTATGACGACCTGTATGCTGACGTGTTGTTCTGGGATCGGGAGGGATGGATGGACTACTGTGTTCCCCAGCTCTATTGGGAGATAGGCCATAAGGCTGCCGACTACAACGAACTGATACACTGGTGGAACACCCACCTGGTCAATACGGATCTTTATATTGGTGAGGATGTGGAGCGTACGGTTAAGAATCGCGACCCGCATCATGCCAATCGCCATCAACTGGCTGCCAAGATGGCATTGCACCAGCAGCTGCCTCGTGTCAAGGGAACAGTGCTGTGGTATGCCAAGGCTGCTGTCGACAATATCGGAAACTATGGTACTTCGCTCCGCAACGTCTATTGGCGCACACCTGCTTTGCAGCCCGTCATGAAGCAGCTGACCAAGAAAACACCGAAGAAACCGCGCAAACTCAAGCACTTTGAGGTGGAGGGAACGCGCGTGTTGTTCTGGCAGGCTCCGAAGGCAAAGAGCTGGGACACCGAGGCCGTCAAGTATGCTGTTTACCGCTTTGAACTGGGCGAGCGTGTGGACATGGACAACACGTCGAAGCTAATTGCTGTGACGGGTGAGACTTTCTACGAGGCTCCGTCGCCGGGAATATATGTCGTGACGGCTCTCAATCGCGTACAGGGCGAGTCGAAAGCGGTGAAGGTAAAAGTTAAAAGGTAAGAAAGCGAAAGGCGAAACCGCTTAGCGGAGATACGGATTATACTTCAGTTCATCGGCTATCGTGCTTTGGGGACCATGTCCTGAGAGCACGATAGTTTCTTTGGGCAGGTGGGCTATCACTTGCTTGAGGCTATGCTCCATCTCGTTCCAGTTGCCCTCTGCAAAGTCTGTGCGCCCGATGCTCATGCGGAAGAGCGTGTCGCCAGTAAATGCCGTGTGCTCCGCTTCGCAGTAGAAGATGACTGAGCCGTGTGTGTGGCCGGGAGTCTGCAACACTTGCAGCTCGTGGTTGCCGAAACGGATGGTGTCACCGTTGCTGAGCAGTCGTCCGGTAGGGGGCTGGGCATCGTCGAGCTCTATGCCAAAGAGATTGGTAGCCTGGTCGTTCAAGTGCTCTACCAAGGATTGGTCTTCTGTGCAAATCTCTACCCCCAGTTTGTATTTCTCGTAGACGAAAGCGTTGCCGAAGTTGTGGTCCAGATGTCCATGAGTTGCCAGCAGGTGGACGGGCTTCAGATGTTGCCTGCTGATATAGTCTTCAAGGGCAGTGCGTTCTTCCTGATAGAACACACCGCAGTCTATGATGACACACTCGCCGCTCGCGTCGCTTACCACGTAGCAGTTTTCCTCCAAAGGGTTGCAAATAATGCGCTGTATATTCATAGGGGTAGATAGATTACATATTTCTGTTTGAACCATTCTTCGCTGAACCACTGGCTCAGTTCAGCTGTGTCGACAATATGGCGGAAGGGCTGCAGTTCGGACTGCAAGTCGCCGCCTTTCAGACAGACGATGCCGTTGGGCAGTGCGTTGCGCTGTTCGCGGGCCATGTTTTTGCGTACGATTTTCGCCAAGTCGGGTAGGGGCATGACGGCACGGCTCACCACAAAGTCGTAGCGTCCTTTTTCGTCTTCGCCACGCAGATGCTGAGGCTCGCAGTTCTTCAGTCCGATGGCTTGGGCTACTTCTTGGGCCACGCGGATTTTCTTGCCTGTGCCGTCAATCAGTTTGAACTGGCATTCGGGAAAGAGGATGGCCAAAGGGATGCCCGGAAAACCGCCTCCCGTGCCGAAGTCCAGAATCTTGGTGCCAGGGCGGAAGTTAATCATCTTGGCAATAGACATGGAGTGAAGCACATGGTGCTCGTACAGGTTGTCAATGTCCTTGCGCGAGATGACGTTGATCTTGGCGTTCCAGTCGCGGTACAATTCCTCAAGCATTGCCAGCTGTCGCTGCTGCTCGTCACTGAGGTTCGGGAAATACTTCAGAATCTGTTTCATGCTTGCAAAGGTACGAATAAGTGGGCGAAAAACCAAATTTATTTAGTCATTGCTGCCATTGTTTCAATTTTTTTTACTATCTTTGCACGGGCAAAAAACCGTAATCATTGTGAAACCGTACTTTATGAAAGCTTTACTGTTGGTGATACTTCTTTTCGCGATGTCGTTCAGTGGAGGCATGTCTGTGGCGCAGACAAAGTGCCAGCACACTGCTGATGTCCTTGGCGGCCAGTCGCAGACGCTCCGTGAAATGGAGACAGAGCTTATGTTTCTGTACATCATCTTGGGCGCGATGATTGTGCTGACGTTAAGCGTTTCTGTTTGGGCTTTCTACATGCTCAGGGAGAGGCGTATTGTCGTTGCCAAGAATCGCGAACTGTTGCGCATGAAAAATGATGGCGAGTCAATACCTCTTGTCGTAGAAAAACGTAGAGACCCTCAGCAGGAAGAACTTTTTGTAACCATTGACACGGCTATCCGCCAAGAGCGCCTCTACGCCGATGTCGCTTTGCAGCGTCAGGATGTATGCGACCGTTTCGGCATCAATCGTCATGCGCTCAACGAGCTGCTGGTTCATTATGCCGAAGGGCTGTCGTTTCCCCAGTATGTGAACGACATTCGTCTGCAGGAGGCACTGCGGCTGTTGCATAATGAGGATGGCGAGGCCGAAATGACCATCAGCGAGATTGCCAGTTCTGTGGGTTTTACTCCCGCCAACCTGCGCGAACAATTCAAGCGCGTTTACGGAATGACGCCTGCGGAGTATCGGCAAAGCCTTTAAAATCAGCACTTTTGCTTTTTTTGAAACTAAAATTTGAAACAACGCATTTGGGCTGAAACCCAAAAACATGGCAGTGAAGTACTGATAAAACCGATTGTTTTCATTAATTTTGCACAACGTTTGTTAGCAGAAACAATGAAGACAATAAAGGATAAAAAGATTGTTAAGCCACCATTCCTTCATCAAGATAACAAGGTGGCTATTGTTTCCCCGGCGCATTGGTTGCCTGGGGAAACAAATCAGGATGCTTTTTTACACCATCATATTTAATCACAATCAAAAACTAATATGAAGAACTTGTTTACTGAAATTGATCAGACCATCCGTAAGGAGAAACTCTATGCCGATGCAGAACTGAAGCGTAGCACCATCATGCAGCGTTTCGGAATCAGCCGCCACCGCTTGAACGCCTTGCTGGCCATTCACACCGGCGGGCTTTCATTTCCGCAATACATTAACACGATACGTATGGCAGAGACGAAGCAACTGCTGATCAAGCATCCGGAGTGGACTGTCGATTCCGTAGGTGCCCAGGTAGGACTCTGTGCCCCCAATCTGCGCCGTCTGTTCAAGGAGACTTATGGGATAACGCCGGGTGCGTATCGTGCGCAGATGGGATTCTCTGTCCGTGGCAAGAAGTAATCTGTTTCGTCGACCATGTATCAGCACCAAGGTCTCAATGACGTTTTCTTTCTGATGCTCTATGGCGCAGCAGCCATGTTTGCACTGGTGGCCTGCTGCTATCTGCTGTTCAGACGCGTCAATGTGATAGCCGACAGTGTGGCTTCGCCCGTGGGGCTTCGCCGCTGGGCGGCAGCGTTCCTGGCTGCGGTGGCGGCGAGCCATGTGTGGTGGGCGCTGCTGGGCACGGTGTGGCTTGCTGACGACCGTTTGGTACGCAATCTGGTGGGCATCCTGCTGGACCGTCTCACCTTCGTGCCGCTCATCATGGTGGTGCTGGTCCGCATGTTGCAGGACCGTCGGCGCTCGCTTTGGCCCATCCTGCTGGCCATGGTTCCCGTGGCGGCTATCATCGGTGCCGGCCTGGTGACGCACGATGCTGAGACTGAGACTTATAACCGTTATTACACGCTCGTGCTCATCGTCTCGTTTGTCGTCTACATGATATTTGCCGTCAGGCGCTATAGTCTGTGGCTGCGCGACAACTATGCCGACCTGGAGCACAAGGAGGTATGGCAGAGCCTGCTCGGCCTGTTGTGCCTCATACTGGCCTTTGCGACCTACATCGTTAATCTGGGCAGCCAGTTCATGGAGTATCTTGTCCAGGTGGAAACGCTTTTCATAGTCGGTTTCTTGACTTGGCGGGTGGATACCATTCAGCAACTGTCTGTCGGCGACGAGGAATTCGGGCCGGTACGCTGCGCGGCTGGCAGTCAGGGCCTGACGTCTGGCGGCGAGGACGATACGCTGATTCGGTCGCGGCTTCAGGAGTACTGCGAGACCACGAAGCTCTACCTGCAGCACGATCTTTCGCTGGCTCAGCTCAGCCAGGCTGTCGGCGTCGACCGCGCAGACCTCAGCCGCTACTTTGCCCGGCAGGGATTTACCTACAATGCCTATATCAACCGTCTGCGCATCGACCATTTTGCCCTTCTCTACCGCGAGGCCGTCGCCCGCCAGCGTCCCGTTACCGCCCAGCAGCTGGCCTTCCAGTGCGGCTTCAGCAGCTACAGCACCTTCGGCGTCGCCTTCAAGCAGTTCATGGGACAGACGGCAAAGTCGTGGATGAACAATGTCCAGTGACATATATATAATAAGGTGTAAAAATGCAGGAAAATTCAGAAATTCAGAATTCAGTTTCTACAGGGACAGGTTAAAATGAAGGAAATCGTAGAAGAATATTCTATTATTTATATAATATATATATTATATAAATAATACTACTTTTATCAGTCTGATGTATGGCAGCCATAAAAACTGAATTTCTGAATTCTGAATTTATTGGCTCGTCATTTCAGCAGACACCCCTAAAAAACTATGCTGTTTTTCAACCTGCCCGATTTTCAACACGAAAACGGCGTTTTTCCACCCAAAACGGCTAAAAATTTGGAATCGCTTTGAAAATTTCGTACCTTTGCATTGTCAACAGGAA
>ONLU01000025.1 GCA_900318795.1 uncultured Prevotellaceae bacterium | reverse complement strand
GGAGTGTATAAAGGTACTTGAATTATAAACATGCCAAGGCAAGCGAGAAAGGAATCTGGTACAGGGATATTTCATGTGATGATGCGAGGCATCAATCACCAGAACATACAATAATTGAAAATTGATAATTGACAATTGATAATTATGGCTAACGTGATATAGGACAAGAGCCGAGCATTCGCTATACGAATAATCAACTGCTATAAGTACCTTGATGAGGAGAAGCATGAGCGAATCATGTCTAAGCAACTTCTGCGTTGTGGTACCAGTATCGGAGCCAATACGCGTGAGAGTAAGAACGCTCAAAGCCGTACAGATTTTCTAAGTAAGCTTCTCATCGACAGTTAGAGCGATTGACTGGTGTGGGGCGAGGGCTTATTCAGAAGTTGTGATGTCATTGACCTGTCCCTCTGGCATCTCGTCCTTCGGATGAATCATGATTGAGTCCACTTGAAAATGTGGCATTAATTTGATTAGACATTGACCTCAGGCCAAATAACCTGCCACATTTATTGTTAAAAAAGTGGCTGAATTTGAAATTTAATTTGTATCTTTGCACCAAAATAGTCAAGAATATGGAATATAAGAAAAGAATTGCAAGGCATTATGGCATATCCATTTCCTCATCAGGAGCAGCATAAGATAAGATGAGGAGATTTACTCAAAACTATATGAAGAAACTACTTTCGTTGCCACCTAATCTGGTGGAGTGTTTCCACGATGTGACTGGACTGTCGCATGACGAGTTCTTTTGTACCAACGACCCTGTAGGACATAAGCTGGGGTCGGGTGGGGGAACCACCTGGCTGCTGCAGCAGGCCTATCTGAGTGAAAAGGGAAAAGGGAAAAGTGAAAAAGATTTCGATGACTGGCTGGCTGGTGAGAAGCGTATCATCCTGCATGCGGGCGGTCAGAGTCGTCGCTTGCCGTCGTATGCTCCCAGTGGCAAGATACTGACGCCCATACCCGTGTTCCGCTGGGAACGGGGACAGAAGCTGTCGCAGACACTGCTCGACCTGCAGCTGCCGCTCTATGAGCGTATGATGGCACAGGCTCCTGACAGGCTGACGACCATGATAGTCAGCGGGGACGTCTATATCCGGGCTGCTGAGCGCATCGGGCAGATACCTGATGCGGACGTGGTATGCTACGGACTGTGGCTGGATGCGTCCATTGCCAAGGACCATGGGGTGTTCGTCAGTGACCAGCGTACACCCAACGTGCTGAAGATGATGCTCCAGAAACCCAGTACGGAAACGCTGGCTGCCCTGCTGAAGGATCACTTCTATCTGACGGACATCGGTATCTGGCTGCTGAGCGACCGTGCTGTGAGGCTGCTGATGAAACGCTCGATGAAGGAGAACGGTAGCGGTATCCGTGAGTATGACCTGTATTCGGATTTTGGCTGTACGTTAGGCACAGATCCCACCATTGACGATGCGGAACTGCACGAGCTGACTGTGGCTATAGTGCCGCTGGCTGGGGGAGCATTCTATCACTATGGCACCTCAGGTGAGATGATCTCCTCGACAGTGGCTATCCAGAATGTGGTGAACGACCAGCGTGACATCATGCACCATGACCGCAAGCCACATCCGAGCATCTTTACGCAGAATGCGCTGACCAGCTATCCGTTTACCGACCAGAATACCAATGTGTGGATAGAGAACAGCTGTATAGGGCCTCACTGGACGCTGACACACGACAATATAGTGACGGGTGTGCCTGAGAACGACTGGACAGTCACGCTGGAACCAGGACAGTGTCTGGACATCATACCCATTGGGGAGAACGGCTACTGCGTTCGTCCATACCGCATCGATGACAAGTTTGCGGGCAGTGAACAGCAGAAGAAACAATTTCCGGTGGTGGAAGGGCTGGAGAAGCTTGGAGCACTCATCGGACTGATGGGACAAGGAAAACAAGGAGAGCCCGGGGAACTGGCCACGACCTGCCTCTCTGCTGAGGATATCTCGAATGTGGCTAATCTGCGCAGGCTGTTTGAACAGCGACGTCGCTTCCGGGCACAAAACTGGCCCGCACTGGCCCGCAACTGGCAGCACAGCGTGTTCTACCAGCTGGATTTGGACGATGCCTCACGGGAGTTCCGCGAGATGCAACTGCCCATGCCTGCCCCTGTGGCTGCAACAGCTCCGCTGATGACCCGCATCCATGATGCGATGTTCCGAGGGGAGCGTGAGGAGGCTTTTGCTTTATTGCGCAACGGGCTGACGGATGGGGTGCTGGCCCAGAAACAGCAGCCCCGGTTGTCGGTCTATCCAGACCAGATAGTCTGGGGACGCTCACCTGTGCGCATAGACCTGGCAGGCGGATGGACGGACACACCTCCCTACTGTCTGATGGAGGGTGGGGCAGTGGTGAACATAGCCATTGAACTGAACGGACAGCCACCTCTGCAGACCTATATCAAACCCTGTCGGGAACCCCATATCGTGCTGCGCAGCATAGACCTGGGGGCTATGGAGGTCATCGAGACCTACGAACAGCTGGCCCTATATAATAAGGTAGGCTCTCCGTTCTCGATACCCAAGGCTGCCTTGGCACTGGCTGGATTCCTGCCAGACTTCTCGCAAGAGACCTTCCCTTCGTTGCGGGCCCAGCTGGAACACTTTGGCGGTGGCATAGAGCTCACACTGCTGTCTGCCATTCCCGCAGGCAGCGGACTGGGTACGTCGAGCATCCTGGCGTCGACCGTATTGGGAGCTGTCAATGACTTCTGCTCGCTGGCATGGGACAAGAACGAGATAGGACGCCGTACGCTGGTGCTGGAGCAGTTGCTGACAACGGGCGGAGGCTGGCAAGACCAGTTTGGCGGGGTCCTGGGAGGAGTGAAGCTGCTGGAGACCGTCAGGGGCTTCGACCAGAACCCACTGGTGAGGTGGCTGCCGGATGCGGTCTATACACAGCCGGAGTATCAGCAGTGTCACCTGTTGTACTATACGGGCATCACCCGGACAGCCAAGAATATCCTGGCAGAGATTGTGCGCAGGATGTTCCTGAACCACCATGTGGAACTGCAGCAGCTGCGTGAGATGAAAGCCCATGCCATGGACATGTATGAGGCTATACAGCGTCAGGACTTCATGTTGATGGGACGTCTCATCCGTAAGACCTGGCAGCAGAACCAGGCGATAGACAGTGGTACCAATCCGGACAGTGTGCGTCGCATTACAGACCTGGTGGACGACCTGTGTCTGGGTTATAAGTTGCCCGGGGCAGGAGGAGGCGGTTATCTGTATATGGTCGCCAAGGATCCTGAGGCAGCAGCCCGTATCAAGCAGACCGTCAATCAGGCCCAGCCCAATGCCAATGCCCGTTTCGTGGACATGACACTGTCGAAGAAAGGACTGCAAGTAAGTAGAAGCTGATGGAGTTCAGAACCATTGTAGACATAGAAAAACCGGACTTTGAGATTCTGCCCTGCGAGGAACTGCTGTTGGTGGGCTCGTGCTTTGCTGATGCCATCGGACAGCACTTCCGGGAAGAGGGGTTCCCTGTCACGGTGAACCCCTATGGGACGATGTACAATCCTGCGTCCGTGCTGCACACGGTGGAAAGGTTCTTTTCAACGGAGACGGGCAGGGAGAAAGGTCCACGCATGGTCTTCTTCACCTTGGGTACGAACCATGTCTATCGACTCAAGGAGACTGGTGAAATCGTGGACAACTGTCAGAAACGTCCGGCAGCCCTGTTCCAGGAAGAGCAGCTCACCGTTGAGGCTTGTGCGGACTATCTCCGTCAGGCTGTGGACGTGCTGCGTCAGCACCATTCGGAGGTGCAGGTAGTGATGACCGTCAGTCCCATACGCTATCGTAAGTACGGCTACCACGAGAGCCAGCTCTCGAAAGCCACCCTGCTACTGGCCGTCCAGCAGCTTTTGTCCACGGGCTTAGGGGGAGTGTACTACTTCCCTGCCTATGAGATCGTGATGGATGAGTTGCGTGACTACCGCTTCTATGCTTCCGACATGCTGCACCCCTCGGAACAGGCTGCGGAGTATATCTGGCAGCGGCTGGTCGACACCTGTTTCTCGCCTCAGGCCAAGGATTTTCTGGAAGAGTGGCGCCCGCTGAAACAGGTGCTGGCCCACAAACCCTTCGACCCGGAGAGCGAGGAGTACAAGCAACTCATGGATAAAACTATGTTAAAAGTAGCGCACCTTCGCAAAAAATATCCTACCTTTGCACTATGAATTACACGATAGAGAAAATTACAACGCTCATTGGAGCGCGACGCATTGGAGCGTCCGATGCACAGATAGGGTGGCTGTTGACGGACAGCCGCTCACTTTGTTTTCCTGAAGAAACCTTGTTCTTCGCCCTGAAAACCCCACGCAATGACGGTCACCACTATATCAATGACCTCTATCGTCGCGGGGTGCGTAACTTCGTGGTGGAACAGGTGCCCGACCATATAGCACCTGATGCCAACTACCTGAAGGTGCCCTCGCCACTGGCAGCCCTGCAGCGTCTGGCAGAACGCCATCGTGACGAGTTTGACATCCCTATAGTAGGTATTACGGGGTCCAACGGCAAGACGATGGTGAAGGAGTGGCTCTACCAGGTGCTCTCACCCGACCATGTCGTGACCCGTTCGCCCAAGAGCTACAACTCGCAGATCGGTGTCCCCCTGTCTGTCTGGCTGCTCAACGAACAGACACAGATAGGACTGTTCGAGGCTGGTATCAGTCAGCTGGGTGAGATGGAGGCACTGCATGACATCATACAGCCTACCATTGGTGTGCTGACCTCTATCGGGGCTCCTCACCAGGAGAACTTCCGTTCGCTGGAAGAGAAGTGCATGGAGAAGCTGAAGCTGTTTCATGATGCCAAGGTCATCATCTACAATGCTGATGACGACCTGGTGAGCCGCTGTGTGCGTAGCTCGGGTTTCAAAGGCAAGAAGATAGGCTGGCATCGTGAGGAACTGCTGCCAACCTACCAGATACCATTCTATGACGAGGCCTCTATAGAGTGCTCGCTGGCAGTGGCTGCCACAGCCCTCTACCTGGGTGTCACCCCTGAGCAGCTGGCTGAGCGCATGGCCCGGCTGGAACCTGTTGCCATGCGACTGGAAGTGAAGGAGGGCCAGCATGGCTGTACGCTCATCAACGACTCGTATAACTCAGACATCAACTCCCTGGACATCGCACTGGACTTCATGTCACGTCGTGTGAACGACCAGCGTCAGCGGACCCTCTTGCTGAGCGATATCCTGCAGAGCGGACAGAACGCAGAGGAGCTGTATGGTGAGGTCAACAGCCTCTGTGAGCAGCGTGGCGTGGACACGCTGATAGGCATAGGACCGCAGATCAGTACCCATGCTGCATGCTTCAAACTCCCTCACACCTTCTTCTTCACCACGACGGACGAGTTCCTGCACAGCGATACGTTCCGGCAGCTGCACGACGAGGTGGTGCTCATCAAAGGAGCCCGGACTTTTGGCTTCGACCGCATCACAGAACAACTGGAGCAGAAGGTGCATGAGACCATCCTCGAGGTGAACCTCAATGCCGTGGTGGACAACCTGAACTACTACCGTTCGTTCCTGAAACCAGAGACCAAGCTGGTGTGCATGGTCAAGGCTGATGCCTATGGAGCAGGTGCTGTAGAGGTGGCCAAGACCTTGCAGGACCATCGGGTGGACTATCTGGCCGTGGCTGTGGCTGACGAGGGGGTGACCCTGCGTCGCAACGGCATCACGCAGAACATCATGATCATGAACCCTGAGATGACGGCCTTCAAGACCATGTTCGACTGGGACCTGGAACCAGAGGTGTACTCGTTCAGACTGATGACGGAACTGATACGTGCAGCAGAGAAACAAGGTATCACGGGCTGGCCCGTGCATATCAAGCTGGATACCGGCATGCACCGCCTGGGCTTCAATCCCGACAAGGATATGGACGAGCTGATCAGGCGCCTGAAGGCGCAGAATGCCATCATTCCCCGTTCGGTCTTCTCACACTTCGTGGGTAGCGACAGTGACGACTTTGACCGTTTCTCTGCGATGCAGTTTGAGAAGTTTGACCGTGCCAGTCGTCAGTTGCAGGCCGCTTTCGACCATAAGATACTGCGCCACATGGATAATTCGGCAGCCATCGAGCACTTCCCCGAGCGGCAGATGGACATGTGCCGTCTGGGACTGGGACTCTATGGCGTTGATCCGCGCGACAATCGATTGCTGAGTACCGTCTCGACCCTGAAAACCACCATTCTCCAGTTGCGCCATGTGCCCAAGGACGAAACGGTGGGGTATAGCAGAAAGGGTGTGCTGACAAGGGACTCCGACATTGCTGCCATCCCCATAGGCTATGCTGACGGACTGAACCGCCATCTGGGACGAGGAGCCTGCTACTGTCTGGTCAACGGACAGAAGGCACCCTATGTGGGCAATATCTGCATGGATGTGGCCATGATAGACGTGACTGGTATTCCCTGTAAGGAGGGCGACAGCGTGGAGATTTTCGGTGAACATCTGCCCGTCACTGTGCTGAGCGATGCCCTGCAGACCATACCCTACGAAGTGCTGACCAGCATCAGCAACCGCGTCAAGAAGGTCTACTTCCAAGACTAAGTATTTTTCAGAGTACCAAGGACATATTTTCCGAGTGCAGTCCCAAAAGATTTTGAGCGCACTCCAGAAAAAAAGTGCTGACTGTTTGGTCAGTCCATTTTTATTTTGTATCTTTGCACGCGTCTACGCTAAAACAAACAACAAGAATATCGATATTAAACTACAAATGGAACAAGTCTTTAGTTACATTATCAGTCTGGGCGCGTCAGTGATGATGCCCATATTGTTTACGATTATCGGGCTGTGCATTGGCCTGAAATTCGGTCGCTCGCTGAAGAGCGGCCTGTATGTGGGTGTGGGTTTTGTGGGACTGGGTATTGTGACAGCCCTGCTGACCACCAATTTCGGAGGACCGCTGAGCGAGATCTCCAAGCTCTACGATCTCCAGTTGAAGGTTTTTGACATGGGATGGCCTGCTGCTGCCGCTGTGGCATACAACACGGCTGTGGGAGCGCTGATCATTCCCATCTGTCTGGGTGTGAACTTCCTGCTGCTCATTACGGGTTGCACCCGTACGGTGAATATCGACCTGTGGAACTACTGGCACTTTGCCTTCATAGGTGCTGTGGCCTATTTCGTCATGGGTGAGTCGCTGGCATGGGGCTATTTTGCTGCCATCGTGTGCTACATCGTGACACTGGTCATGGCAGACCTGACGGCAGACAAGTTCCAGGAGTACTATCCTGAGTGGCAGGGCATCTCCATTCCCCAGCCGTTCTGTCAGAGTTTCGTGCCCTTTGCCCTGCTGATTGGCAAGGCCCTGGACATGATTCCCGGTTTCGAGAAACTGAACATCGATGCGGAGGGTATGAAGAAGAAGTTCGGGGTGATGGGTGAACCGCTCATCCTGGGTGTCATCGTAGGTTGCCTGATAGGTGCCCTGGCCCAGTTAGACATCAAGAAGGTGCTCTTCCTGGGTGTGACCATGGGTGCGGTGATGGAGCTTATTCCGCGTATCACCTCTTTATTTATAGAAGGTCTGAAACCCATTGCAGAGAAGACGCAGGAGGTGGTGAAGCAGAAGTTCAACGGCAAGAAGGTGTACATTGGTATGTCGCCTGCTGTGGTGATTGGTCATCCCACGACGCTGGTGGTCAGCCTGCTGCTGATTCCCGTAGCCCTGGGACTGGCCGTGGTGCTGCCTGGCAACCAGTTCCTGCCGCTGGCTTCGCTGGCTGGCATGTTCTACCTGTTCCCCATGGTGCTGCCCTTTACCAAGGGTAATGTGGTGAAGACGTTTATCATCGGTCTGGTGGCACTGGCCATCGGTCTGTATTTCGTGACCGACATGGCTCCTGCCTTCACGCAGGCTGCCCATACCGTGTTTGAGCAGACTGGTGACAAGGCTGCTGACATTCCACAGGGCTTCGAGGGTGGAGCATTGGATTTTGCCTCGTCACTCTTCGGATGGGTCATCTACAAGTGTGTGGCCTACCTGGAGTGGATTGGTGCTGGTGTGCTGACGGTCATCACGCTGGGCATGGTGGTATGGAACCGCATGCGCATAGCGAAGGACAAGTAAGGTTCAAAGTGAAAAAATTAAATATATCGTTATGAAAAAACAAGTATTAAGCTTACTGTTGATTATGAGTTCATTATCAATGTCTGCACAGCAGACCATGAGCTTCCAGACGGCCTGTCATCCGGCTGACGTGAAGCACTATGACACACAGACACTGCGTGACCGTTTTGTAATGGAAAAGGTGATGGAGGCTGACCAGATTCACCTGACGTATTCGATGTACGACCGTTTCATCTTTGGCGGTGCCATGCCTGTGAACAAGGACCTGAAGCTGGAAACGCATCCGCAGCTGCGTGCCGACTACTTCATGCGTAACCGTGAGTTGGGTATCATCAATACGGGTGGAGACGGTGTTGTCATCGTAGACGGACAGGAGTACCCCCTGGGATACAGCGAGGCGCTGTATGTCGGTCGTGGATGGCTGGGCAAGGACAAGAATGGCAAGGACATCGACTCGAACAAGGAGGTCATCTTCCGTTCGAAGAATCCCCAGAAGCCTGCCAAGTTCTACCTGAACTCCGCTACTGCCCACAAGCACTACAAGACCCAGTGGGTGACGCTGGACGGACGTAAGAACGGTAAGGTGCAGTCGCTGAAGGCTACCATCGTCGGTACTAAGGAGAAGCCCCTGGGAACACGGGCAGAGAGCAACCAGCGTACCATCAACCAGTTGATTGTAAACACTTCGCTGGAAGAGGGTCCCTGTCAGTTGCAGATGGGACTGACCCAGTTGCAGGAGGGTAGCGTATGGAACACCATGCCTCCTCATACCCACGGTCGTCGTATTGAGGCCTACTACTATTTCAATGTGCCCGAGGGTCAGCAGGTGAGCCACATCATGGGTGAGCCCCAGGAGACCCGCGTGGTATGGCTGAAGAACGAGCAGGCTATCATGTCTCCAGAGTGGAGCATCCACTGTGCTTCTGCTACCTATTACTATACCTTCATCTGGGGTATGGCTGGTGAGAACCTGAACTATAACGACAAGGACAACATTCCCGTTGGAGACCTGAGGTGAAGAATGGTTCAAGGTTCAAAGTTCAAGGTTCAAAGTTCTCTGACCTAAAGGTACAGAGCGACCCAAGGGTCGATGACAAAGTTCAAGGTTAAAGATTAAAGATATTATATATGGCTTCGATTCAAACAACAAAAATGTCCAACTTCCGTTGGGTGATTTGTGCGTTGCTGTTTCTGGCAACCACTATTAACTACATGGACCGTCAGGTCTTGTCGTTGACATGGAAAGACTTCATAGCCCCAGAGTTCCACTGGACGGACGGTGACTATGGTACGATTACAGGTCTCTTCTCGCTGTTCTATGCTATTGCCAACCTCTTCGCAGGCAAGTTTATTGACTGGATGGGTACCAAGAAGGGCTACTTGATTGCCATTTTCGTATGGTCGCTGGGTGCTGTGCTGCACGCAGGTTGCGGCTGGGTGGCCATGACCGTCGAGGGATATGACAGCATTGAGGCCCTGCGCATGGTAGAGGCCGGCAGCGATGCTGCTGTGGCCATTGCCACCATCTCGGTATGGCTGTTCCTCAGCTGTCGTCTGATTCTGGCTGTCGGTGAGGCTGGTAACTTCCCTGCAGCCATCAAGGCTACAGCAGAGTACTTCCCCAAAAAGGACCGTGCGTTCTCTACTTCTATCTTCAACAGTGGTGCGTCTGTAGGTGCCCTGGCAGCTCCTGCCACCATTCCCCTGCTGGCACGTGCCTGGGGTTGGGAGATGGCATTTGTCATCATCGGTGCCCTTGGATTCATCTGGATGGGTCTTTGGATATGGCTCTATGAGAAGCCAGCCAAGAACACCCGTGTCAACCAGGCAGAGTTGAACTATATTGAGCAGGACAACGACCTGGCAGATGCACAGGACCGCTCAGCAGAGAAGGAAGAGAAGACCATTCCGTTCCTGAAGTGCTTTACCTACAAGCAGACATGGTCGTTCCTGGTAGGTAAGTTCATGACGGACGGTGTGTGGTGGTTCTTCCTGTTCTGGGCTCCAGCCTACTTCTCAGACCAGTATGGCTATACCAGCGACTCAACGATGGGTATCATGCTGATATTCACCCTTTACTTCATCGTGACCGTGCTCAGCATTGGTGGTGGCTATCTGCCCAAGTACTTTGTGGAGAACAAGGGCATGAATCCCTATGCCGGCCGTATGCGTGCCATGTTCATCTTCGCATGCTTCCCCGTGCTTGGTCTGTTTGCCCAGCCCCTGGGAGCCTATAGCGCATGGTGGCCTGCCATACTGATAGGTCTGTTGGGTGCTGGTCACCAGGCTTGGTCTGCCAACATCTTCTCGACCGTAGGCGATATGTTCCCGAAGTCAACCATCGGAACCATTGTCGGTCTGGGAACCATGGCAGGCGGTCTGGGGTCGATGAGCATCAACTTGGGTAGCGGTAAGTTCTTCGACTGGGCTGCTGAGCAAGGTGCTGCCTTCTCGTTCTTCGGTTTCGACGGAAAGCCTGCTGCCTATATGGTCGTGTTCTGCATCTGTGCAGTGGCTTACCTCATCGGATGGTGTATCATGAAGGCGCTTGTGCCTAAGTACAAACCCATCACGCTGGACGATTAATATCGTTGATTGTATATCAGAGCCTCCCGATTTTTTCCCGGGAGGCTTTTTTTCTTGCGTTTTTCTTTGGCATATTGCGAAAAAATCGTAAATTTGCAGGATACAAAACGTAAATAATACTATTTCCCATGATACGAAAAACTTTTTTGCTCCTGGCAGTCATGATGCTGTCGCTATTTGCCGAGGCTGCTCTGCCTGATGTCAAGTTCCGTCGTCTGGATACCCGAAACGGATTGTCCAACTCACAGGTGAACTGTGTCTTCCGTGACTCCCGCGGTTTTGTGTGGGTAGGTACAGCCTATGGCCTGAACCGCTATGACGGCTATAGGGTGAAGACCTTCTTCTCGAATATGCGCGACACGACCACCATGCGCGACAACTATACCGAGCAAATCATGGAAGACATAGAGGGACGCCTGTGGCTGAAGCAGGGTATGAACTATTGTATCTACAATCCCGTCACGGAGAAGTTCGAGCGGAATCCCAGCCGCGTGGTGGAGAAGTTCCTTCCCGGGCGCAATGCCGTGGAGCGGGTCTATATAGACAAAGACAAGAACTACTGGATCAAGTTCTACGAAGAGGGAATCTTCTATTACAACCCGAAGACGAAGAAGACCACTGAGTTCAAGATGGGCTATGGCAAGAACCAGATCAAGGAGCACTATAGTATTGCCGCCATGACAGATTACTCCTGTGGACTGGTCATCATGACCTATACCGGAGAGTTGCTTTGCCTAAACGGCAAGACGGGACAGATAGAGTGGGAAAACACCTGGATGCACGACCATGGTGTGCTGGAAAGCCAGAACTATAAACTGCTGATAGACCAGGAGGAGAATCTGTATGTGATTGCCGAGCAATACACCTTTGTCTATGTCAAGAAAGAAAACCGCTGGTACAATACCGTGCGCGAGTTGATGTTGTCCGAGGGCATAGACGGGCTGCCGGAGGGTCTGCAGGTGTGGGATGTCAAGATAGACCATAAGAACCGTCTCTGGGTAGCTACCGACCATCAGGGACTATTTGTCGTCGACCGTAAGGACAAAGAGGTCCGTCAGTTTATGAACAACAAGTTTGATGAGTCGACCATCAGTGACAACTCACCCCGACAAGTGTATGTGGACTCAGGCAATCAGATATGGATAGGAACCTATAAGAATGGTGTCAATGAGTTCAAGGAAGGCCTGGCCAGTATCAAGAGTCTTGCTCTTGGTGACATCAATACAGTGGCGGAAGACCGTCACGGCAATTATTGGCTTGGCAGCAATACGGACGGTATCTATGTCTACGACCCACGGAGCGGGGAAGTGGTGAACCACTATACCAAGGACAACAGTCCGATGCTGGGCAATATCATGGTGGGCAGTTGCAGGGCCAGTGACGGAAGTATCTGGTTTGGTTCCTATAACGGAGGTCTGACACGCTGTATCCCCTCCAAGACTGACCCCTATCAGGCTACCATCGTCAACTGGCGCTCAACAGGTGACGGCAACGGACTGTCGACCAACAATGTGTGGAGTGTGACGGAGGATAAATGGGGCCGTATGTGGATAGCCACACTGGGTGGTGGTATCCAGATGCTTGACCTGAAGACGGGTAAGTTCCGTACCTGGAATGCAGACAATGCCGGTCTGCCCAGTAACTATATGACCAGTACCGGATGGATCAAGAAAGGATGGCTGATGGTGGGTACCAGCTGGTTCTGGTGCTTTGTGAATCCTGTCACGGGACAACTGGCGAACCGGGTATTGCCGGAAACGGAGAATATGCCCTCTAACATGGGTTCTACGGTCTGTGTCATGGAAGACTCACGTGGACTCATCTGGCAGGGGTCTGCATCCGGAGCATCGGTGTACGACCAGAAAACCCAGAAGGTATGGCTGTTGGACATGACACATGGTCTCTTCGGATCCAGCGTGTGCTCTATCCTGGAAGACCATGAGCATACGATGTGGGTTGTGACGGACCATGGGGTATCCAAGATCATTCCCGAGAAGCAAGAAGACGGAAACTGGCAGTTCACGGTGAGTAGTTACAACAACCGTGACGGACTGCAGCAGGAAACCTACAATCAGCGCTCTACCTGTCTGACCCATGACGGTCTGATACTGATAGGCGGTCAGGGTGGACTGGATGTCATCAATCCGAAGGCCATGTCAAACGCGAAGAGCAAGGAACGTCCCATCTTCAGCGGTTTGCAGATTTTTGATGCGGACGTACCTGTAGGCAGGGAATTTGACGGTCGTGTCATCCTGGACGAGGCTTTGGATGTCTGCCGGGAGATTACGCTCAGCTACAATGACCAGTTTACCATTCAGCTGGCCAGCGATGCCGGAGATATCAATAACGGTAAGCGTTTCGTCTATATGCTGGAAGGCTTTAACAAGAACTGGGTGAAGACCTCGGAGTTGAATCCCAATATCACCTATAACTCGCTGGGTGCAGGCAGTTACACACTGCATGTACGCATGCTGAATGACGATGGTACCTTTGGAGAAGAGGAGAGCACGATGGAAATCACCATTCGCCCGGCCCTCTGGCGTACCCGCTGGATGATACTGCTCTATATGCTGATTATAGCTGGAGCAGCCTGGTGGTGGCGTCGCTGGTTCCTGAAGCGACAGCAGCAGCGCATGGACGCTGAGACCTTGCGTCGTGAGACAGAGAAGCAGCACTGGATGAACGAGATGCGTCAGGAGATGGTCAGAAAGAATGGTCAGGCAGGCAATGTGGAAGCTGTTGAGGAACCACAGCATGAGCAAGTGGTGCTGAACAGGAAAGAGGAAGACCTGGTGGTCGTAGTCAAAGGTATCTGCAAGACCTTTGCTGCGACGAAAGAAGGTCAGAAGGCCAAAATATCCTGTCGTTCCATGACGGATGAGCTGAAGGCACAAATCGACCACGACCAACTGACAACAGCCCTGAACATCCTGTTACATAACTCAGTCAGATTCTCACCAGGCAATTGCCAGATTACAGTCAATCTGGGCAAGAGCGACCAGCGTCATGCCGTCATTCAGGTGGGTGACAATGGTATCGGAATACGCGACGAGTACAAGGCAACAGCCTTTGAACCCATGATAGGCAATGAGGGTATAGGCTTGGACAAGGTGAAGGATATCGTGGTAGCTCATGAAGGTTCGATACGTTTGGAAGACAATCCCGGTGGTGGCACAGTCGTTGTGATTACCCTGCCTATAGAGCCCGAAGTAGAGATTGAAGAGGCCGTGTTGATGGATGAAGAATAACCCATGAAGAGCGTACTATCCCTTGGGCTGTTGTTCTTTGCCATCACCGTACATGCTGTAGTCCCCGACATGAAGTTCCGTCGGTTGGACACCCGTGACGGCTTGTCGAATACGCAAACGAACTGTATCTTCCGTGATTCACGTGGGTTGGTATGGATAGGAACACCCTATGGACTGAACCGCTATGATGGCTATCGGATCAGATGCTATTACTCCCAGGCGAAAGATACCACCACCCTGTTCAAGAGCTATGTGGATGAGGTGCAGGAGGATGCTGAAGGAAGTCTCTGGCTAAGGCATGGTGTACAGTACTCCATCTTTGATCCAGTGGCAGAAACGTGCAATCGTCATGCTGAGCAATGGTTGCACGAACGGGGCGTCCAAGGTTCCGTCGAGCGTCTGTATATTGACAAGTACAAGAACTTCTGGGTGAAGACCTATGACCATGGGTTCTGGCACCTGAATGCACAGACCGGAAAGGTACACCACTTTGCCTCTGGGACTGGAGCCCAAACCATTAGTTCGGACTTTGCAGTCAGTGATTTCGAAGAGCATGGCAACAGTTTGCTGGTCATCTCAAACAATGGCAAGATGGTATGTTTCCATACGTCAGATGTCCGTATTTCATGGAAAAGCAACAGGCTACAGCGGTGTGGTGCTCCTAAGAACGCAGGATATGTGTTGCACGTTGACAACTGGCAGAATATCTGGGCACTGGCTGACAGCAGGGCATTTGTCTTTCTGCGCAAGACAGGACGATGGTATAGCTCTGCCAACGATGCCCTGCAACAACTGGGGATAGCGGCATTGCGTCCCGACATGATGCTATGGGATGTGGTGTCCGATAGTCATGGCATGCTTTGGCTGGCCACTGACCATGACGGTTTGTGTGTGGTCGACATACAAGGTCGTCAGGTGCGTCAGTTCCTGACGGAGAAGTACGACGAGACAACCATAGGAGACAATACCCTTCGCAAGATTTATCGTGACCAGCAGGACCGCATGTGGATTGCCACCTATATGAATGGTGTCAACTTCTATACCGAGAACCAGTTTGACTTCAAGCATGTGGACCTGGGCAATGTCAATACCGTCTGTATTGACTCGAGTGGCGACTGTTGGGCAGGAACGAACGATCAAGGTATTGTGCACTATAGTCTGTTGACAGGCAAGCGCACCATCTACAACAAGAAGAACAGCGGACTGGAGTCAGATATCATCGTGAGCAGTCTGAGTGCTAAAGACGGTACGCTGTGGTTTGGTACTTACGAAGGCGGTCTGGCAAGCATCAAAGAGGGACATGTACAAACGTTTAAGATGCACGACGGTTCAGATGGGCTGGCCAATAACAGCGTGTGGGCCATCGATGAGGATTCTGTCGGTAATATATGGATTGGAACGTTGGGCGGGGGACTGCAGCGCATAGACCGCCATACGGGGAAGTTCACCACGCTCAATATGGAGAATTCTGCATTGCCCAGCAACTACATATCCTCTGTCCAGCTGACCCCTGACGGCTTGCTCCTGGTAGGACACAGCGAGTTCTACTCCCTGGTGAATCCTCGGTCCATGACTGTGGAAAACTGTGGGATAGCTGGTCAGCAGACTGACATTCCGACCACACCAGCATCTATACAGGTTTTTCAGGACAGCAGGGGACTTATCTGGCAAGGTGCTGCCTCTGGAGCCACAGTCAGTGACCCCTCGACGGGTACCACCTATCTGTTGGATATGAACTCAGGGCTGATAGGCTCGACTGTCAATGGTATGGTGGAGGACCGTCATCATGGCATGTGGGTGGTCACAGAGCATGGTGTCTCCAATGTCATTCCCCAGCGTGAGAAAAATAACCGGTGGGCGTTCCTGGTGAGAAGCTACAATAACCGTGACGGTTTGCAGAATGCCGTTTATAACCAACGGTCTGTCGTGATTGCCCCAGACGGCAGGATAGTCATTGGTGGACATGAGGGTATTGACATCATCAATCCATTGATACTGACTGCTGCCAGACCACTGAAGGAGATTCCTCAGTTCAGTGGTGTGAAGGTGCTGGACGAGAAAGTGAGGAATGTGGGTGAGCGACTCGAATTGGACTATTCGGAGAATATGTTTACCATACAGCTCTGTTCGAACAGTGGTGAGGTGCACAACCGGGCCCGTTTTGCCTATAGGCTGGAAGGGTTCAGTGACCAGTGGCGCTATACGGAAGATGCCAGGCCCGACGTTACTTACACGGGTCTGCCTTCGGGCAGTTATGTGCTCTGTGTCAGGATGTTGGAGAATGATGGCATCATGGGTGTGACGGAAGCCCGCCTGCCTATCACTATAGCCACTCCATGGTATCGCTCCTGGTGGATGTGGCTTGTCTATCTGATGATTTTGGGGGCGGCTGCTTATTGGCAGTATAGGCGTAGTCAGGAGAAACTACGCTTAGAGAAGCTGAAGATGGAACGGGAGAGCAGTCATCGTGTGGACGAACTCAAGCAGAAGTTTGAAGAGACTATCAATGATGAACTGCATCAACCTTTCCGGCAGACCTTTGAAAGTCTCAATGCGATGATGCAGCAGGAGACCGACGAGCAGCGTTACGAACAGCAGCAACAGGTGTTCTCGCAGGTGGAGAACCTGTTGGAGGAAGTGTCCAAGCTGACTGAGAACAATCAGTTGAAGACCAAGTTGAAACCCCGGATTCGCGAGCTGGAGATAGAAAGCCTGGACGAGAAACTGGTCCGGGCTGCTACAGACTATGTGGAGAAAAATCTGGACAATGCAGACATCAGTGTGGAAACGATGGCAGAGGAACTGGGCATGTCGCGTGTCCACCTCTATAAGAAGTTGACAGCCATCACTGACCTGACCCCCTCGGAGTTTATCCGTCAGATACGTCTACGCCATGCAGAGCAACTGTTGAGCAAGAGCCAGTTGACTGTTGCGGAGGTTGCTTATAAGGTAGGCTTCAACAATCCGCGCTATCTCTCCAAATACTTCAAGGAGATGTATGGAGTGATGCCATCAGAGTATAAAAACCGAAATAAAAACGAAATGAGCGGTGATTGATAACATTTAGTGACATGGTGTTCCGCTTTTTATTCGTACCTTTGCAAGCACTGAAAACTTAAACAATAAATACAAAACAAATGAACATTCAAAGATTACTGATGGCGGGAATGGCCTCTATGACAGTTGTGGCCGTGCTGGCTGCAGACTACAAGGTAGACGGTCAGTATGTAACTGTTCCCATTGAAAAAGTGAAGGCAGGTGGTGCCCGGGTGGTGCGCTTGCAAGTGGTCAGTGACAACATTATCAGGGTGCAGGCAACATCAGAGGCACAACTGCCCAAGAAGCAGAGCCTGATGATAGTCAAGCAGACTGCAAAACCGAAGTTTACGGTATCTGAGGACGATGACGTGGTGACCATCAAGGCTGCCTGTGTGACAGCTAAGGTGGACGAGGCATCAGGTCGTGTGGAGTTTTTCGACAAGGACGGCAAGTCGCTGTTGAAAGAAGCTGAGGAGGGCAAGACCTTCAAGCCTTTCCGTGTTCCCGATCGCGAGATTGGTGTCGATGTAGCCAAGGTGCCTGAGGCCCAGCGCAACGGACTGACCTGGCGCATGCTGTTCGACAGTCCCAGGGAAGAAGCTTTCTACGGACTGGGCCAGCACCAGTCAGAGGAGCTGAACATGAAGGGACTGAACGAAGACCTGTTCCAATATAATACCAAGGTCAGTGTGCCTTTCGTGTTGTCGAACAATAACTATGGACTGCTGTGGGACTCGTACAGCTATTGCCGCTTTGGCAATCCTGATGACTATCTGCAGCTGGGAAGTGCTTTCAAACTCTACGACAAGCAGGGTAGGGAAGGACACCTGACAGGTACCTATACCGATAAGGACGGCCAGCGACTGGTGCGCGACGAGGACTCTATCTACTATGAGTTCGACTGTCCCGCAGCTTCAGAACTGGCTAACCGTACTGAGCCTGGAGGCATCAAGAACCTGCCCAAGGGTTTCAAACTCAATGGTGCCAACGTGGTGTATGAAGGCTATATCGAAGCTCCGCAGGAGGCTGTCTACCACTTCATCCTCTATTATGCCGGATATATTAAGGTATATATAGGAGGTAAGGAAGTGGTGGCTGAGCGTTGGCGTACAGCCTGGAACCCCAACACCTATAAGTTCCGCAAAGTGCTGCCTAAGGGCAAGCGCCAGCAGCTGCGCATAGAATGGAAGCCCGATGGTGATGTCAGCTACTGTGGACTGCGTGTGGCCAAGCAGAACAAGGACCAGCGTAAACTCAGCATCTGGAGTGAGATGGCCAAGGATATGGACTACTACTTCATTGCCGGACAGAATGCTGACGAGGTCATCTCGGGCTATCGTACGCTGACAGGCAAGGCCCCCGTCTATCCCAAGTGGGTGCTGGGCTTCTGGCAGAGTCGTGAGCGCTATAAGACCTCAGGCGAGATAGAGGAGAACCTGGCTGAGTTCCGTAAGCGCCAGATACCGTGTGACAACATTGTGCAGGACTGGAACTACTGGAAGGAGGACCAGTGGGGCTCTCACCAGTTTGAGGCCTCGCGCTATCCCAATCCGCAGGCGATGCTCGACTCAGTACATGCCATGGGGGGCCGCTTCATGATTTCCGTCTGGCCTAAGTTCTACTGCAATACCGCTAACTACAAGGAGATAGACCAGAAGGGCTGGATGTATCACCAGGCTGTGAAGGATGACATCCACGACTGGGTAGGTCCGGGCTACGTGGGCTCATTCTATGATGCCTATGACGCAGGAGCCCGCAAGATGTTCTGGCGTCAGATGGACGAGAACCTGTTCTCTAAATATAAATATGGTATAGACGCCTGGTGGATGGATGCCTCAGAACCCAATGTCCGGGACTGCACACCCATGTGGTATCGCAAGGCCCTGAGCGGACCTACCGCACTGGGAACGACCACAGAGTATTTCAATGCATATTCAATAGTCAATGCGGATGCCATCTACAACGGACAGCGCTCAGTGCGGCCCAACCAGCGCGTATTCCTGCTGACTCGTAGCGGGTTTGCCGGTGAGCAGCGCTATTCTACCGCTACATGGAGTGGTGATATAGGTACCCGTTGGGAGGATATGCGTGCCCAGATGACCGCAGGACTGAACTACTCGATGTCCGGACTGCCCTTCTGGGGTATGGACCAGGGAGGCTTCTGCGTGGAGAACCGCTACATGAAGGCTCAGGGTGAGTACGAGAAGACCGGTGTGGAGAACGAAGACTTGAAGGAGTGGCGTGAGCTGCAGGCCCGTTGGAGCCAGTTTGGTGCTTTCATCCCCCTGTTCCGTGTGCACGGCCAGTGGCCCCTGCGCGAAATCTGGAACCTGGCTCCCGACAATCATCCCTGCTACAAGTCGTTCGTCTATTACGACAAACTGCGCTATCGACTGATGCCTTACCTCTACTCGATGGCAGGCTGGGTACACCTGAAGGACTACACGATGATGCGTGGTCTGGTGATGGACTTCAACGGAGACAAGAATGTAGAGAACATCAAGGACCAGTGGATGTTCGGACCTGCGCTGATGGCCTGTCCTGTAGCCCAGTACAAGGCCCGCAACCGTCAGGTCTACTTCCCCAAGCAGTCAGGTTGGTACGACCTGTATACGGGTGAGTATATCCAGGGTGGTCAGTCGCTGGTGGTTGACGCTCCCTACGAGCGCATTCCGGTCTATGTCCGTGAGGGCAGCATCATCCCCTATGGTCCCGAGATGCAGTACTGCGATGAGAAACCTGCTGACCAGATTACGCTCTATGTGTATGCTGGTCGCGACGGTCAGTTCCAGCTCTACGAGGACGAGGGCGTGAACTACAACTACGAGAAGGGCAAATATCTGACCATTGACATCACCTACAACGATGCAGACAAGACGCTGACCATCGGTAAGCAGCAGGGCAAGTTCCAGGGCTCGCTGAAGCAGCGCCAGTTCAATGTGGTCTATGTCACCAAGGACCAGCCACGCGAACTCAGCTTCACTCAGAAGTCGGGTGTGTTGGTCAATTATAGTGGTCAGCAAGTAAGCGTCAAACTGTAAGTCCTGTTGAAAGAACGATTATTTGTCAAGAAATACGAGCCGTAATCTCGCTGCGAGTGAGATTACGGCTCGTTTTCTATGAGATTACGGCTCGTTCTTAGTGAGATATTTCTGACCTAAAGGTGCAGAGTGTGGCGTTGCGATCTCCCTTTGGTAAGCCTTTCTTGTGTTATGCTTTTCAATATTTTTCTATGATTAACCAAAAATGTTGGCTAATTATTTGTGGGTTACGGGCTAAATTTGTATCTTTGTCCGCAAATTAATACAAACCTGATGAACTATTATTACTTAAAAAATATCCTTGGGGTAATTATCTTCTTGCTGTTTGCGGTAACACCAGTGCAGGCTGCTGATGATGCCTATAAGGAAACCAAAGAATATCTGTCACTACGCGACTCCATGCATCGCGCCTTCAACGATGCCGACAGTACCCGTTTCTTCCGGAGTGTAAAAGCCCTGCAGAACTATCTGCTCCAACAGGAAGACCTGCATGCCTACTATACGCAGCGATGCAACGAAATCGTGTTCCAGCTCAACCGTGAGCGCATCTTCGAGGCCTACAAACTGGCTACCCAACTGTCTAAGGAACTGACAGAGCGCAAGTTGGACAAGGAGATGTATATGGCCATCAACATGATGGGCCACATCTATCGTTACTGTGGCAACAAGGAGAGTGCCAAGCGGTGTTTCTGGGAGGTCATCCACCGCATGGAGAAAGAGGGCTATACCGAGAGTATGCCTCCCATTTATATGAATCTGGTCAACATCTATATGGAGGAGGACCCGCCCCAGGCATTGCAACTGATCGACAAAGCAGCTGAGATAGCCGGAAAGACATCGCCAGAGCGTGTGTTCGACATCGAGACACGTCGTTCGCTGGCCTATTATGTCATGGGTGATATACCTCGTTTCCTACAGGGCTACAAGGCCTACAAGGAGGGGGAGGCCAAAGGCATGTCATCCGTTCATGGACATACGATGGAGATTTACTACCTGGCCAGCCAAGGTCGTACAGACGAGGCTGTCAGCATGGCTGCCCAGAGTGCTGAAAATCCTTTCGAGACACAGGCAGACATCCTGTCCAAGGCAGGACGCTGGGAGGAAGCCTATAAGTCTTTACAGAAGGGGGCTGCAGAGAGCGACTCCATCAATAGTGTCATCCTGTCATACTCTATGCAGGACATCCAGAACGAGTTGAGTCTCTATGATATGAAGCGTGAGGCCAGCCGTCGCTGGTTCTATGCCTTGGCGGCTATCGTCTGCTTGCTGCTCCTGTTGGTAGGAGCCCTTTTCTACATTGTCTACAGCCGTCGCCGCCATCTGCGCGAGATGAAGAAGGCGTATAAAAAAGTGCTGGCATCGGACCAGATGAAGACCTCTTTCATTCAAAATGTCAGCCATGAAGTCCGTACCCCCTTAAACATTATCAGCGGTTTTGCCCAGGTGATAGCAAAGCCCGACTTAGAGATACCTTCCGAGGAACGTCACCGTATCGCAGAGAACATTGTGCGCAATACGCGACTGATTACGGTGATGGTTGACGAGGTGCTGGACATGTCGAATGTGGATGCTATCGAAACAGATCATCAGCCTCAGCTTCCTGCTAACAAGGCCTTGCAGAAGATTGTCAGGGACTTCCGACGCGAACTGTCCCTGGACGAGTCGCAGCTCAGTTTCGAGACGACACTCAACGACGACTTCTGTGTCAGCATACACGATCATTTGCTGGCACGTATCGTCTATCCCTTGTTGGACAATGCAGCCAAAAATCGTGGTGACGGTCCCGTCCGTGTGAAAGTTTCTCAAGATGACAATCGCTTGTTGGTGACTGTCGAAGATAATGGACCGGGTGTCCCTGCATCAGAGGCTGAGCACATCTTTGAGCGCTTTGTCAAGTTGGATACCTTCAAGCAAGGGCTAGGATTAGGGCTTACCTTCAGTCGTGAGATGACCCGACGTCTGGGAGGCGATGTGTGGCTCGACACCACCTATGCCGGACCAGGAGCCTGCTTTAAACTGAGAGTGTAGGGTTCAAGTTTTCAAGTTTCAGGTTTCAGCGAACTGTCAGACAGAGTATGGTCATGTCGTCACTGGCCTCAGCACCATTGACGAAGAGGGTGACGTCCTGTTGGATGTCCTCAATGGTCTGCTGGGCAGAATCCTTGCTGTGCTGGTTGATTTGCCTCTGCAAGCGGTCTTCACCGTATTGTTGCTGTTCCTTGTTCTCCGCTTCATTCAGACCATCCGTATAGAGGAACAGTTTCTTGCCTTTCATGTTGTCCACATGTTCTCCGACGTACTCCAGTTCCGGCCACAGTCCGATGGGGGCGTTGGGCTCCATCTCGATAAACTTCCCATCCATGAGTGGCGGGTTGTGGCCTGCATTGCAGAAGTCCATCCGTCCCGATGGCAGGTCGATGATGCCAATGAACATGGTGACAAACATGCCGCTCTCATTGTCGGCAGACAGCGTGTCGTTGAGCTTGTTGGCGATATGTTCTGGTGGTAGCTCCTCCTTGGCAATGGTACGGAACAGGTTGACAGCCACTGCCATCAGCATGGAGGCAGGGATGCCTTTCCCGCTCACGTCACCTATGCAGAAGTAGAGTTTGTCGTTCAACAGGAAAAAGTCGTACAAGTCGCCACCCACCGCCTTGGCAGGCACCATGGTCGCATACAGGTCGAAGGCAGGATTATGGGGGAACTTCTGGGGTACCATGCCCATCTGGATGTCTCGGGCAATGCGCAGCTCGCTCCTCATGCGCTCACGGGCTGTCGTAATCTCTTCCAGTTGGTCGTAGGCTGTCTGCAGTTTTTGGTTGGCATCCTCCAGACGCTTGGCATGACGGTTCCGACGGTACAGGAAGAATGCCAGGTATCCGATGGTCAGCAGGGCGATGAAGGCTCCTGCCCACATGATGATACGCTGGTTGTGCTCAGCTTGCTCCTGAGCCTTCATTTTCGACAGATATTCACTCAGCTTCAGGTTCTTGTTGTGTGCTTCCAAACTGTCGTTCTCCAGTCGTACGGCAGCATGTGCCAACTCGATGTCGCGGTTCTTCAGCATCAGGTTCAGTGCCTGTTCCGTCAGTTTTTTTTGCTTCAGCTCGTCAGCGATGTGGTTCAGCTTCAGTTGCTGGTTGGCCAGACGCAGGTCTTTCGACTCGTTTTCTGCCTTGGCCACTTCTAACTGTGACTGGTATATGGAGGCCTTCTCGCGGATTTCCTTGTTGGTTTTCGCATTCACTTCTGCGATGTATTCTTGATAGGCATACAGGGCCTCCTTGTCGCGTCCCGCCCATTGCTTCAATTTATAGACGAGTCTCAGCCTATTGAGCTTATTCGGTATCTTGGCTGCATATTCCAGCGCTTTGTCTACATCCTGGTGGACGAAGGCACGGAAACACTCTACATGTGTCTTCAGATTGTCTTCATGGCCCAAGGCCTCCACGGCTTTCTGGCGCTCCGTATAGGCTTTGTCAAACTCCTCCTTGTTGCGCAGCCAGCCCCAAGCAGTACAAATGTGCGACCATGCCATGGTACGATGCAGTTTGCTGATGTGTGGGTCTTTCAGTGCCTGCCGGGCATAGGCGATGGCTCCAGGATTGTTTCTTCGCTGGTCTTCAATGCTTGACAAGGCGATGTACGAACTGGCGTAGCTCTCGTTGGGGAAGTAGTGCTTCAGATACTCGATGGCTTTCTGATAGTTCTCACTGGCTTTGTTCAGGTCGCCTGCTCCGTTCTGCATGTTACCTGTCACAAAGGTAGAGGTATAGAGTCCGTATTTGCTGTTGTGCTGCTCTGCATATTCGCGCATCTCCTCCAACTTCTTGAAAGCCTCGTTGCGTCCGATGTAAACCGAGGTGTGTATGATTTCGTTGCCCCACGCTTTGTAGAACAGACGTTCGTTACCCGTTTCCAGACATTTTGCTTTCAGTTGCTCTATGGTGCTGAATAGTTCCTGAGTCTTTCCTGCGCTGTAGTATTGGTACATCGCTTTCTCCAACTGCTTGATGTCATCAGCAGAGTTGCTTTGTGCCATGGCCGGGCAACAAACGATGAGCAGGCAGAAAAGCAGCGAAAATGTGAATATGTACCTCCTGTGATTCATGCTGAAAGTGGAAAAACTTCTGCAAAGATACAAATTTTCTCTAAACTCTAAGCGTTAAACTCTAAACTTTTTCGTATCTTTGTAGCAAATTTTGTACTACTATCGTCTATTAACGCTTATGAAACGACTCTTATTCTGTATGTTCTCCCTGACGACCGTCTTGCTTTTGCAAGCCCGTGAACGGAAGTTGTTTGATGCCGGATGGCGCTTTATTCTGGCTGATTCTGCCGTGATGTCACGCTATGAGTACAACGATGCCCACTGGCGTACGCTGAACCTGCCCCACGACTGGGCGATAGAAGGCGACTTCCTGGCTACGAATCCATCGGGAGCGAGCGGGGGAGCTCTGCCTGGTGGGGTAGGGTGGTATCGCAAGCATTTCAGAGTCAACAACCCCAGTCTCTATTTCATCGAGTTCGATGGTGTCTACATGAATGCTACCGTCTACATCAATGGTGAGAAACTGGGTTCTCGTCCTTATGGCTACAGCTCATTCCAATACGACATCACCCGTTACCTGCGCAGTGGAGACAATGTCATTGCTGTGCGAGTAGACAATTCCGACCAGCCTAACTCGCGCTGGTATTCGGGATGTGGCATCTATCGTCACGTCTGGTTTGTCAAGACCGAACCCATCTATGTCCGTTATTCAGGCGTCCATGTGCAGACCAATGCCAAGAACGGAAAGGTGAAAGTCGACGTGCGTGTGGCTGGAAAGGGATATAAGGTCAGGAACACCGTTTTCGATGCCTCTGGACGCGATGTGGGCATGAAAGTCAGTCGCCCTCGTCTGTGGTCACCAGAGCACCCTTATATATATAAGGTGCGCACTCAGATTATTGCCAAGGGACATGTGATGGATGAGGTGTGGACCAACACCGCTTTCCGCGACTTCCGCTTTGATGCCAAGACTGGCTTCTGGCTTAACGGGAAGAATGTGAAGCTGAACGGCGTTTGCGAGCACCATGACTTAGGATGTCTCGGAGCAGCACTCAGCGAGGACGCCCTCCATCGCAAGTTGCTCAAGCTGAAGCAGATGGGTGTCAATGCCATCCGTACCAGCCACAATCCACCGGCTCCCGAACTGCTGAACATGTGTGACACGATGGGTTTCATTGTCATGGATGAGTCGTTTGACATGTGGAGACGTCGCAAGACTCAGAACGACTATGCCCGTTTCTTTGATGAGTGGCATGAGCGCGACCTTACAGACATGGTATTGCGCGACCGCAACCATCCCTGCATACTGATGTGGTCTATCGGCAACGAGGTGCTGGAGCAATGGTCTTCTGCTGATGCTGATACACTCACTCTCGAGCAGGCCAATCTCATCCTCAATGCGGGTCACGATGCGTCAACGCTCGCCAAGGGCGGCAAGAAGTCCCCCAATACCATGCTGGCAGAACATCTGGCTGACATTGTGCGTCGTTACGACACTTCGCGCCCCATTACGGCAGGCTGTAACGAGCCAGACCCCAACAACCATCTCTTCAAGGGCAAAGCACTTGACATCATAGGCTTCAACTACCATCATCAGTGGATCAAGGATGTGCCCAAGAACTTCCTCGGTCGTCCGTTCATCATGACGGAGAGTGTCTCTGCACTCCAGACCAACGGCTACTACATGATGCCGTCTGACAGCATCTACAAAGCTCCGCAGGAGTGGTGGCTGCCCTATACCGACCCCACCTACATGTGTTCTGCTTATGACAATATGCACGCCTCGTGGTCTTCCACCCACGAGCAGACATGGGATGTCGTCAAGCATACACCCTATGTTGGAGGGCAGTTCATCTGGACTGGCTTCGACTACATTGGTGAACCCACACCTTACTCGTTCCCCGCCCGTTCGTCCTATTTCGGTATCATCGACCTGGCTGGACAGCCCAAGGACATTTACTATATGTATCAGAGCGAGTGGACCAACAAACCTGTGCTCCACCTGTTCCCCCACTGGAACTGGCTTGAAGGCCAGCAGATTGACATGTGGTGCTATTACAACAATGCTGATGAGGTGGAGCTCTTCATCAACGGCAAGAGCCAGGGAACTCGCCACAAGTCCTCCACCCTCCACCCTTCTCCCTCCTCTCTCCTCACCTCAACCCCCTACCACGTCATGTGGCGAGTAGCCTTCGAGCCTGGCGAAGTCAAGGTGGTGGCTCGTAAGGATGGTAGCGTTGTACGTGAGCAGACTATCCGCACGGCGGGACAGCCTGACCACATCCAGCTCAGTATCGACTATCTGGGACGTGACCTGACCTTTGTGCAGGCCGTGGTGGCAGACAAGGACGGCAACCGTTGTCCGTGGGCTGAGAACCAGCTGTTCTTCACTGCAGACGGACAAGCTGAAGTCATTGCTACAGACAATGGCTGTCAGACCTCGATGGAGCGATTCACGGCCCCCAGTCGCAAGGCTTTCTTCGGGCGCTGCATTGCTGTTGTCCGTGGTAAGGGTAACCTGCAGGCACGTAGCTACGGTCTGCCTGTCGCCACACTGAAGGTGGGGCGTTAGTCCATTCTCTCCAATGAATAACTATTATCAATTATCATGCATAAATTATTAAGTACAGCAGGGCAGGCCGTGATGGGCCTCGCTCTGTTTCTGACCAGTTGTCAGGAAACGCAAGACATGGAACAGCAAGTAAACGAACTCTACAACCGGATGTCGCAGCCAGCACGCATTGCCCAGCTGCAGAGTATGTATATGGATGAGCTCTTCGACGAGCAGGGGCGGTTGGACACTGCCAAGTGTCGACAGCTGATACCCTATGGCATCGGCCATTTCTCGCAGTTCGCCATGCAGAAGCCCCGTAGTCCACAGGAGTTGCGCGACCGGGCTGCTGCCATTCAGGATTGGCTCATCCACCACACGCCCGACGGCATTCCCGCCTTGTTGCATGAGGAAGTGCTGACAGGTGTCAACACCGTGGGGGCCACCATCTATCCCCAGCAGATAGGACAAGCCTGTTCGTTCAATCCCCAGTTGGCTGAGCAGAAAACCCTCCAGACCAGCACCCTGATGCGCAAGATGGGTGGTGTGCTGTCACTTTCGCCAATGGTTGACGTATGTCGCATTCCATCCTTCAATCGCTTGGAGGAGTCGTTTGGGGAGGATGGCTACCTGTCTGCCGTCATGGGAACGGCTTTCGTACGGGGCTTACAACAAGGTGACCTGAAGAAAGGGGTAGGGGCTTGCTCCAAGCACTACCTGGGCTATGGCGGTGGAGGCGATGCTGACGAGAAAGAGCTGATGGAGGAAATCCTGTTGCCCCACGAGACCATGATTCGTCTGGCAGGCAGCAAGGCCGTCATGCCAGGCTATCATGCCGTTCATGGTACCAAGTGTGTGGCCAACAGCGAGATTTTGCAGGACATCCTACGCGGATATTTAGGTTTTGACGGTATGGTGGTCAGCGACTATACGGCCATTGACCAGCTGCCCGACCTGAAGACTCCTGTCGAAAAAGCTGCAGCAGCCATCACTGGCGGTAATGATGTTGACTTCCCCGTGGGTGTCAACTATCAGCACCTACAGAAAGCCCTCGACCAGGGACTGGTAAAACCTGAGACCTTCGAACGTGCTGTCAAGGATGTGCTGCGATACAAGTTCCGTGCCGGACTTTTCGACGATGATGCCTATCTGTATAGTGCAGACACCATCGAAGCCGATCCTCGCGAGGCGCGCCAGACGGCCTACGACATCGCTACCCAGTCAGTCGTCCTTCTTGAAAACAAAGGCGTTCTGCCCTTGGGGAGTGATAAGGTCAACATCCTCCTGACGGGTCCTAATGCCAACAGCATCTGGGCCATGTGTGGCGACTATACCTATCCTGCTATGTCCTACTTCTGGAAGAAGATGGACTATACCTCTGCTGAGCCTCGCATTGTCAAGTTGCTGGACGGCATGCAGGAGAGCAAGCCTGAGGGTGTCAGCCTGATGTACTCTCGTGGCTGCGACTGGACGGAAGAGATAGAAACCAAGTACAGCGAACTGGGTGACGAGCGTGCCTGGGAGTACGACATCCTGCATCGTAAGGTGGACGCTGGCGAGCTGGCAGACCGCGCTGAAGCCCTGCGCATGGCCAGTCAGGCTGATGTCATCGTGGCTGCTATGGGCGAGAATGTGATGCTCTGTGGTGAGAATCGCGATCGTCAGGGACTGCGACTGCCCGGTCGTCAGGAGCAGTTTGTCAATGAGCTCATCCAGACGGGCAAGCCTGTGGTGCTGGTGCTGTTTGGTGGGCGTGCCCAGGTGGTATCAGGTCTGGCTGAGCGCTGTGCCGCTGTCGTCCAGGCATGGTATCCCGGTGAGGAAGGAGGGCGTGCTGTGGCTGATATTCTCTATGGCAAGGTGTCCCCCTCTGCCAAGCTCTCCGTCAGCTATCCCAATACCGAACTTGCTGAGCCCATCTGCTATAATCGTTCTGTCACTAAGGACTCGCGCGTGCAGTGGCCGTTCGGATACGGACTGAGCTACACCACCTTCAAGTACGACAACGTCAAGGTAGACCGGAAAGTGTCTACCAGTGCTCCTTACGTCAACCTCTCCTTTGAGGTGGAGAACACAGGGCAGGTGGCTGCTGACGAGGTGGCACAAATCTACCTGATGCGTACCGACGACAGTCAACCCATCCGTCCCATCCAACTGCAGGGCTTTACCCGTGTGTCGCTGAAGGCTGGCGAGTGTAAGACCGTCACGGCCAGGATATATACCGAGCAGTTTGGCTATTACACCAACGATGGCAAGCGCCAGTGGAACATCCAGCCCGGAGAGTATATTCTCATGGTGGGCAGTTCGTCGCAGGACGCCCGTCTGCAGGAGCGTATCACCCTCGATGGCAAGACTGTCGTGAAGCCCCTGCGCGAGTATTACTTCTCAGAGTGTACAGTACAGGACAAGCCATAAACGCCACACTCTGCACCTTTAGGTCAGAGATATAAAAACAAAAAAGTGTCTTTTTGTTTTGTATTTCGCTCGATTTGCACTACCTTTGTCGTCCGTAAGATACCAAAATGAAACCTATGAAGAAGATGATTGTATGCGCAGTAGCGCTGCTGTGTGGGGTGCTGACCGCCTCTGCCCAGCTCCAGACCAATGCCGGCGTTCAGTACCTGCAGTGTATGCCCAAGGACATGTCGGGCGACTTTAGTGACCTCAGTAATACCTACTTCCTGGCAGACTCGCTGGCGGCATTCGACGTGGCGAAGGGCGAGGGACTGGTCAACTGGAAGCGCTATCGGTTGTCGCCTCGTCAGGCGTTCAACCTCAATGGCTACTGGCCTGTGCGCATGCAGATGCTCGACTTCCCTGATGCTGCTTACGACAACGACCCTAACCTGCAGTTGAAGGTCGACTTCGTCAGTCCCCATTGTGTACGCATCCGCATGCTGACCTCGCCCATTGCTGCCCCGCGCAAGGACAGCGAGAGCCCCATGCTGGCTGGTCCCGTGCCTTCGTCTGCAGCGTGGCGTAGCGTGAGCAATGGTACTGTCGTTGCTTACGAAACGGAGTATGGGCGTTTGGAGATTCAGCGTCATCCCTTCCGTCTGGTGCTGAAGGACCGGCAGGGACGCATTATGACGCAGACGCGTCACGCCATCGACAACGATTCCTCGCAGGTCAAGCTCCTGCCGTTCTCGTTCATCAAGCGTGGTTCCGACAACTCTCGTGCAGTCAACCCTGTCTTCACGCTGGCTCCCGGTGAGCGCATCTATGGCTGTGGAGAGTCGTTCACCTCGTTAAATAAGGTTGGCCAGAAGGTGCAGCTCAGCGTCACTGACCCCCAGGGACCAGAGACCGACGGACAGTATAAGCCCGTGCCGTTCTTCTTCTCCAATCGTGGCTATGGCATCTTCATGCACACCTCGGCACCCGTTACCTGCGACTTCGGAGCCTCTTACATCGGTGCTGACCGCCTGTTTATGGCAGACGAACAGCTTGACTTGTTCGTGTTCCTTGGTTCACCCAAGGAAATATTGTATGAATACACCGCCCTGACGGGCCGTTCGCCCATGCTGCCCCTATGGTCCTTTGGCACGTGGATGAGCCGCATCACCTATTTTTCGCAGGAGGAGGGACTCGACATTGCCCGTCAGTTGCGCAAGCACAAGATACCTGCTGACGTCATCCACTTCGATACGGGCTGGTTTGGTGTCGACTGGCAGTGTGACTACCAGTTTGCCAAGGATCGCTTCCCTGACCCAGAGGGTATGCTGAAGCAACTCTCCAAGGACGGCTTTCACACCTGTCTGTGGCAGTTGCCTTACTTTACGCCCAAGAACCGCTTCTTCCGCGAGATTGTCGACCGCAACCTGCATGTGCGCAATGCCAGTGGTGGCATGACCTACGAGGATGCCGTCCTCGACTTCACCAATCCTGAGACCGTTCAGTGGTATCAGCAGAAGATTGAGGGACTCATGCGCCAGGGTGTTTCCACCATCAAGTGCGACTTTGGTGAGGCTGCACCCTACAACGGTTTCTATCATAACGGACGTGGCGGACTCTACGAGCACAACCTCTATCCCCTGCGCTACAACAAAGCTCTGTGGGAACAGGTGGAACGCTCGCATCCGGGCGAGGGCATCATCTGGGCACGCTCTGCATGGGCTGGCTCACAGCGCTATGCGCTCCACTGGGGTGGCGACGCTGCCACCACCAATACTGGACTATTGGGTGACCTGCGCGGCGGTCTGTCGTTCGGTCTGTCGGGCTTCTCGTTCTGGAGCCACGACATGGGAGGCTTCGTGACGGCCTCTCCCGAGGATATCTATCGTCGCTGGCTACCCTTTGGTTTCCTGTCCAGCCACACCCGTGCCCATGGTGCGCCTCCCACTGAGCCCTGGCTCATTTCCGAGTCGTTCACCAAGGCCTTCCGTCAGTGTGCCGAGATGAAGTACAAACTCATGCCATACGTCTATGCCCAGGCCAAGGACTGCTCTGAGCGTGGCCTGCCAATGGTACGTGCCCTGCTCGTCGAGTTCCCCGAGGACAAGGGTGCCTGGCTTGTTGAGGACGAGTATATGTTTGGTTCGCAGATGCTGGTGGCTCCCCTCATGGAGTCTGGCACAGAGCGTGATGTCTACCTGCCTCGTGGCAAGTGGATAGACTACCAGACCGGCAAGGTGTATGACGGTGGCTGGCAGACCATCAAGTCGGGCGAGATACCTGCCATCATCCTGGTGCGCGACGGCTCGCTCATACCTCATGTACCCCTTGCCCAGCGTACTGACCAGATTCAGTGGGACAAGGTAGAACTGCGCCCCTACAAGGCTGATGCCAAGCAGTGCATAGGCCTGCTCTTCAAGCCTGGCGACAAGCAATTACAAACTATCAAACAATAAATGTGTGAACTGGTTACCCCCCAGTTTTTTAACGAACAAAAAGATTATGGAAAAATCACTGAAGCCTGCCACCCTCTGTGTGCAGGCAGGCTGGAAGCCCAAGAACGGCGACCCACGTGTGCTCCCCATCATCCAGAGCACTACTTACAAGTATGACAACACCGAGGAGATGGCCGACCTTTTCGACCTGAAGAAAGAGGGTTATTTCTATACCCGCCTGCAGAATCCCACCAACGATGCTGTGGCCAGCAAGATTGCTGCTCTCGAGGGTGGAGTAGGGGCGGTGCTCACCTCATCGGGACAGGCTGCCAACTTCTATGCTGTGTTCAACATCTGTGAGGCTGGCGACCACATCGTTACCTCTAACGAGATTTATGGAGGCACTTACAACCTGTTCGGTGTGACGCTCAAGAAACTGGGCATCGAGTGCACCTTCGTCAATCCGGAGGCCAGCGAGGAGGAAATTTCTGCTGCCTTCCGTCCCAATACCAAGGCGCTGTTTGGTGAGACTATCTCCAATCCCGGCTGTAAGGTGCTCGATATTGAGAAGTTTGCCCGCATAGCACACAAGCACGGTGTGCCCCTCATTGTCGACAATACCTTCCCGACCCCCATCAACTGCCGCCCCTTCGAGTGGGGTGCCGACATCGTGACACACTCTACCACCAAGTATATGGATGGTCACGCCACGCAGGTGGGCGGCTGTGTGGTCGACAGTGGCAACTTCGACTGGGATGCTCATGCCGACAAGTTCCCGGGGTTGACCACTCCTGACGAGTCGTATCACGGACTGACCTATACCAAGAAGTTTGGCAAGCTGGGATATGTCACCAAACTGGTGGCACAACTGATGCGCGACCTGGGCAGCATTCCTGCACCCATGAACTCGTTCCTGCTGAACCTCGGTCTCGAGACGCTCCACCTGCGTGTGCCCCGTCACTGCGAGAACGCCCAGCGTGTGGCTGAGTTCCTGAACAACGACCCCCGCGTGGCTTGGGTACACTACAGCGGACTGCCCGGTGACGAGAGTCACCAACTGGCCCAGAAGTACCTGCCCAACGGTTCGTGTGGTGTCATCGCCTTCGGACTGAAAGGTACCCGCGAGACCGCCATCAAGTTCATGGACTCACTGGAGTTTATCAATATCGTCACCCACGTAGCTGATGCCCGCACCTGTGTGCTCCATCCCGCCTCGCACACCCATCGCCAGATGAGCGACGAGCAGCTGCGTGAAGCCGGAGTAGCTCCAGACCTCATCCGCCTCTCTGTAGGCATTGAGGACGTCAGCGACATCCTCGCCGACATCCAGCAGGCATTGGACAAAATCTGATTACCGGCAGATTCCTCCCAGATAAAAGAAGAGGCTTCCACTGAAGGGAGCCTCTTTTCGATGTTACTAATCGATCATCTTTTAGGGTATAACATTCACTAAGGCAAAATCAATAGTACTTATCGGATGTGTTTATAACGTATGATCCATCTTGAAAGAAACGACAGGATGATGAAGGTGAAGAGACCGAAGACAATACCGTCGGTGATGCTACCTGTTACTGGCATGAGCAGGATGGTAATGAATGCAGGCATGGTCTCAACGGGATCGGATAGCTTGATGTGGCGCACGACACCAAACAGATAGAACCCGGCGATAATCATCACTGGGGCGGTGGCTGCTGAGGGGATGGCCAAAAACAGCGGAGCCAAGAACAAACTGACCGTGAAACAGAGCGCGATGACCAAAGCAGCAACGCCCGTGCGGCCTCCCTCGGCAAACCCCGTGGCACTCTCCACATAGGTGGTCACCGTGCTACAGCCAAGACAGGCACCTGCAGAGGTGGCCAGTGCATCGCTGAGCATGATATTGCGCAGATGTGGAATGCGACCATCCTTGCGGATGATTCCCGAACAAGCCATCACGCCTACCACTGTGCCCAGACTGTCGAAAACGTCGAAGAACAGCATGGTCAGTACACATACCCAGAAGTCGGGCATCAGCAGGAAGTCCCATGAGAACTGGCAAAAGAGCGGTACTGGTGTGGGGGGTAGTGTGAAGAGACGATCAGGCATGGTTGTGACACCCAGCGGAATGCCCACGAGGGTGACAATGGCGATGCTGAGCAGCAGTCCTCCACGAATGCGCAGGATGGTGAACAGACCTGTGAGTACGATGCCAAGTATAAAGAGCTGAGAGGCGGGTGTTGCCAGCGTTTCCATGTGGTTGAAAATGGTACCCTCAGCCAGCAGTCCGCTGTTCTTGAAGCCTATCATGGCAATGAAGAAACCTATGCCCGCCGCTATGCCGTACTTCAGCGAGGCGGGAAGCATCTCAAAGATGAGCTGGCGCATGTTGCTCATGCAGATAGCGATGAACAGCAAGCCCTCAACAAAGACTGCCGTCAGGGCGAATTGCCAGGGATAGCCCAGCGACAGGCATACCGTCTCAACGAAGAAAACATTCAGAGTCAGTCCCGGTGCCTGTCCGAAAGGACGCTTGGCAATGAAAGCCATGAACAGCGTGCCCACGATGGCCCCAAGAGCGGTGACTGTGAAAATGGATTCTATGGGAAACCCCTTGCTGCCCAACGGTGCAAACATAACTGGCATGAGGGCCAGGATATAGACCATCGTGATGAAGGTGGTGAGACCTGACAGGATTTCGGTCTTCAGGCGGTCTCTCTGCATGGAGAAGCCCATGAGCGATAAGACTCTTTCTTTCATGCGTTTTGCTGTATGGGAATGATGAGGTCGAACTTGGAACCGCTGCTTCTGCTGGTGTCGAGTGTCAGTGTGCCGCCTAATCGCTCGGCTATCATGCGGGCTATAGACAGTCCGAGTCCAGTGCCTTGTGCAAAGCTGTCGAGTTTGGAGAATCTTTCGAAGATGTACTCCTTCTTGTCAGGGGGAATGCCAGGACCTGTGTCGATGACCGCAAAGTGCAGGTTGTCGTTCTCGCGGTCGACTGTCAGGGTGATGCTTCCCTCTCGGGTAAACTTGGCGGCATTGTCGAGCAGTTGTTTCAGGATTGACTGAATCATGCGGGGATAACTCATAAAGGACTGGTCGTCAGCTAAAGAGCACCGGCTGCGAAGCAGCACCGCAGGAGCGACCAATTCCCTGGTCTTTTCTATAGCCTCTGTTGCCAAATCCGATATGTTGCAGGCCTTAGGCACGGGCAGCTCGACTCTGCTTTCTAAATCTGAAATCAAGATCAAGTCGTCAATGATGTTGGTCAGCAATCGTGTGTTCTCTTGAATGCGCTGGCTTAACTCAAACCGTTCTTCGTCAAGCAGGTCGATGTCAGGCATGGTGAGCACTTGCGAAAATCCGCTGATGGCGTTGAGCGGTGTGCGGATTTCGTGGGTCATACTCTGCATGAAGGCAGTCTTTGCGCGTAGTGCCGCCTCGGCCCGGTCGCGCTCTATGGCCAGTTGCTTGTTCTGGGCTATCGTCACATTGCGCTCACGTTGCAACTGACGGTTTTTTACCTCCAGCCGGTGGTTCCAGCGGTTGTTCACCACCAGAAACACCAGTATGGCACCAATACCAAGAATCATGGCTATGCCGCCAGTAGTGAAGCGCGACCGCTGTTGCAGCAGTTCGTTCTCTGCCTTTAGCTCTTCTACCTTCAGGCTGTCTGCTTGATGTGTGGCATCAGTTGCATGGACAGCTCCCGTTACAAACATCAGCAATAGAGCCATGACAGCCTGCAGAATGATAATTTTCCCCTTCTTCATTTGTTTCATAACTGTATTCTTGGATATCCCAATTTTTAGTTAGGGACACAACCCTTGTGTAAGTTTTAATATCTATATCTTAAGTTTGCAGTGACAAAGATAAGGTATTTTTTTGAAACGACCAAGAAGTTGTTCGGAAAAGTTGCTTAATAGCTTTTTTCTTGCCGTACTATTGCCACAATGCTCCAAGCGTGGCCGTCGTGCCAGTAATCCGTAAAGTCTTGAGAGCAAGGAGGAAGGTTATCGCCCTGACCGTCTCGGAAAATCTGTTGGGTATCCTGCTCTGCCTCCGCTTTTTCCATCTTAGCCTCCCACTCGCCTATCAACTCATCGTAGTAGCCGTCGTATTTTTCGACAAACAAATAATAATAAGTTGTTCCAAAGTAAGTACTAGTTAGGTACTCAACTCTGTCATCCCACCAGTCGTATTCAGGATATCCAAGAGCCCGCCAGAGTTGACTGCATCGACGGTCTAATAGTTCGCATTCCGTTTCTGAAATGACATCCCTAAGCCTTACTCTGTTGTTCTTCTTCGCATAATTTGAATGAATTTAGTGTAACAATATTATAAAGAACGCACATACAACAGTCTTTTCAGGCTGATGTTTACGAGGTTGTCCACCCCGATTGTTACACTATGCTTCAGAGAGCAAATCCTTTGCTACGTCATCTTGTATTCCCATCAATTCTGCTGCAAAATTACACGATTCTTTCGATATTCCCAAGCGTTTTCATCTATTTTTCAGAATATTTTTTTGAGGTAATAGAAATAGGTTACAATAGTAATCATTATATATAGGTACGCAATACGGTCTAAAATGACCGCTTACTATCCTTCTTTTTCGAACATCCCCCGTCCCCTTCAGCTAAGCTAGAGGA
>ONLU01000060.1 GCA_900318795.1 uncultured Prevotellaceae bacterium | reverse complement strand
GCAGAGTCTATTGAGCATTATATTCTTGAAGAATTCCTTTCACCTGTGTCCATAAAAGCGAAATGAAACAAGCAAAACTTCTCTTCCTCCTGATTGCCGTCCTTGCATTTTTGTTGCTCGCCCTCTTATAGAATTACTGAAATGAAACACCAGACACCATATTGCCAAAATGAAACATCCCTCTCGCCGGTGAGGGGGAGAGGAATGGTGTATGAGGATGGAATGATCAAAGAATTCGCATAAAAAAACATGAAGTTGAACGTTTTCATTAAGCGCAATTGAGCAGAGTGGAGCTTGCTCAAACTCTGCCATGGCGAGAAAACGAAGGATGAAGTCCAACCCTTTAAACCCTGAAATAGTTATGAGTCCTTAAATAAATAGCAAAACATTTGGGTGTTTCAAAGAATTGGAGTAACTTTGCACCCGCTGAGCAACCAGCTTTCTCGATTTCTTCACGAATTAACCACTCTAAAGAATATCACGGGAAAAGACGGCTGCCTGCTCACGCAATCCATACGGAGGGCGTGGGCTTTGGCCGTATCAACATCCCGTGAAAGGTTTGTGGTTAAACCTGTGAAGAATGTTGAGAAACCCAAAATAACCCCACAATCTCCGTTTTTCTCCAAAATCATCTTATTGTTTAATTTTAGAGAAAAACGTGAATATGAATCAAAATGAAGAAGTCCCAGACAATCTGGGAGGACTTGGCGACCTGCTGCCCGCCGATGTCCTGAAGAAGGTGAACGAACTGCTTGAGAAGCTGCACCAGGCAGACAGTAACCATCAAGGCAGCATCGTGTTAAACATCTACGAAAAAGGCAGTCTCCACGTGGATCATGTGGATACGCAGAACTTCTATGGGGACGTTTGTCCCAAATCGCAAAAAGAGAAAGGAAACATAGACGCACCTACCCTACCCCCTTTATTACGCACCGATAAAGCGATGGTGCTATGGCAGAAAGCTCAGGATGCGGGCTATGTGGATGCCAACTATCAACCGCTTATTTCCCGAACGCAGGCGGCACTGCTGGCCGATGCGATAGCGGAGCGGCTGGGCATCAAGGAGAAGTGGAAGGTGTTCGAGGGGCTGTGGAACAGGAAGTATATGCGGAGTGATTACAATTTGGCTCTCACCAGAAAAAGAACGCTCGACCTTCAGGATGAACTGAAGCAGCTATTTGGTTAGGAAGCAAAAGTCCCGGTGCTTGCGCATCGGGACTATTAAAAACTAAATGAAACAACCAAATAATACTTCTCAATTTGCTCATTTATTTATTTCGAGTCCAAAATTCATTAAACCGTAGTACCACGCGTAGTACCCCTAAGGGGAGTAGGAATCGGAGATTATTCGTAACTTCGCGGCATAAAAGTTTAACAAGCGAATGAAGTTATGAATGAGAATGTGATGAGCCAGTTGGATGCAGAGCTGGAACATGCGGGTGAGGAGACAGCGCTGAGCCCGCAGATGCTGTTGCTGGAGCAGTTGAGGATTACGCCGGAGAAGGAGTTGCCGAAGATGGACTTCCTGTTCCGGCTGTTCGGCAAGCCGTGCTTCCCACGGCGCGAGCTGGTGGCGATCACGGGTAAGGCGAAGTCGGGCAAGACGTTTGTCACCTCGATGCTGATGGCATGTTGCCAGGTGAGCGACGTGCTGTCGTTCCATCGTGAACCGGAGTCACCGCTACGGCTGCTGTGGTACGACACGGAGCAGAGTGACGAGTCAACGCAGGACATCCTCAGGAACAGGGTGATGAGGATGGCTGACGGAGGCGGGAAATTGTTTGACATTTTCAACGTGCGGGGTGTGCCATGGAAGGAGCGGCGCGACCTGTTGTGTGAGGCGGTGATGAGATGCAAGCCCGACTTGGTGATTGTCGATGGCATACGTGATCTGGTAAACGACATCAACGACGGCGTGCTGGCGCAGGAGGTGATGGAGGAACTGATGCACCTGGCCACGGAACACGACTGCTGCATCGTGTGTGTGCTCCACCAGAACAAGAGCGGCGAGGACCGTAATCTGCGCGGATGGATTGGTACGGAACTGATGAACAAGGCATTTGAGGTGTATAGTTGCGAGAAACTGATGCCACAACGCATCTTCTCGCTGGAGCAGATATTGACCCGCAAGTATGACATCGAACGGACGATGTACTTCGAGGTGGGCGACGACGGTCTGCCCGTGACGTGTGACGTACCGACAGACGGAGGCAGCAAGGACAAGACGGATGGCTATCCGCAATTGAATACGAACTACATCTGCCACGACGAGCACGACCAGTGGCAGGTGGATGTGCGGCGGCTCTTCAGCGATGCCATTGGTGGGCGGCAACAGGTGACGGGTGCGGAACTGCGCTCGGAGGTGTGCCGGCTATCGAACATCCGTTCGTGGAAGTTCTATAACTCGCTGTTGGAACAGGCTGTCAACGGAGAGGTCATCATGAAGTCGTACGACCATGCGGCTCACGTCATCTATGCTCTGAGGCCACAGGCTCCTGTTCAGACGGAACTGTATCAGGACGACGGCGAGCCCTTCTGAAGCCCCTCACCCCTCCATATTTCCGTCCCCCTATATGGGGGACTCCAATATGAGGGGAGGGCTCCCCTCAGGGATGGATGATGGAAGAAGTAAGATGTATGAAGGATGATGTATGAAGATGGAAGAAGTTTTTAAGCATACGTTCAAGGCAATGAGGAAGCAGTTGGATGAGCAGCGGGCTGAGGGTCGGCGGCTGTGGCAGCAGCGACTGGGCACGGCATCGGAGTTCTGCCGGGCGGTGGTCAGTAACGGCTACCTCAGCGAAAAGCAGATGCAGCGGGCGGCACAGCGCTACCGGCTGGGCGCCAGTCGCGACGGCGGCGTCATCTTCTGGCAGATTGACGAGTGCGACCTGTTGCGCGACGGCAAGATCATGCACTACCGCCCCGACTGTCACCGCGACCACGACCGCAAACCGACATGGGCTTCCTACCTGTTGCGGAAGAGTGGTCGACTGCCAAAGGACTGGAACAATGACCATTGTCTGTTTGGGTTGCACCTATTGATGGAAGATGTAAGATGTAAGATGGCTGATGTGAAAGTGGCAGTGGTGGAGGCAGAGAAGACGGCTGTCATCATGTCGGAGGTGAAGCCTAACTATATATGGCTCGCCACGGGTGGCAAGACGGAACTGAACGTGGCGAAACTGCGTCCGCTGGAAGGCCGTCGCGTCATCCTCTTCCCCGACACCGACGAGGACGGACAGACCTACCGCGACTGGTACGACGTGGCCGAGGCTGCCAGCGACGTGTTCGGACACCCCGTCAGCGTGAGCAGCATCCTGGAGCAGCACGCTACCCCACTCCAGAAAGCCGCCAAGATAGACCTCGCGGACCTGTTCTTCCCCCAGCCGCAAGTATGATGTTTATGCCTCGTAAGTATGGCACTTGGACAACAGAAGTATGATAGTTAGCAATTGAAAACAATATGACATTATGAAAGCAATGACGAAACAACAATTGGCAGACAGCGCGGGTGTAACGGTGAGGACACTGATGAACTGGTGCCGACCATACCGCAAGGAACTGACACGGATGGGACTGAAGCCGGGCATGAGGGTGCTGCCACCCCACATTGTGAAATGGATAGCAGACAGGTTCTGCATCGATCTGGAAACGTAGTCACACGGCTGGCTACGTTTTTTTGCGTCTTTATCGTGCGTTATGCGGCAATATCGGTATGAGCCTGCACGAAGCGGAAATCGCGGTTTCCAAATGTCGTACCTTTGCAATATCAGAGAAACGCTCTGACAGAGTTGATGAAGATGCAAGTCGCGCGGTAGCAAATTCTTCACTCTTTATTTTTCACTTTTCACTTATGTTGATTATGATTCTGTACATTTTGCGAAAGAACACGAATCCGAAGTCGGCGGCGTTCGGCAAGCACTTTGCCTATCCCGTCATTGAGGAAACGATTGAACTCGACGGACTCGCTGAACACATGTCGAACCACAACACACCGTACTCGAAGGGTGCCATCAAGGGAATGCTGACCGACATGGTTGGCTGTATCAAAGAACTGCTGCTGGAGGGCAAGAACGTGAAGATTGCCGACCTCGCCATCTTCTCTCTGGGCATCAAGAACAACGGCGGTGCCGCTTCCGAGGAAGTCTTCAGCGTCTCGAAGAACATCAAGGGCGTGAAACTGCGTGCCCGTGCCACCGGCGAACTGATTGCCAAGAACCTGAACCTGGAGGCTACGCTGAAGAAAGTCAGCGCCACGACGAAGGTTGCGGGCAACGGTGGAACGACCGGCGGCGGATCTACCAGCGGTGAGAATGCTTCTGGCAGCGGTAATACCGATGGCAACGGCGACTACCACGACCCGGACGGCGGCACCAACTCGGATGAGTAGACTAAGAGTTCAAGGTTCAATGCGGCTTTGCCGCAGTTCAAAGTTCAAAGTTCAAAAATGTTATGAAGAAGGATACTTGGAGACAGATTATTCAGATGAGCCAGGGCTGGAAGCTCGGCATAGGCTACCACTACGTGGTCCGTCGGGACGGACAGATCGAGCCGGGACGACCGGAATGGCTCACGGGCGCCCACTGCCGGAACCACAACGCCCACTCGATAGGCGTCTGCTACGAGGGCGGGCTTGACATTCGCGGTCAACCCGCCGACACACGCACCGAGGCACAGAAGAAAGCCCTCAGGCGGCTGCTGAAGGCACTGAAGGAGCGCTACCCCCGCGCCCTCATCGTAGGCCATCACGACCTGAACCCGCTGAAAGCGTGCCCCTGCTTCGATGCCGTGAAGGAATATTCACAACTAAATGGTAATCAAAAGTAGTACGTTGTATTCCGATGTAAGTTCTTGTAAATCGTTGCGCTCGTTGGAGTATTTCATGCTCATGGCTGATTGCACATCGAGACATCCAGCCTGGCATTTTAGTCTTGGTATAAAAAAAGATTAAAAATCTTTTGTTCTGCTCTCGATTTTTCATAATTTTGCAGCCAGTAAATCAAAATAAAGGCAAATATGACAGCACAGGAGATTATTCGATATATGAAGTCGCTACACGATGAAACGCAGCAGCGGGTGCTGATGAGCTTCTTCAAGACGGCTCCTGGCGAATACGGCTATGGCGATGAGTTCCTCGGCATCAAGGTGCCTCAGACGCGCGAGGTCGTGAAAGCAGCAGCGAAGGACATACCCCTGAGCGAGATTCCCGAGCTGCTGACCAGCCGGTGGCACGAGGTACGGCTCTGCGGACTCCTGATACTCGTCTGGCACTTCGAACGGCTGACTGCCAAACGCCTTGTCAACGATGTCGAGGCCATTCATAAGCGTGACGACATCCTTATGCTCTACCTCAAATATGCTGAAAGAGCCAACAATTGGGACTTGGTGGATTTGTCTGCGCCGAAGATACTCGGTCACTGGCTGATGCTGCCCACCATGCTTCCTGACGGACATGCCGGACTACACAAGGACTACAAGCTGGAGACACTTGACGAGCTTGCGTCCAGCAGCTGTTTGTGGCGACAGCGCATGAGCATCGTCTGCACGTGGAAGACGTCGCAGCAGGGCGACGCCTCGTGGTGTCTGCGCTATGCCGAGGTCCATCTGCGCCATCCTCACGACCTGATGCACAAGGCTGTTGGCTGGATGTTGCGCGAGATGGGCAAGCGGGTGTCCATGGACCTTTTGCGCGACTTTCTCCGCCAGCATGCCAGTCAGATGCCGCGAACAACCCTCCGCTATGCCATTGAAAAGATGCCGGACCAAGAACGATTGTACTGGATGAATATTTAACAACAAACACAACATAACAACAATGAGAGACAATAGTGAAGAACTGTTTCCACTGGTGGATGAAGACGGTCGTGTGACGGGCAAGGCGACGCGTGGCGAGTGTCATAACGGTTCGCGGCTGCTGCACGCTGTGGTACACCTGCATGTGTTTAATTCCAAAGGCGAGCTGTACTTGCAGAAGCGTCCTGAGTGGAAAGACATACAGCCCGGCAAGTGGGACACTGCCGTTGGTGGTCACATAGACTATGGTGAAACCCCGGAACAGGCCCTGCAGCGCGAGGTGCGCGAGGAGTTGGGAATAGTAGACTTCGTGCCTGAACGCATCGGGAAGTATGTCTTCGACAGCCGGCGCGAGCGCGAACTGGTATATGTCAACAAGACGGTCTATGACGGTCCCGTCCGTCCCTCGGCTGACGAGTTGGACGGTGGACGCTTCTGGTCGCCCGACGAAATCAAAGAGGCTATGGGGAAGGGTGTGCTGACCCCTAACTTCGAGAGCGAGTACCAGCGTTTCCTACAGACTGCCCAACTGGTAGACAACGGCTGAGACAGCCCAAGCCAACAGGGTTGTATAGACGGCTGAGAAAACGGCCCATCGCCACGAACCACTCTCGTGGCGAATGGCAACGACGGTGGCTATGCAGGGGAAGTAGAGCAGCACGAAGAGCAGATAGCTGTATGCCACCAACGGACTGATGCCCTCGAGTCCGCCCAGTACTCCGATGGTAGATGCCACAATCTCCTTGGCTCCTACACCCGCAATGAGCGACACGTCCAGCTGCCAGGTGAATCCCTGGGGCGAGAACAGGGGCGATATCCACTGTCCCATCAGCCCGATGTACGATTGTTGCATGTCGGGTGCCTGTCCCTCGGGACCATAGTACCCCAGTGCCCAGACAATGATGCTGGCCACGAGAATGATGCCTCCCATCTTCTTCAGATACTCCTTGCCTTTCTCCCACGTATGGCGTACGATGGCTTTTGCTGTCGGCCAGCGATAGGGTGGCAGTTCCATGACGAAAGGCGTGTCCTCACCCTTGATAACGAAGGTCGAGAACAGCTTGCTGACGATGACTGCTGTAACAATTCCAATAGCATATAGCGATAGCATGACAAACGACTGGTATTCGACGGCGAAGAAGGTGCCGATAATCATGATGTATATGGGCAATCGTGCCGAGCAGGACATGAACGGCAGGATGAGCATGGTGATGAGTCGCGAGCGGCGGCTCTCGATGGTACGCGTAGCCATGATGGCAGGCACGTTACAGCCAAAGCCCATGACCAGCGGAATGAACGACTTTCCGTGCAGTCCCATGCCATGCATGAGTTTGTCCATGATGAAGGCAGCACGTGCCATGTAGCCCGAGTCTTCCATCAGCGAGATGAAGAAGTAGAGTATCAGAATCTGTGGCAGAAAGACGATGACGGCCCCTACTCCACCTATCACACCGTCCACCAGCATGTCCTTCAGCGGACCGTCCGCCATCGTGCGGCTGACAAAGTCGCCCAGCCACCCCACACCTGCGTCTATCCAGTCCATGGGATACTGTCCGAGGACGAAGGTTGTTTGGAACATGAGGAAGAGGATGAGGAAGAAGATGGGGAATCCCAGGTATTTGTTCGACAGGACGTTGTCTATGATGTGAGTGGTCTTGTAGGTATCCTGCTTGTTGCCGGCCTTGAAATGTGCTTCCGTCAGCGCTCCGTTGATGAATCCGTACTTGGCATCCATGATAGCCGTCTCGGAGTCGCTGTTGGTTTCTTCAAAGACACGGGCAGCAGCCTTGTCGCGCTCGACGAGGATGGACTTGCTACGCTCTCCGGCCTTCTGGCGCACGAAACTCTCGATATTTGTGTCGTGTTCCAACAGTTTCAGCGACACATAACGCGTTGAATAGCGGGGATTGATGCTGCCATCGGGCTTCAGGTAGGACTGGATGTGACGGATGCCGTCCTCTATCTCGTGTCCGTAGTTGATGTGGATGTGTCGGGCCGTATGGCTGACACCCTCATAGACCTGGATGACGGTGCGGAACAACGCTTCAACCCCCATACCACTCTTGAACGAGGTAGGTACCAGCGGCGTACCCAACAAGGTGGAGAGCACCTTCAGATCCAGCGAGTCGCCACGACGTTCGAACTCGTCGTACATGTTCAGTGCTGCTACCATGGGAATGTCCATGTCCAGCAGCTGAGTGGTCAGGTAGAGGTTGCGCTCGATGTTGGACGAGTCGATGACGTTGATGATGACATCGGGTGTCTGTTCTGTCAAGTGCTGACGCACATAGAGCTCCTCTGGTGAGTAGCACGACAACGAATAGGTGCCTGGCAGGTCGGTCAGGTTGAACTCATAGCCGAAATAGGACGCGTGGGCCTCGGAGGCGTCGACGGTAACACCCGAGTAGTTGCCCACATGTCCGTGGGCGCCCGAAGCAAAGTTGAAGAGTGAGGTCTTGCCACAGTTGGGATTGCCCACCAGCGCTACGTTGATGGTACGGTGCTCGCGCAGAGCCATGTGTTGCAGATAGTCGTCGGGATGGTCCTCGGGGTTGATGTCCTTGCGGCGGCTGTTCTCCACCTCCACCCTCATGCCTTGGGGAAATGTCGGGCCATCCTGGGGCTTCCCATCCGCTTCCGTGAGCACCTCAATCATCTCTGCCTCCTGACGGCGCAGACTGACCTCATAGCCCATGAGCTTGTACTTGACAGGGTCTTGCAGGGGGGCATTCAGCATCACTTCTATCGTTTTACCCTTGATAAAGCCCATTTCGATGATGCGCTTGCGGAAGCCACCATGACCATGTACCTTCACGATGACTGCGTGCTCACCGTTCTTCAGTTCAGATAGTTTCATAACCTTATATTATTTATCTGCAAAAGTAGCAAATAAATTCTATATTATCAACTTTACGTCTTAAAATACCTACAAATGATGAGGTGTTATTTCTTGTTCAAATAGTCTCTAACCTGTTCCCAGTCCACCTTTTCGACTTTGATAGGTTTACCAAAATCAGTGGCTACAGCTTGCTTTTTCTTCACGTTAAACTTAACGACAATCCGATCTTCCACCCCTACACTGGAGTGACCAAGTCGGATGACATCAAACGCTTTGAACTCTTTGTCATCTACCAAGAAGCATTCGTCGTCAGCTTTAATATACCAGGTCAGCGTATCCGTTTTTGTAGAATCTGCTTTAACCGTGCACACGGCGACCATAGCAGCTTCTCTCTGACGATTGGCTATGTATTCTTGGTAGCCAATGATTCCCATAAACACCAAATATATCAGAATGGCACATACAATAGGCTGCAACACGAGTCCCAGGACAAGTCCCTTCCACCGTTTCCAGTTGAAGAAACGAATGGGGATAATGATAGAAGCCATGATTATAATGATAGACAAGGCAAATGCCAAAATCAACAGGTATATAAAATTCTCGTTTATCATCTTTCTGGACTTTAAATGATTCGCTGATAACTGGTTATTTTTTATACTGGATGGCTAACATCGTCAGGTCGTCGCTTTGTTCTGCATCTCCCACAAACTTCGCCACTTCTTCTCTCATAATTGATATAAACTGCTGGGGGGTACGAGTTGCATTCATTGCCGTCTGCTGCATACGCTCCATTCCGAACTGATTATGATGAATATCCTCAGCCTCATTAAGACCGTCTGTATAGAGGAAAAGTGTAGTGCCCGTCTTCATCTCCAGCTGCTGACAAGTAAAGTTCCAGCCAGGTATGACGCCTGCCGGTACATTGGCATCACAAGACAGGACAATCACCTCGTCATCCGTCAGCAGCAATGGCATATCATGACCTGCATTGGAATAACTGAGATGACCTGATGACAAATCGAGCACACCAACAAAGAGTGTAACAAACATATTGGTCTCATTATTGTCGCTCAATGCTTCATTCAGTGCTGTTACCATTCGGTCTGGGTGGGCCGTATGTGCAGCGATATTCCTGAACAGCGAACGTGTAACCGCCATTACCAATGACGCTGGTACACCCTTGCCCGACACGTCTCCAATGCAGAAGAACAGTTTCTCATCATGGATAAAGAAATCGTAGAGGTCACCACCAACAGCCTTGGCTGGTGTCACCTGTCCGTAGATGTCAATATCGTTACGATATGGGAAAGCGGGATAGGTTTTCGGCAACATGCTCATCTGTATGCCGTGGGCTATCTCCAGTTCATTTTCTATCGAAGCTTTTGCCGCCGTTGTCGTTTTCAGGTCTTCCACATAGGTTGTCAGCGATTGCTGCATGTTCTCAAAAGAGTCGCGCAACTGGTAAATCTCATCGTTGTACTTGATAGATGGCAGCTGTGTGTCAAAATGTCCTTGAGCCACCTTGTCGGCTGTATCTGCCAACACTTTCAAAGGTTTCGCAGAACGCTTGATGACAAATCTGCATACCAGGAAGGTGACCAGTATGATGAAAAGAACTATCACCAGCATGAATAGGCCTACTACCAGTCCCATCAAGTCGAGTATCACTCTGGGAGCAACTACTGCCAATATCAAGTCTGTTCCCTTTACAGGTGCATAAAAAAGATAAGAAGGAGTTCTGTTGATCATCATCATATAATCCGTCTCACTATTACTTACCTTTTTTTCCTTCA
>ONLU01000024.1 GCA_900318795.1 uncultured Prevotellaceae bacterium | reverse complement strand
CTTTCTCTATGCCTATGGCACAAACAACGAAGTCAGCGCTGTTCGGCATACTGATGCATACGAACTCACCTGCACGGACTCCCTTGCCGGCAAGATAGCGGGCGAAGGCATTGCTGCGCTTCCCCACCTCGGAATAGGTATAGCTCACGGTATCGTCCACCACGGCAATGTGCCGAGGCGTCTTTGAGGCCTGAGCGCTGAAGAGCGACGGGAACGTGGAGTTGCCCACAACGGGCATCTCCCTGCCCTTGGAGAGAGAAAGCATGGCCACGGCCTCCGCCTGAGAGAGCAGCGGGATGCCGCGTATGTCGTCATTGTGACGTACAGCCTCCGCGGCAAAGGTCGTCAGGGCCTTGGCAAGACGCGTCATGTCGGTCTTGTTGTATAGCGAGCCGTCGTACTCCAGCAGCATGGTATATCCACCCTTGTCATTGGGGAAGGGCTCTATGGTCAGGGGGTCCTTGGCACTGTCGAGCGTGAGCATGTAGCCGTCGTACTTCTCGCCACCGAGGGTGTGCTCGGCATCGTTGATGCCGCCCTGGTAGAGGAAGACGATCTCAGACCTCATGCCGTAGCGGTTCGCCAGGCGCAGGAACGGATAATAGTCCAGGGAATACGTCTCCTGTGTCTGACGCTGCACTGCCTTTACTGTTTCAGACAGCGGTGCAGAGGGATCCACCTCGTCAAGCACCAGAGGAAGCGACGTGACGAACATGCCTACAGCCTGCTGCAGATGTGCGGCGGAACGCCCGTTGGTGTTGGCAGTGAGCATTACGCTCTTCTGGCCTGTCAGCCTGCTCAGGGCCATCATGGTCGTGGTGAGGAAGTAGTTGCTCTCTGTGACACCGTGCACGCGGCAGAACTCACGTATCTCATCACCATCCAGATCCACAAAGGCATGGCGCATCGTGCCGATCTCACGAACGGCATCGGCTGAACCGGCAGGGACGGTGCCCCGATTCTCCAGCTCCAGGTCGGAGAGCTCGGAATACGGATAGACGGTCACATCCTTGCCGGAGAAGAGCTTGTCGAAGTATGCATCTTCAGCGGCAAGCTTGTCCTCTGACGTCAGGTCGCCTTCCTCGACGGCATGGTCGAAGGCGGTAAACGGCTCGTCGCCAAGGGACTCACCGTTGTAGCTCCTGGCAACGTCTGAAAGGAATATCTGCAAGGACGTGCCGTCAAGAACGGTATGGTGGAAGTCGGTGAAGAGGTAGGCCGTACCGGCGTGACGGTATATCTCTATACGGTAGAGGTCGTCGTGAAGAAGGTCGAAGGGGCGAATCTTGCCCTGGAAGAAATCCTTCGTCGGTTCGGCGGATTGGTCAAGCTCGATGACTGGCACACTCACCTCCGACTCGTCACGGCGCTGCATCATGATCTCGCCGTCGTTTTCTGCGAAACGCATCTTCAGGAAGGGATGGGCATTGATGGTTGCGACGAGGGCCGTCTGCAGACGGGCTACGTCTACATGGTGTAGTATGGATACGCGCGGGACATTATACTGTATGGCCTCCGGCTGCGCCTCCCAGTCGAGGAACAGCGCACGCACGCTCTCCGTCATCGGATAGTACTCACGCTTCTCGTAGCCATGCACGGCAGGGGCGGCTTCCGTCACTGCCACCTTCGCCAGCTCGCGGATGAACGGCGTGGACAGTATCTGCTTCGTTGACAGGGTGATGCCTTCTGACGCCAGACGGGCCGACAACTTCATCGCCGTGAGGGAAGTGAGTCCTACGGAGATGAGGTTGGTGTTGACGCCGAACTGGTCGGTCTTGAGCAGTTCGGCAACAAGCCCGAACAATTGCTTCTCACCGTCGGTCTCAGCCAGTACAATCTCTTCCTTCGTCAGTGCCGGCAGCGGCAGCGCCTTGCGGTTAATCTTGCCGTTGGGAGTCAGCGGCATGGTGGCCATCTCGACATAGAGCGTAGGAACCATATAGTCGGCAAGGGACGAGTTCTTCATGTGCGAGCGGATCGTATCCTCGTCAAGGGATGCACCGTCGGCCAATGAGTAATAGAGACAGAGATGCTCTCCCACCCCGATCTTCTTCACCTCGGCGGCCACCTGAAGCATCCCGTCCAGCTGCATGGCGTGCGACTCGATTTCGCCGAGCTCTATGCGGAAGCCGCGAAGCTTCACCTGCATGTCGATACGGGAGATATACTCCAGGTCGCCGTCACTGTTCCAGCGGCAAAGGTCGCCGGTATGGTACATACGCACGGGACGGCCCCACGCGTCCGATGTCACAAACGGACAGTCCACAAAGGACTGGGCGGTACGCTCGGGCAGCTGCCAGTAGCCGCGGCCGACCTGAATGCCCGCAAAGCACAGCTCGCCCTCGGCACCGAGGGGAAGGAGCTGCCCGTTGGGGCCTACGATGAAGTTCCACGTATTGGCCACGGACTTGCCTATGGGGATGTTGCTGATACGCTCGCCGGGCTTAATCTTGTAATAGGAGGTGTCGTCGGTGCACTCGGTGGGACCGTAGACGTTGATAATCTCTATATGGTCGCTGTAGACGCCCTCAAGCTTCTCGCCGCCGGCGGTGATGAAGCGTACGGGGAGGTCCGGGTAGGTGTTTACAAGCAGCGCACCGACCGCTGTGCTGTAGCCGCCGCCGGTGATGCCGTGGCTCACGATGAAATCGCGCATGGCAGCAGGGTCCTTGCGTATCTCGGAAGGCATGATATGGAACGAGCCGCCGAGCGTCAGGATGGCATACATGTCCTCGATATGCGCGTCGAAGGAGAACGAACGGTGACCCTCTATGCGGTCGGCGGCGGTCAGGCCCTCCATGTCGATGACGACGTTGATGAAGTTCCACAAGCCGGCCTGGTGGAGCATTGCGCCCTTGGGCTTGCCGGTGGAGCCGGACGTGTATATCATATACGCAAGACGGTCCGGAGAGGTGAGGTTGACCGGGGAGCAGTCTGTCCCCGAGGACGTGAAGTCCATGTCGTCAAGATATATCACCGTGGCATCTCCTGTGTCAAAGCCGCCCTCGGCCTTCTTCCGGTCAAGGACGTCATGCGTGGTCAGCAGCACGCGGCTCTCCGAGTTGGAGATCATATAGTTCAGGCGCTCGGCAGGGTACTCGAAGTCGAGGGGAGTGTACGCTGCGCCGGCCTTATGGATGGCCAGGACAGACAAGGGGAACTCCTTGCGGCGCTCCAGAAGGACACACACGAAGCTGTCGGGGACAACGCCCTCGCTGATGAGGCGGTGTGCCAGGGCATTGGACCACTGGCTCAGCTCACGGTAGGTCAGGCTACCGTCACGGTCGACAACGCTGACATTCTCAGGACACTGCTCTGCACGCTCCTCAAAGGCATCTACGAAGGTCTTCGTGACGTCAACGTCAAGGTGCTTTCCGGCTGACACCTCCATGATGCGCGATGTCTCCTCGCAACCGACGATGCTGAGCGAAGACAGAGGCGCGTCGGCATCGGACATCATGTTGCAGACACAGTCGTGAATGGCGGTGGCGTACATCTGAAGGCGCTCCATGCTGAAGAGGGCCGAGCTGCCGTGGCAGCGTATCTCGAAAGAGGCTTCGCTCGTGTAAACCTCCACCTCGAGGTCACGGTCAACCAGGGTCATGGGGAACTGACGGCCTCTGTAGACATGGCCGCCATAAGACAGGCTCTCTTCGCCGGCATGGGCAAGGTAGTTGAACGAGACGCCCGGCGTCATCTGCAGGTCGCGGCACAAATGGGTAAACGGATATACCGAGGAGAGCCTCGTGGACTGGCTTAACTCCTTTCTGAGCGACTTGACGAACTGGCGGACGCTCTGGCTGTAGTCTATCGATACGGAGACGGGCAGGGACTTCACGAACATGCCCCAGGCATCAGCGAGGCGCTCGTTACGGCCGTGGTGCAGCGTGAAATAGCATACCTTCTGCTCGCGGCGCAGCTGTGACAGCACGAACGCCAAGGCGGCATTGAACAGCAATGGCTGGGAAACGATATGCTCCCTGCACCAGCTGTTAACGGCGGAAGAGGGCAGCTCTGCCGTGGCGGTGAGATACTCACCCCAGGGATTGTCTACGGCATCACCCATGCGGGCAAACTCACTGCCGGCAAGGTGCTCGGCGAAGTACGACTTTGCCGAGGCATAGGCCTCGGTGCCAAACTGCTGCTGCTCGTCCTCGGCGGCCTGGAAGAAGGTGTAGTCGCTGACTGCTGGCAGTTCCCTACCCTCGGAAATGGCAGAAAGCTCGCCCAGGAACTTGGCCATAACGGTGTAGCCGTCTGCTATGATATGGTGAAAGTCGAAAAACAAATGTATGTTCTCTTCCGTACGTACAACCAGAACCCTATACAGCGGCTCACTGCCAAGGAGGTCAAAGGGACGAACCCACGCTCCGTTTACAAGCGGTTCTACCTCCTTCTCGGTCATCGTACGCAAGACGACGTTAGGCTCACGGCTGCTGTCACACCATTGCACCGGCTCGCCGTCGACCATCTCGAAACGAGCATTCATCTCAGGATGACGCAACAGCACCTTGCGGATATTCTCGGCGACTTGCTCTGCACACTCACTGCCCGGAAATACCGTATAACTGGGCAGATTGTATTTTGTCATTGAAGGTTCGGCAATCCACTCAATAAAGATTCCTGCCTGTGACTGAAGTAAAGGGTATATCTTTTTCATTATTTTAAATATACTATATTCTGATTATACATATAGGTTTTTTCTGCGTTTTCAAACGGTAATGCTCCGATTTCTGCTCCGTCCCATTTCACGCATATCTCCGGAGTCTCTTTTTCCTTGTCAACAAGGATGTCGACCACTTTGTCATCGGCTATCAGCTCCAGTAGTTGCTGTAGCATTTCAGCAAAACGGCCGTTCTCGCCAGTGTCGAGCAGTCCCATGACGCAGGCGACTGCCTGCCCTCTCTCTTCCTTGCCATTGGTGACACTGAAATCGATGATACGCTCACTGCGCGGAATGCTTCCGCGCATAACAAAGAACAGTACACCGCTGATGACGAATACTGCCAGGGAAGCAACGGGGAATGCCCACCACAATGCTGCGGGGGCTATATAGTTAGCAAAGAAATGTATTCCGGCGAAGAGGGCAACGGGGAGCAACGACATAATGACCGGCGGAAGGACCAGCTTGCCAAGGAGTTGGAAGAAGTGGCACAGCATCACAATGAGGCCAAACGGGAGGAACATCAGCACCACGATGCGGAGCGCCTCTGACGTCTCACTGATCTGGTGGGCGTCCCTTGCCCCGAACAGCTGGCACACCGCCTCGGGAACAGCCTCTATCAGGACGGTCGCCAACAGCGTGCCGACAGCGACAATGGCAAAACAGCGCTTCGCAAGTATGACCATGCCGTGAAAGTCCCGCTGTCCCTTCAACACGCCACCGACAGACAACAACGTGGAAGCCAAGCTACCCATCACCATGATGACAACGACAAGAATCATCATACATACTGACATCGAGTAAGCACCGCTAACGCCCAGATAGCGCAGCACAAGGATGTTGAGCAATGTCAGCAGCGCGGAAAACAGCAGATTCATCAGCATCATCGGTATGCCATTAGACACATTTTGCCAAAGATAGCGCAGATAATGGCTGTGAAACAGCTTCAACCGGAATGAACAGCCCTTGTACCACAGATGCGAAGACAGGTATAGCGTGGCAACAATAGTCGACAGGATTGTTGCTCCGGCAGCACCAGCCATGCCCAGTCCGACAAACTTTATCAGCACGACGTCCATGACGAGGTTCACCGCCGCACTGAGCATAACCGCCTGGGCAGCCTTCTTCGGACGGCCGTCGACGCACACCATCTCGTCAACCGTCATATTGAGAATGACAAAGACCGAGAATGTCAGGTAAACGATGAGATAGTCGCGGACATAGACCGACAGCCCCGGATCGTCGCACACTATCCGTACGACGTCATCAACATAGAAATAGCTGCAAATACCGACTATCACACCTACTACGGCAATGCTCTGCAAGGCAATGGAGAAATGGGCACTGACGGCATCAGTGTCACGACGGCCAATGGCTTGCGCACCGATGATCGTGGCGCCGATACCAAGCAGCGTGGTGAGGGCTGACACGATAAGGTTGACAGGCATACACAGATTAACGGCAGCCATGGCATCCGTAGATATGAAATTACTCACAATGGCGCTGTCTATAGTGATATTCAACTGACCGACCAGGATCGACAGCATCATGGCAAGCAGGAAATTCTTTATAGCACAACTGATAACCGTAGGTTTTCTCTTCATCATATTATAATTACGAGCATTTTGAGCGCAAAATTACAAAAAAAAACATCTACTGCCAAACGTTTTTGAATAATTTAAAAGTTTTGAGAGTGAAGGGGGCTTTACAACGTAATCAGGTTCAGTTCGCACCAGAGCACGACGTAGCCGAGAATCCAGCCCAGCAGCACCTTGGGGGTGAGGTGCTTGACATACCAGCCCAGGTGGACGTGCTCCATCTTCATGAGGGCAATACCGCTGATGCTGCCCACGGAGAGCAGACAGCCGCCCGCCGCCGTTGTATAGGCGATGATGCTCCAGTAGGAGCCATTGACGGCTACATCGCCTACGCCCACGGTATAGAGCGATATGTTGGAAATGGCAATGGTGAAGGAGTCGACGATGCCGGACAGCAGTCCTGCGCCGATGCCCATCAGCCATACGTCGTGAATATAGGTGTCGAACCAGTCGGCAACATCGCTCCACACGCCGGTCTCGGTGATGACGCCCATGCCGAGCATGATGCCCATGATGAACAGCATCTGCTGCAAGGCACCGTACTGCAGCGACATGGGTATGCGGCGCTGCGTCATCTGATCGGCAGCCATGAGCTTGCGGTTGAAGGCTTCGTTGACCACCCACAGCACGCTGAGCACGCAGAGGGCGCCGAGGAAGGGGGCCAGCTTGGTGATGTTGTGGAACGTGGGGATGAACCACAGTCCGCCAATGCCCACGATGAGTATGATGACGCGCTGCCAGCGGTTCAGGCGGGTATCGTCGCCGCGATATGGCGACGGGCTCCAGGCGACGTCCAGGCGGTCGGGCAACTCGCGGTTGATGAGGATGGTTGGCACCACCCACGCCAGTATGGCGGGCAGGGCAAGGTATGCCGAGAAGTGGCTGGCCGTGACGGCTCCATCGCCCCAGAGGATGAGTCCCGTGGGGTCGCCAATGACGGTAAAGCAACCGCCGCAGTTGGCTGCCAGCACGATGGCAGAACCTACATACATGCGCTGACGCGAGTTCTGGAGTATGCTATGCATAATGATCAGCATGGTCATGGTCGTGGTCAGGTTGTCCAAATTGGCTGAGAGGATAAAGGTGGCCAGCGTGATGGTCCACAGAAGGCGCTTGGAGTTGCGCGTGCGAATCCACTCCTTGATGAAGTCGAAGCAGCCGTTGTTGTTCAGCAGTTCCACGATGGACATCGTCGCCAGCAGGAACATGACGATGGCTGCCGCCTTGCCGACGTACTTCAGGAAGATATTATTATAAATGAAATACTTCACCGTCTCGCTGGTGGCCTCTCTGCCTGCTAGCCACTCCAGGTATTCCACCGGGTGACGGTCCATCACAAAGTCGGCTCCCCAACAGACATAGACCACCCACCCCACAGTACCGAGGAACATGGCTATGGCAGCCTTGTTGACTCCCGTCAGGTGCCCCGTGGCAATGAGCACGAGGGAGAGGATGAGCATGGTAACAATAATCAGCGTCATGTGCGTAAAGTGTTTTAATTAATACATACTACTCGGGGACAGCGTATCGGTCACCCGTCTGGCGGATGATTTCGCGGGCAAAGGGCGTGGGGAATCCCGGACGCTTCACCGTAGCTCCACGACCATACTTGCCTCGGGCAAAGTGGCCGTTCTCCTCGGGGCGGACCGTCATGTCGTTGTACTTCACCACCAGATAGAAGGCCAGCTGGCGCCAGCGCTCCAGCATCTGCTGAGCCTGCTGCACGCTATAGTTGTTCAGGAAGCGCTGCATCTCAGCGGGCTGCATCTCCTTGGCCTTGGCCTCGATGGCGGGCTGCTGGGTCAGGTAGGCCTGCTGCAGCGAGTCGCGCACCTGCTGCAGCGAGGGGAACAGCATGCGATAGCGCGGATAGACCATGTTGCTGACCCAGTTCTCGACCCAGTAGGCATTCTTCATCGAGAAGTTCAGATCGTCAGCCCCCGGTGTGTTGTAGCACTCGGGGCGTTCCGTCATCGAGCAGTAGACGGGCGTATAGGCCACCATGTTGCCGTCGTCATTGCCGAACCAGAAGCAGCCACCCATCTGACGAGGCAGCCACGAGCGCATCTGACTGACAAACGACCACGAGGTCTGCTGCGTGGAGATGGGACGCTCGTTGAAGTATTTCTTGCCGTCTACCTTGTAATATAAAGGTGTGGGACGGTAGGGCATCTGCCAGATACCGCCTCCGATGTCCGTAGAGTCGATGGCCAGAGGGGTGCCCTCGTAGTGGTCGCGCATGTCAGCCATCACGTCAGCCAAGCTCAGCTTCTTGTCGGGAACGACCCACAGCGGCATGTCCTCCGCATCCTTGTCCTTGCCCAGTGCCCACGGCAGATAACGGTCCATGCCCTTCACATGGTGGTTGAAGAAGCTCCACACACGGGCATCGCAGATGCGGCGTCCGCCAAAATCGGGGAAGGCATAGGCCAGTTTCCACGAGAAGTCCTCGTTCTTGCCTTCGAACCACCCCATGGTACGAGCATACTTGATGACATTCTTCGAATACAGCACGTTCTCCTTGTCCTTCAAGGGGAAGCGTCCGATGCGGCTCTGGTTGGCGTGACCACAGATGGCCTCGTCGGGAATTCTGCGAGCCACCCACACCACACGTTCCTTCGACTTCTTGCGGTCGGGGCCACAGCCCTGCATCTCCAGTATCCAAGCCTCGTTGGGGTCGCAGATGGTGAATGTCTCACCCTCGGAATAGTAGCCATACTGTTCTACCAGCGACGTCATGATGCCAATGGCCTCGCGGGCTGTTTTCGAGCGCTGCAGACCGATGTAGATGAGCGAACCGTAGTCGATGAGTCCCGTGGAGTCTACCATCTCCTCACGACCGCCATAGGTAGTCTCGCCAATGGTGACTTGCCACTCGTTGATGTTGCCCACCACATTGTAGGTCTCAGCAGCTTCGGGAATCTCGCCCAGATACTTGTTGGTGTCCCACTCGTATATCTTGCGCATGTCGCCCTTCTGATGCTTGGCAGCAGGATAGTGTGCCAGGTTCATGAAGGCACCATAGGAGTCGGCATTGTAGGTACAGATGACCGAGCCGTCCACAGAGGCTTTCTTGCCGACAATGAAATTGGTGCAGGCCAGGGCATACGCTGTAGCCACGAGCGCTGCAGAAAAAAAGATTGTTCGTTTCATCATTATATCTTTGCTTGATGTTTGTTCGTCTATCTCAGCGGCTTGATGGCAAAGGTGAAGTCGTACGACTGGAGGGGCAGCATGTACTGACGCTCAGGCCAGGCACCCCACGAGGTGACACACCCCAGTCCCATCTGGCGCTGCTGGACGTGTACCTGCGTCAGGGGACGCTCCTCCAGGTCGCCGCTGTGCTTATAGCGTCGAGGCAGGTCTTTATTCACGCCAGCGTCAAGGTCCTCCACCAGATAGGGCAGCGCAGAGCACTCCAGAGGAGCGTTGCCCTCGAACTCCAGTCCCCTACCCGTCTGTTGGTTGTAGACGCGGAACCAGCGCACATCGGTATGGTTGCCACTCTCCTGCGGACGGACGTATGGGAAGTACTCATCCTTCACAGCACCCTCGTAGTGGCCAATGAACTCAGAACTGTTGCGGTCGCAGTAGTTCTCGTGCGGGCCACGGCCATAGTACTTCACACGGTCGTACTCCTGAGGCATCTGCAACTGCATGCCATAGCGGAACATCCACTGGTCTTTGGTCTCGCCCTGAGGCTCCAGCTGCTGGCGTACGATGACCTCGCCTGAAGGCTGGAGTGTATAGGTCATGGTCAGCTTCGCCTTGACCGTAGGCATGTCTATCTTGGCTACAATCTGGTTGTCGCTGGCCGTACAGCTCTCCACTTTCATCTGCGGCATCTTCCACGCTGCAAAGCGCTGCTGCAGGCGGGCACCATAGTCGTTGTCCGTCGGGGCACGCCAGAACTCGGGAGTGATGCTCTGACGGTCCACCAGCATGGGCTGGCCGTCGACATCAAGGTAGTCTATCATACCAGACCACTTGCCCACAGTCATCGTTGTACCTGCTGCGGTGAGTTTGATGTAACTTTTGGTTTCTTCCGTCTCCACCTTTGCCTGCTTGACAGTCAATGAGGGGAACTGGTAGGGCTGGACGATGAACTGCTGACGGGCTACCACCTGGTCTTGTCGCGTGAAGGCAAACTCCACACTCACCTCGTCGTTGGCATGATGCTCCAGCACACGGCTGAGCGTCTGCTTCAGCTGCTCGTCCACAAAGGTCTTGCGCTGCTGGGGGCCTACCCCACTAACAGCCATGCTGCCGCTATGCTTCTTCACCTTCCACACCAGCTTCACGTCGTCCAGCGATGTAAAGAAGTGCTCGTTGAAGACCTCGAATATACCGTCCTTCAAGCCTTTGTCCGTCACCCATATGTTCTGGTAGTAGTAACCCACCTCGTAGGCATGGGGATTCAGCCTGCGGTCAGGGGCGATGATGCCGTTGCAGTTGAAGTTGTTGTCTGAGGCAGGATAGCGTCCGTAGTCCCCACCATAGGTAAATATCTCCTTGCCAGTCACCTTGCTCTTGTCGCGCAGGCCCTGGTCTACGAAGTCCCAGATGAAGCCGCCCTGATACTTGGGATACTTGCGTACCAAGTCCCAGTATTCCTTGAAACCGCCCATCGAGTTGCCCATGGCATGGGCATACTCACACTGGATAAGCGGACGGGGATTGTCACCCTTGGCATATTTCTCACAGTCGCGATAGTAGAAGTACATCGGGCAGAAGATGTCAGTCTTGCCGTTCTGTCCGGCCTGTTCGTACTGTACGGGACGAGTGGTGTCAACGCTCTTGATCCAGTCGTAGACAGCCTCGAAGTTAGGGCCATAGCCAGCCTCGTTACCCATACTCCAGACGATGATGCTGGGATGGTTGCGCAGGGTGAGCACATTGCCCTGGTTACGCTCCAGGTGCATCTGACGGAAGAGCGCATTCTTGGCAAGCGTCTTCTCACCATAACCCATGCCGTGGCTCTCGAGGTTGGCCTCTGCCACGAGATACAAGCCTGCAGAGTCGCAGAGCTCATACCAGCGGGGATCGTCCGGATAGTGCGAGGTGCGCACGGCATTGATGTTCAGCTGCTTCATGATACGTATGTCCTGACGCATACGCTCCACGGAGACGACATAGCCTCCGTCGGGATCGAGCTCATGACGGTCCACACCTTTTATTAATATAGGCTGGCCGTTAAGCAACAGCTGGCCGTTCTTGATTTCCACATGACGGAAGCCTAAACGCTGGCGAACAACCTGCAACACCTCACCCTTCTTTTTCAGCGTAATCAAGAGGTTATACAGGTTGGGAGTCTCTGCCGTCCAGGGCTTCACGTCCTTGGGGTCAAGCATGAAGTGCTCGTGGTGATAGTAGGGCCAACGGTGTCCGTCGTGCTTGAAGATGACACGTCCCTGCAAGTCCTCCAGCGACACTTCCAGACTGACACCTGAGGGATTCTTTACATCGACAGTATAGCCTATCTCACCACGATGTTCATCCACATTCCAGTCCTGTAGAATCTGGATGTTCTCAATATAGGTTTTCGGACGGGCATAGAGATAGACTTCACGGGCTATACCCGTAAAACGCCAGAAGTCCTGGTCTTCCAGATAGGAGCCATCGCACCAGCGCATCACCTGCATGGCAATCAGGTTCTTGCCTGACTTCACATACTTGGTGATATCAAACTCAGCAGCCACTTTCGAGTCCTCGCTATAGCCCACATACTGGCCGTTAACCCACACCTTCAGATTGCTGGTGGCAGAGCCTACATGGAACAGCACCTGCTGTCCCTTCCAACTGTCGGGCAGCGTGAACTCACGACGATAGGAACCAGTATAGTTCTCTGTCTCACCAATATAGGGTGGATTAGTATCGAATGTGTTCGCCCAGGCATAACCAATGTTCTTGTAGATACGGTCGCCATGCCCGTTCAACTCGAACAGTCCAGGCACAGGGAAGTTCTCCCATTGGGAGTCATTATACCCAAGGCGGAAGAAGTCTTTCGGGGCATCCTGATGGTTCTTCACAAAACAGAAACGCCACATGCCTTCCATGGACAGGTAACGCTCTGAACGAGCCTTCTCTCCTGCCCTTGCCAAAGCCTCTGTCTCGTAGGCGAAGAAGTTGGCACGGCGTGCCTCACGATTCTGATGATTGACTTGCGGATTGCTCCACTCTGGTGTTTTGTCTGCCAGCATGTGCTGGGCAGAAAGTGTCAAGAATAATGATAGCAGTAAGTTTTTTATCATGGCTACTGAATATTGTTTCTTTGGATGAATCATTTAGTCTCTATAGGCATCCTCTCCGATCTGCTCACGAGCCCCAATGGTCATCTTGCGCAAATCGTAGAACGAGCCGTTATAAATGTTAAAGTCGACATTTCCCTTGATACCTGGCAACTTTCCCACATCCGTATGCTGCCAGAACTTCCAAGCACCTTTGTACTCTACCTTCTCGACATAATAATGGGCTATCCAATAGGGATAATCATCAAATACCGAGTCGTTTAGGTATTTCATCTTAAACTTATAGTAAGTATAGATAATGGGCTTCACACCATAGTGGAACTCAACCATGTTCAGCCACAACTGGATGCTTTGCTGGAATTCCTCGTCAGTCTGGTTCTTGGGCTTGTGCTCTACATCCAGAACGGGTGGCAGATCACCTCTCTCCAGCTTGACATTCTTGATAAAGAACTCAGCCTGGGCCTGTGCAGAAGAATGAACACTATAGAAATGATAGGCACCACGAGTAAATCCATACTCTCTGGCTTGATAGAAGTTGTCAACAAAATTCTCATCAACCTTAGTCGCTCCTTCAGTGGCTTTGATCATGATAAAGCGCACGGGAAACTTGTCTATCATGCCCTCGTCTTTGAGTGTCTGCCAATCGATTTCACCCTGATGGTGGCTGATGTCGATACCATGGATTTCATAGCCTTCCGGGTAGCTGATGTCACCATAGAGCGCACGGAAGCGGAAGCCAAAAGGACTGATGAAGAAATAATAGAAAAAATAGATATAGGCAGCAGACACCAAACCTCCGCCTATCCACCATGCCCAACCAGGCATGTGTTGTAATAGACGAATAAAGACATTCGGACGCCTATGTGGCACTGGGCTTGTACGGCGTCCGGATGTCGTTTTTCTATGTTTCGTCCGCTTCTGGGGCATTACTTTGCCTGTTCGAGGGCAAGGGTCTTAGTGGGCTGATCGCACACCTCTGTGGGTCCCCAGTACTGGATGGGTCCAGGATAAACATATGCGGTCTCACGTGCCCATCTGTCGCGCTGAGCAGCAAAGCACTTGAACGGAGCACCTTCCAGTTCAACGAGAGCCTTGCGAATGACAGGCTTCATCTCACCATTACGCTTCTCCATGTTCATCATCATCGTGATGGGCACACCACCAGCAATCCACTGGTCTGCGGGAGCTGTCGTATTCTTCACGATAGCCATGTAACCGGTCTTGCCGTTGGCAATCAGCTGAGCAGCAGAGGTACCCAGAGCGTAGCAGTAGTCTGCATCATAGTTAGAAGGAGCAGCGCAACGTCCCTCATAACCGAAGAAGTGGTGCAGGGCTGCAAACTTACCAACATACTTGCCTACCTTCTTACGACGGTCCAATTTCTGTGCAACCATGGTAGAAAGCAGCTTCTCGGTCTCGATGAGCGATACCTGCACGTTTCCGTGGGGGTCGCGGTCGAGGGCCAGCTGACGGGCCACATTGGTAGGCAGCGAGTTGAACACCTCCAGATTGGTTTCAGACAGGTGGCTCTTGGCAAAGTCGATAATCTCGCTACGACCCAGGTTCTTGGCCTCTGGCTGTGCCAGCACGTCGTTCAACTGGGCGATGAGTTTCTTGATAGCGGGAATGAACTCAATCAGACCCTCAGGGATGATGACAGTACCGAAGTTGTTGCCATCAGCAGCGCGCTTGCATACCACGTCTGCGATATAGGTCACGATGTCGTCCAGGCTCTGCTTCTTTGCTTCCACCTCCTCGCTGACGAGGCAGATGTTAGGCTGGGTCTGCAGGGCACACTCCAGCGCGATGTGAGAAGCCGAGCGGCCCATCACCTTGATGAAGTGCCAGTACTTACGGGCAGAGTTGCAGTCACGCTCAATGTTACCAATCAGCTCTGAATAGGTCTTACAAGCGGTATCGAAACCGAAAGAGGTCTCAATCTGCTCGTTCTTCAAGTCACCGTCAATGGTCTTAGGACAACCGATGACCTGTACACCATAGTTCTTGGCAGCATAGTATTCAGCCAGTACACAGGCGTTGGTGTTAGAGTCGTCACCACCAATGATGACAATAGCCTTGATGTCCAACTTGCGGATAATCTCAAGACCCTTCTCAAACTGCTCCACCTTCTCCAACTTTGTACGACCAGAGCCTATCATGTCGAAACCGCCCGTATTGCGATACTCGTCAATGATGTCGTCGGTCAGCTCCATATAATTATGGTCTACCAGTCCGCCAGGACCCAGGATGAAACCGTACAGACGGTTCTCAGGGTTCAGCTTCTTAATCTGATCGTACAGACCGGTAATCACATTGTGACCACCAGGAGCCTGACCACCAGACAGAATGATACCGACATTCATCTTAGTAGTGTTGGCCTCTGTAGCGGGTTCAAACTCTACAACAGGCATACCATAGGTGTTGGGGAAGAGCTTCTTGATTTCTTCCTGATCGCCCACACTTTGTGTGGCAGCACCTTCTTTTACTTTTACAGCTCCCTGGAGCGCCTTAGGCAGTTTGGGCTGATAGGCAGCTCTTGCCTTTTGCAATGCACTTTTTTCCATTGTCGTTTTCTATTATTAAAATGAATAATTGTAACCTTCTTAATGGCTTTGACTATCCAGTCGAAAGCTTTCGGAATGCAAAAATACGCTTTTTCTATGAGAAAACACAAAGAAAACATGCTTTTTAAGGTTTTTTTTGCTGTCAAGCTTTGTTTTATAGAAAAGTTTTCGTATCTTTGACAACGCAAACAACCATATTTATTAATAAGGAGAATCAAGTTTATGGCAAACAAACGATCACTGAAACGTTCCATCACACTCATCAGCGAAGAATTATTCGCTGAATGTGTTGCCGCATCTCTCTATGGGCACAATCCCGAATCGGCAGAAGCTTTGATCTTCAGCATCATCAAGATGCAGGATCATTTCATCCGACGCATTTCCCATCCGGAACCGGGCATTCCTGCCGGAGTATATTACAAAGACCTCAGAGAGAAGTTCGCAGCGCAGGTGGGTGAAATCATTGACCAAATCAACACGCTCTGAAAACTATGTGGAAGTCATTTTGCCGTTGGCTACTTTACAAACAGATGGGGTGGACTGCCAATATTACTGAGGCGCACCCCAATAAGTTTATTATCTGCCTGGCCCCGCACACTAGCAACTGGGACTTTCTCATCGGCCAGCTATACAGTGGAGCAGAAGGGATGAAGAGCAACTTTCTCATGAAGAAGGAATGGTTCTTCTGGCCCCTCGGTTCGTTGTTCCGCAGTTTGGGAGGCATCCCCGTTTGGCGCAGCAAACATACCAGCATGACCGACAACCTGGCAGAGACAGCACGTCAGGCCCGGCAGTTCATGCTTTGTATCACACCTGAAGGCACACGTTCGCCCAATCCGGAATGGAAGAAAGGGTTCTACTATATTGCCCAAAAGGCAGAGATTCCCATCCTGCTCTATGGTGTTGACTACGAGAAGCGGCTCATCAACTGCACCAAGACCATTATTCCCAATGGTGACATCGATGCACAAATGAAAGAAATCAAGACTTATTTCAAGGACTTCAAGGGAAAGAAGCCCGAAAACTTTACGACAGGCGATATTTAAACGATGCGCAAGCTACTATACATATTCGCCCTACTGCTCCCTATAGCTGTATCGGCCAGCGATGACAACCCCTCACGATGGGGGGACATCGACTACAACGGAGAGCCCTGGGTGAGGAACATTTCAACCCCTTTGGATATTACGCATGGACTGCAAGGCAGACACCTCGCCCTGTGGGCTAGTCATGGTTACTACTACGACCAGAAGGAAACGCGATGGAGATGGCAGCGTCCCAAGCTCTTTGCCACTACAGAAGACTTGTACACACAGACCATCGTAGTCCCCTACCTCATCCCCATGCTCGAGAATGCGGGAGCCATCGTCTTCACTCCTCGTGAGCGCGACTGGCAGAAAGAAGAAATCATTGTCGACAACGACGGTTCCAAGCGTAACTATGTCGAGGTCACCTCCAAAACGTCCTGGAAAACATCTCCCATGCCAGGCTTCATGGCACATTCGGGAAGCTACAGCGATGGTGAGAATCCTTTCCTGGCTGGTTCTGCACGCACGTGCAAAACCACCAGCAGCAAGTCACGCTACTCATTGGCCACCTACCAGCCAGACTTCAAGAGAGCGGGCCGCTATGCCGTCTATGTCAGCTATCAGACGCTGCCCAACAGCATAGACGATGCTCTCTATACGGTATGGCATCGGGGTGAGCGCACGCAGTTTCATGTCAATCAGCAGATGGGTGGTTCCACCTGGGTCTATTTAGGTACCTTCGACTTCGATGCCGGATACAGCGAGTTCAATCGTGTCACCGTCAGCAACCAGAGTGGCAACAGCGGTGTGGTGACAACCGATGCCGTCCGATTCGGAGGAGGCATGGGCAACATTGAGCGCTATGGCAGTACGAGTGGTATGCCCAGGGCACTTGAGGGGGCCCGCTATTATGCCCAGTGGGCAGGCATGCCCTACGAGGTCTATAGCAGCAAGAACGGAGAAAACGACTATGCAGACGACATCAATGTCCGTTCCCTGATGACCAATCTGTTGGGAGGTGGTTCCTGCTACATGCCCCAGACTGAAGGTCGCAAGGTTCCCATCGAACTGTCGCTGGCCGTTCACAGCGATGCAGGCTTCCATCCCGACGGCAGTAGCATCTACGGTTCACTGGCCATCTGTACCACCAACCACAACGACATGAAGCTCAACGCCGGTCTATCCCGACAGGTTTCCTATCAGCTGGCAGAGTCGCTGTTGGATAACGAAACGAAGGACCTTATTTATAAATATGGTAAATGGGAGCGTCGCAAGCTCTACGACCGCAACTACTCCGAGACACGCCTGCCCGAGGTTCCCAGTGCCATTCTGGAAACGATGTCTCACCAGAGTTTCCCTGACATGCGCTATGGTCAGGACCCAAACTTCCGCTTTACGCTGGCCCGTTCCATCTATAAGACCTTGCTACGCTATGTTACCAACATGCACGACAAGCCTTTCGTTGTGGCCCCATTGGCACCCGACCATTTCCGCATCCAGCTGCACAAACATGAGGCACGTCTCAGTTGGAATGCTGTAGAGGACCCGCAGGAACCATCCTCCACCCCTACAGGCTACATCGTCTATACGGCTGTTGGCGAGTCAGACTTCGATAACGGTACCTATGTCCGTAAGAACCATTTCCAATTAGAGCTTGAGCCAGGCATCCTTTACCACTTCAAGGTTGCTGCCTGCAACAGTGGCGGAAAGAGCTTCACCACAGAAGTACTCTCTGCACTCTACAATCCCAAGGCACAGCAGACCATTCTGGTGGTGAATGGTTTCCATCGACTCTCTTCTCCCGCTATTCTCGAGAACGGACTGCATCAAGGATTCAACCTGGACGAAGATCCTGGCATCACCTATGGTCCGACTTTCGGATGGGTAGGACGACAAATCAATTTCGACCGAACTCAGATGGGAGTAGAAGTGGGCGGATTGGGCGACAGCAGTGACGAGCTGGCTGGCGTACTCATTGCTGGCAACGATTTCAACTATGTCATGACGCACGCCCAAGCCATTCAGGCGGCAGGCAACTACAATATTGTCAGTTGTGCCAGCGAGGCTGTCGAGTCTGGACTCATGTCACTGAAGGGCTATGCAGCTGTTGACCTGCTTTTAGGTCTCGAACGTACTGACGGCCACAGCGTCGAGTCGTACAAGACGTTCCGTCCCTCCATGCAGCAGGCGCTGAGCGACTACACCTCCCAGGGAGGAAATCTGCTGGTCAGCGGTGCCTATATTGGCCGTGACATGCTGGCAGACAACGAACAGGCCTTCATGAGCCGTGTCCTGCATTGTCAGTATGGTGGCCGTAGCCAGACTCCCACCAACAAGGTACTGGGGTTGGGTACCACAATCTTCTACTACCAGAACCTCAACGAGGAGCACTATGCTGCTACCTCTACCGACATCCTGCATCCTGTTCAGTCAGCCATCACTGCCATGCAGTATGCTGACGGCTACGGAGCAGCGATTGCCTATAAAGGCAATGACTACAGCGTCTTCGTCATGGGATTCCCCTTCGAGTGCATCAAGACCAGCCAGAAGCGGAGTTCCATCATGAATGGTATATTGAACTATCTCATCAAATAACTTTAACTAAAAACAATTCAATTATGTACAAGATTCAAACCAATTCCAATGGCACACGCAGTATTGAAATCTCTGAGGAGCATCTTCAGACCATCGAACAATATCAGTTGTTTCGCGACCTGATCGATTCGAATGGCTATGTCGACGAAGAAGTGCTCAACAAGCTGAAACTCAATATCCGTTCCATGCTTGAGTCTGAGGCCGGCAAAGACAAGAGCCTCATAGACCTCTGTCTGGATGTCATCTATCATCCCAACATGAAGGCCTTCGGATTGCAACAGTTGGTACTTCTCTTCATTAACTGGAAGAACAAGGGTAACGATGAACTCGGTATGACCAGACGTGCATTCCAGGGAACACCATTTAATTGATTTTGACCATTGAAGCTGACTGATTTTCTGCCAACAACGAAGAAAGAGCTCGAATTGCGTGGCTGGGAAGAGGTGGACATCATCCTCTTCTCAGCTGATGCCTATGTGGACCATCCGTCCTTCGGAGCAGCTGTCATCGGACGTACCCTGGAGGCTGCAGGCTATCGGGTGGCCATCGTCCCGCAACCCGACTGGCATGGAGATTTCCGCGACTTCCGTAAGCTCGGACGTCCCAGGCTCTTCTTTGGAATAGCCCCAGGGTGCATGGACTCTATGGTCAACAAGTATACTGCCGCACGTCGTCTGCGTTCAGAAGATGCCTATAGTCCTGACGGACGTCATGACCTGCGACCAGAATATCCGACCATTGTCTACTCCCAGATTCTGCGTCAGCTGTATCCCGATGTTCCCATTGTCCTGGGAGGCATTGAGGCATCGCTGCGCAGACTGACACACTACGACTACTGGCAGGATCGTCTGCGCCCGTGTATCCTCTGTGATGCCCCTGCAGACCTCATCATCTATGGCATGGGCGAGAAACCCATCGTTGAACTGGCAAACAGGTTGGCTGACACGCTTTCGACACCTGGCTCAGTGGTTAGCCGCAGTACTGCGACCATCCCTCACGACATTCCGCAAACCGTCTATCTGACGTCCGACTACACACCGTCAGAAGGTGATATCGTGTTGCATAGCCACGAAGAGTGTCTCAAGAACAAGCGTTCCCAGGCAGAGAACTTCCGGCACATCGAGGAGCAGTCTAACATGATGCATGCCCAGCGGCTGGCGCAACAGGTAGGTCCGCAGACGGTCATCGTCAATCCTCCCTACCCGCCTATGACAACTGCTGAGTTGGATGCATCATACGATTTGCCCTATACGCGCGTACCTCATTTAAAATATAAAGGGAAGCGGATACCGGCCTATGAGATGATACGCCACTCGGTCAATATCCATCGAGGCTGTTTTGGCGGTTGTGCCTTCTGCACCATCTCTGCCCATCAGGGTAAGTTCATCACCTGTCGCTCCAAGGAGAGCATCCTCAAGGAGGTACGTCAGGTAGTACAGATGGACGACTTCAAAGGCTATCTCTCCGACCTTGGTGGTCCGTCAGCCAACATGTATGGCATGCATGGACGCAATCACAAAGCCTGTGAGAAGTGTAAGCGCCCCAGCTGCATCAATCCACAGATTTGTCCCAATCTGGACACCAATCACTCCAAACTGCTCGACATCTATCGTGCTGTCGATGCACTTCCTGAGGTCAAGAAGAGCTTCATAGGCAGTGGTGTACGCTACGACCTATTGCTCTACAGGAGCAAGGACGAGGCTGCCAACAAGGCTGCCATGGAATATGCGCGTGAGCTCATCACTCGTCATGTCAGCGGACGTCTGAAAGTGGCTCCCGAACATACCAGTGACCACGTACTGAAACTGATGCGCAAGCCTTCGTTCTCACAATTCTATGACTTCAAGCGGCTTTTCGACCGTATCTGTCGTGAAGAGGGCCTGCGTCAGCAGCTCATCCCCTACTTCATCTCCAGCCACCCGGGATGTACGGAGGCTGACATGGCAGAACTAGCAGTACTGACCAAGCGCCTTGACTTCCAACTCGAACAAGTGCAGGACTTCACCCCTACACCCATGACGGTCTCTACCGAGACCTGGTATACAGGCTATGACCCCTACACGCTGGAACCTGTCCAGAGTGCCAAGACACCACAGCAGAAACAAGCCCAGCGTCAGTATTTCTTCTGGTACAAACCTGAGGAGCGTCAGCATATCGAACAGAGCCTGCGTCGCATAGGCCGTGCTGACTTGATCAACGAACTTTGTCCCTATCATGCAAATCATAGAACAGACCCTCGTACCCAAGAACCCCAAAGTGAAAAGCGAGGACGGCATCGTCGTCACCGCTGACTTCATTGCTGTCATTGATGGCAGCACATCCAAAAGCCAGCTACGCCATAGCATGTGGCGCTCCAACGGTCGCTATGCCATGCAGCTCATCAGCCGCTACATCAGCCGCATGCCCAAAGACATCACTTGTCAGGAGTTTCTACGTGGTGTGACTGCCTGCATACGCAAACATTACAAGAAGTCGCAAATGTCCCGTCTGGCTGAGCATCCCGAAGACCGTCTTACTGCCTCTGTGTTGGTCTATAGCCGTCTGTCGCGTGAGATTTGGATGGTGGGCGACTGCCAGTGTCTGGTGTCACCACTTGGCACATGCCAGTCTGCACCGGCATACACTTACTACGACAATCCCAAGCCTGCTGAGGCTGTATTGGCTGCCCAACGTGCTGACGAGGTGAAAAGACTCCTGGCTGAGGGGGTAACCCGTGAGGAACTGTTGCTAAACGATACCGCTCGTCCTGTCATCATTCCTCACATGATAGAGACCATGCGACAGCAGAACGTTTCCTATAGCGTGGTTGACGGATTTCCCATTCCTTTCCAGCATGTTCGCACCATCACCCTCGACTTCCAACCTTGGGAGATAGTCCTGGCCACTGACGGCTATCCTTTCCTGTGCCCAACCTTGCAGGAAAGCGAAGAGCGTCTCAGCCGTCAACGCAGCACTGATCCGCTCAATATCGGTCCAGACTTCCAAGCGACCAAGGGTTTTCACCCTGACAACAATTCGTTCGACGACCGGACCTATATCCGTTTCCGGGTATAGCTCACGACCTCACCTGTTTTGCCTATGGATGACGACTGTTAGTCTACACGCAGGCAAAGCATCGTCAAGTCATCATTGGGTTCTGCACCATTGCGATGGTGCTCCACTTCTGACACCAGCCTTTCCACCACCTGCTGGGCACTGCTGAACTGCGATGTGCTCAGCACCTCCAGCAGACGGTCTTCTCCATACTGTTCCTGCTGCTTGTTTTCTGCCTCATTCAGACCGTCAGTATAGATGAACAGCGGATAGCCTTTGATATTCTCAAACGACTGACCGACAAAGTCTATACCTGGCCACAGTCCGATGGGAGCATTCGACTCCACCTCCAGGAACTGGGGAGGCACGCCCCAGATAGGGGGATTATGGCCAGCATTGCAGAAGTCCATATGTCCTGTACGCAGGTCTATCAGTCCGAGGAACATGGTGACAAACATACCTTGCTGATTGTCTTCGCCAGACAACTCGTCATTGATGCGGGTACAGATTTCTGCAGGCATCATGTGCTGGGCTGCCAGGGTGCGGAACAGTCGGGTAGCCTGAGCCATGAAGAGGGAGGCTGGCACACCCTTGCCCGATACGTCACCCACACAGAAATAGAGTTCGTCGCCTTGCAGCAGATAACCATACAAGTCACCACCAACCTCCTTGGCAGGTGTCATCGCAGCAAACATGTCAAGTCCCGGATAATGGGGGAAGATATTGGGTACCATCGACATCTGGATGTCACGGGCAATACGCAGCTCACTGGCCATGCGCTCCTTGGCCTTGGTAGTCTTCTCCAATTCGTCATAAGCGACCTTCAACTTGGCATGCGCGTCCTCCAGCTTGCTATGAGCTGCAGCCAGACGATGGGCTGTCTGGCGCTTATGCAGGGTATAGACCACGAAGAATACCACCAGCAGCACCAGGGCTATACCCATACTGACCAGTCGCGTATGCTCGAGGTCTGCCTCTTTACGGGCTATCTCCGCCTCCTTGCCTTGTGTATCGTAGATGGTTGCCAACTCTGCCATGGCACTGTTCTTATGACTGGTGATGGTAGAGTCAAGCAGAGACAGGATGTGCGCTCCTATGACAACAGCAGAGTCGCGTCGTCCTGCCTTGGCATTGGACTGATACTTAGGCAGATAGTACAGTTGGATATTGTCCAGCGTGGTCTCCATGCCCATGGCTTCCAGTGTCTCGTCCAGATAGCGGTAGTTGTCAGCAGCCTCCCGATAGCGCTCTGCCACCACCAGATAGTCATTGGCATTGATACGGCCATGGGCTGTCTGCGAGTAGTCTGTCTTCAGGAAGCGCTGATAGGCTTCCGAGGCCTCCTTGGGTTTGTTCAGCCGTTGCAAGGCCACAGCACGCATAATCTCAATACGTCCCTGATACTCGTCAAAGTACTCGGAACGGGCATCGGGACGCTGGCGATACTTGTTCAGGAGCATCTCCGTACGGTCTATCCAGTAGATGGACTCTGCATAGCGACGGGTTTTGATATAGGCCTGACTGGTATAGACCGTGCCAATTACAGCTTCCTGGAACCCACGGCTCGTCGTGTCCGACTGCCAGCGGTTGGCATAGTGGCCACGAGCTGTAATAAAGCTCTCGTTAGCTTCCTTGTCCTGTCCGAGGTTCAACTGACAACAACCGATCGTGTTCAGCAGGATGGCATAGTCGATATCGGAACCGATTCCTGACTCATCCATCTTCTTCACAGCAGGGATGGCCACGCGCAGAGAACCTTCAAAGTCTCCTCTGACCAACAGCAGTTCTGACAGTCGACGGGCAGACTTGTTATAGCTCAGCTGGTCCTGGACGTTTGTAACCTCGCACTCCAATGCTTTGCGATAGCATATTTCTGCCATGCGGTACTGTCCCTGATGATAGTAAGACACACCACGCCAGCGATTGGCGTCCAACGCGGAGATGTCACCAGCCATTTCAAAGCTGTCAGCCACCTCCCGCATGTGCTCATAATCCTTGACAACGCCTATGTCAAACAAAACGCTGTCTGCCTTGCTGGCTCTGACATCCTTGCTCGCCACTCTACCACAAGACTGGGCTGCCAATGCCATGATGAGCAATGCCAGAAACACACGTACTATCTTCATTCTGTTCATACGCTGCAAAGATACGAAATTATTGTGAATAAAGAATGAAACGCTATACTTTTCTTTGAAAAGAAATAAGAATTAAGAATAATTTCGTACCTTTGCATCCAAATTCTATTCATTTATGAGAAAATTATTGATTCTTGTAGTTTCGGCACTCCTTACACTGCCTGCTACAGTAAAAGCACAAGACAACGTGATTGGAAAACAGAACATCAAACTGAATAGTCGCCTGATGACTCCCGAAGCCCTGTGGGCCATGGGACGCATAGGTGCCGCTGAGGCTTCTCCTGATGGAAAACAAGTGGTCTATCAAGTAGGCTATTACAGTGTGAAGCAGAACAAGAGTCACCAGGTGCTCTATGTCATGAATGCAGATGGCAGCGGTCAGCAACTGCTGACCAAGAGTGCCAAGAGTGAGACTGATGCCACATGGCTCGACGCACAGACCATCGCGTTCATCAGCGGTGGTGAGGTATGGTGCATGAAAGCTGATGGCTCTGACCGTCGACAGCTTTCCAAGACTGACGGCAATGTGGAGGGTTTCAAGTTTTCGCCTGACCGTCAGAAGGTCATCCTCATCAAGTCACTGCCCTTTCACGAGATTATCAAGAAAAATCCTGACGACCTGCCCAAAGCTACAGGCCGTCGCGTGACAGACCTCATGTACCGTCACTGGGACCACTATGTTGAGTCCATCCAGCATCCGTTCCTCTGCTCCGTCAGTGACTATACCATAGCCGCAGACGCAAAGGACATCCTGGAAGGCGAACCCTACGAGTGCCCGATGGAACCGTTTGGGGGCATCGAGCAACTGGCATGGAGTCCTGACTCCAAGACCATTGCCTATACCTGCCGTAAAAAGAAAGGCATCGACTATGCGACCTCTACCGACTCTGATATATATCTTTATCATATAGGTACAGGAAAGACCCGCAACCTCTGCAAGGCTGAGGGATATGTGGAACCTGCATACGATCCCAGCCATACACGTGCTGACCAGGCCGTCAACGCCCATCCTCTGGAGAACAATCCTGGCTACGACCAGAATCCTCAGTTCTCACCGGACGGTAAGTACATTGCCTGGCAGTCCATGGCACGCGACGGATATGAGGCTGATCTCAACCGCCTTTGCATATACGCACTCGAGAGCGGAACCAAGCGCTACCTCAACTGGAAGAGTGATGTCGAGTCATTCTGTTGGGCTCCGCAGACAGGCAAGAAGGTGAAAGCCGCTGACCCGCAGTTCTACTTCCTCAGCGTCTGGCATGGCTGCTGCAACATGTATATGGCCAGCCAGAAAGGCGAAGTGACGCAGCTCACTGAGACCTGGGACGATTGGACCTCACTCCAGATGGCCAACAACGGACAGCACATCCTGGCAACACGCCAGAGCCTCAGTACTCCGACTGATATCTATATGGTAACCCCACAGCTGAAAGCCAAGGGCAAAGAAGCCAAAGCCCAGGTTGCCCAGCTGACCTTCGAGAACAAGCACATCCTGGACCAGCTGACCTTTGGCAAGATGCAACAGTACTGGGTGCCCACTACGGATGGCAAGAAGGAACTGGTATGGGTGATGCTGCCTGCCAACTACGAGGAAGGCAAGAGGTACCCCACCCTGCTCTTCTGCGAGGGTGGTCCGCAGTCACCGGTTTCGCAGTTCTGGTCCTATCGCTGGAACTTCCAGATGATGGCTGCCAACGGCTATGTGGTCATAGCGCCCAACCGTCACGGTCTGCCTGGATTCGGACAGGAGTGGAAGGAGGAAATCTCAGGTGACTGGACAGGACAGTGCATGGATGACTACTTGTCAGCCATCGATTTCGCTGCAGACTCACTGCCGTTCGTCGACCGCAACAAGCTGGGAGCTGTAGGAGCGTCCTTTGGTGGCTTCTCCGTCTACTATCTCGCAGGTCATCACAACAAGCGCTTCAAGGCATTCATCTCACACGATGGGGCTTTCAACCTGGAGTCAATGTATACTGACACCGAGGAGGTGTTCTTCTCTAACTGGGAGTACGACGATGCCTATTGGAATGTCGGCAAGGGAAGTGCTGAAGGCAATAAGAAGGGCACCGCGCGTGCTGCCAAGACCTACGAGAACTCACCGCACAAATTCGTAGACCAGTGGGACACCCCCATCCTGTGTATCCATGGCGAGAAGGATTACCGTATCGTTTACAATCAGGGCATGGGTGCTTTCAACGCTGCCCGCCTGCGTGGTATTCCTGCTGAACTGCTCATCTTCCCAGACGAGAACCACTGGGTGCTGAAGCCTCAGAACGGTATCCTGTGGCAGCGCACCTTCTTCGACTGGCTTGACCGCTGGCTGAAATAGTCATCACGGAAAAACGTCCTAACGAAAAAAACAAAAGAACAAAAAAAAGAATATGACCCAAGAAATTCAAAAGACTCTACGCGACTCTGCCGCCATGCGGTGGACCGCCTTGCTGCTCCTGGCACTTGCCATGTTCTGCAGCTACATCTTCATGGACATCCTCTCACCCATCAAGGACCTCATGCAGGAAACCCGTGGATGGGATTCGACAGCCTTCGGAACCATGCAGGGCTCAGAGGTATTCCTTAACGTATTCGTTTTCTTCCTCATCTTTGCCGGTATCATCCTCGACAAGATGGGCGTCCGCTTCACTGCCGTTCTCTCAGCATCAGTCATGCTGATAGGTGCCTGTGTCAAGTGGTACGCTGTCAGCGACAGCTTCATCGGTAGCGGACTGGAGACATGGTTCAACAACAATCTGAACTACATCCCCGTATTCGACGAGCTGGGTGTGTCACCTTTCTATCAGGGGATGCCTGCCTCTGCTAAGTTTGCTGCCTGCGGCTTTATGATATTCGGTTGTGGCTGCGAGATGGCTGGCATCACCGTCTCACGTGGTATCGTCAAGTGGTTCAAGGGCCGCGAGATGGCGCTGGCCATGGGTTCTGAGATGGCACTGGCTCGTCTGGGTGTGGCCACCTGTATGATTTTCTCACCGTTCTTTGCCCGCCTGGGTGGTGAGGTCAGCGTCAGCCGTTCAGTGGCTTTCGGTGTGGTCCTCATGTGCATCGCACTCATCATGACCGTCGTCTATTTCTTCATGGACCAGAAGCTGGACGCTCAGACTGGCGAGGCAGAAGAGAAAGACGATCCCTTCAAGGTTTCCGACATCGGTAAGATTCTCTCGGACAGCGGATTCTGGATTGTGGCCCTGTTGTGCGTACTCTACTATTCTGCCATCTTCCCCTTCCAGAAGTATGCCGTCAACATGTTGCAGTGCAACCTCACGCTGACACCTCCCGAGGCTGATTCGTTCTGGGCCAGCCCGTCAGTGACCATCATACAGTATGTCATCATGCTCATCGTTGCTGTCGCAGGCTTTGCCTCTAACTTCCAGAAGAAGGACCAGCTGCGCTATGGTCTGCTGACCGTCAGCATCGTTGCACTTATCACCTATTGTTATATGGGCTTCATGCGCCAGTCTGCAGAATCCATCTTTGCCGTATTCCCCTTGCTGGCCGTCCTCATCACCCCCATCCTGGGTTCCTATCTCGACCACCACGGCAAGGCAGCAACCATGCTCGTCATGGGTTCCCTGCTGCTCATCGGGTGTCACCTGACCTTTGCCTTCGTACTGCCTATGTTCAAGGGCTCAGCCATTGGAGGCATCGTCATTGCCTATACGACCATCCTGGTACTGGGAGCATCCTTCTCACTGGTTCCTGCATCCCTCTGGCCTTCCGTACCCAAGCTGGTCGACGCAAAGGTCATTGGTTCTGCCTATGCGCTCATCTTCTGGATTCAGAACATCGGACTCTGGCTGTTCCCCCTGCTCATCGGTAAGGTGCTCGATGCCACTAACCCGGGAGTGACTGATCCCACACAGTTCAACTACACCGCCCCGCTGGTCATGCTGGCCTGTCTGGGTGTAGCAGCCCTGTTGCTGGGCTTACTGCTCAAGGTAGTAGACCGCAAGAAGGGACTTGGACTGGAAGAACCAAACATCAAGGAGTAATCGCACTCCTTGATGTTACTAAAACGAAAAATGTATCATCGCCCATTGGCAATGATACATTTTTTTTAGTTGTCCTGTGTAAGCTGTACTTACTTCACCTTGGCTACGATGGCCTTGAAAGCCTCGGGGTTGTTCAGGGCCAGGTCAGCGAGCACCTTACGGTTAATCTCGATACCAGCCTTAGCCAGCTTACCCATCAGAACTGAGTAGCTCATACCCTCCTGACGAGCGGCAGCGTTGATACGCTGAATCCACAGTGCACGGAAGGTGCGCTTCTTGTTCTTACGATCGCGATAAGCGTAGGTAAGACCTTTCTCCCAAGTATTCTTGGCTACTGTCCAAACATTCTTGCGGGCACCAAAGTAACCGCGGGTGAGTTTAAGAATTCTCTTACGTTTTGCACGTGATGCTACGTGATTTACTGATCTTGGCATAGTTTTCTTACTTCTTTAATGTTTGACAATAGGTGAATTAACGGAGACACAACAGGTCACGAACCTGCTTCATGTTTGAGTTGTCCACAATAGTGTAACCCTGCAGGTTACGCTTCTGCTTCTTGGTTTTCTTAGTCAGGATGTGACTGTGGTAAGCGTGGTGTCTCTTAACCTTACCTGTTCCGGTGAAAGCAAATCTTTTCTTTGCTCCGGAGTTTGTCTTTACTTTTGGCATTGTTTTTTAATTTTTTAAATTGTTATTAATAAACGGCGACTACGCATATACCGGGCGCGCCACCTTTTTTTCGAATTGAGAATTGACAATTGACAATTGAGAATTTTGAATTGACAATTACTCTTCTGTCTCTGTCAGCTTCTTCAGCGCATCAGCACTGATCTTGGCATTGGCAAACAACCCACCGTTTGAGGGCTTCTCCTCAACCTGCTGCTTGGCAGTCTCCTTGGCCTCTGCCTCAATGGCCTCACGGTCACGGGCCTGCTGACTCTTCTTCGCCACGCCAGCCTTCTTGGGAGCCAGATAGAGGAACATCTTCTTTCCCTCCAGCGAGGGCATGCCCTCTACCTTACCGTATTCCTCCAAGTCATTGGCAAAGCGCAACAGCAGCACCTCACCCTGCTCCTTGAAGAGAATGGAACGCCCACGGAAGAATACGTACGCACGTACTTTATTACCTTCCTGCAGGAACTCCATGGCATGCTTCAACTTGAACTGATAGTCATGCTCATCGGTCTGGGGTCCGAAGCGGATTTCCTTGACCTCCACCTTAACCTGCTTGGCCTTCATCTCCTTCTGGCGCTTCTTCTGCTGGTACAGGAACTTGGAGTAGTCGATCAGACGACAAACAGGAGGATTGGCATTGGGCGAAATCTCTACCAGATCAACGCCTTGGTTGCGTGCCATGTCTAATGCTTCACGCGTTGGCACTACGGTACTGTCACCATCGCCAACGATTCGTACTTCGCGTACCCGTATCTGCTCGTTGATACGGTACTGATTCTTCATGTTGTCGTTCTTCATCAACTGTTTTTTACGAAATCGGCTGCAAAGGTACGCATTTTTAATGACTTACGCTCACTTTCCCGACCATTATTTTCACACTCCATCCTGCGATTTAACATTTTTTATGTCTTGTTATGCTCATTCTTGCACAATCGTCCCATCGTAAAGAAAAAATCGCCTTACTTTTGGTCAACTCGCTTTTTATTAGTAACTTTGCAAACGATATGACAAGAAAAAAGAAACCGTTACCTATTTTAGAGAATATCACCATCACTGATTTTGCCGCTGAAGGCAAGTCCATAGCTCGCGTCAACGACATGGTAGTCTTTGTTCCCTGGGCTGTTCCTGGTGATGTTTGCGACCTGCAGGTTCGTCGCAAGAAACATAGTTTCATGGAGGCTGAGGTCATCCGGTATATCACCTATAGTCCTTTGCGTACCAAGCCGTTCTGCCAGCATTTTGGCATCTGTGGCGGTTGCAAGTGGCAGCAGCTTCCTTACGAGGAACAGCTGAAGATGAAGCAGCAGCAGGTGTACGACCAGCTGACGCGTATCGGCAAAGTGGAGTTGCCTGAGTTCCATCCCATCCTGGGCAGTGTCAAGACACAGGAATACCGCAACAAGCTCGACTTTGGCTGTGCCAACAAGCGCTGGCTGACCAGTCTCGAGTTGCAAGACGACAGTTTGGACAAGAACATTCCTGCCATTGGATTCCACATCACAGGAGCCTTCGACAAGATATTGCCCGTCGAGAAGTGCTGGCTCATGGACGACCTGCACAATCAGATTCGCAACAGCATACGCGACTATGCCATTGCGCACCAGTTGTCGTTCTTCGACCTCCGACAGCAGGTGGGACTGCTGCGTGATGTCATCATCCGCAATGCCATGCCGCACGCTGACGGGGAATCAGGCCATTCTGACACTGGCGAGTGGATGGTCATCGTCCAGTTCCACTATGACGAGACTGGTGGCGAGCAGGAAGCCATGGGACTGATGCAGCACCTGGCAGACACGTTCCCGCAGATCACCTCCCTACTCTATTTGGACAACCAGAAGTGCAACGACACCATTGGCGACCAGGACATCCGTGTGTTCAAAGGCAAGGACCACATCATCGAGACCATGGAGGACTTGCAGTTCAAGGTGGGTCCCAAGTCGTTCTACCAGACCAACACCGAACAGGCCTACCACCTGTATTCCGTCGCCCGCGACTTTGCACAGCTGTCGGGCAGCGAGATGGTCTACGATCTTTATACGGGCACAGGAACCATAGCCAACTTCGTGGCCAGGAAGGCGCGTAAGGTCATCGGTATAGAATATGTACCCGAGGCCATTGAGGATGCCAAGGTCAACTCCCGTCTGAACGGCATTGACAACACCTTGTTCTTTGCCGGCGATATGAAGGACATCCTGACTGACGCGTTCATCCAGGAGCATGGCCGTCCTGAGGTCATCATCACGGACCCCCCGCGTGCTGGCATGCATCCTGACGTCATCAAGACCATTCTTCGCGCTGCTCCCCAGCGCATCGTCTATGTGTCCTGCAACCCGGCCACCCAGGCTCGCGACCTGCAGGATCTGGATGCTGACTACCGGGTGGCTGCTGTACAGCCCGTGGACATGTTCCCCCACACCCCGCATGTTGAAAATGTAGTATTACTCACTAAACGATAACCCCCTATGAAAAAACTCATGCTGCTGGCCATTACGGCCCTGGCATTGACTGCCAACGCACAAGAAAAGAAAGAGACAAGTGACACCAAGTCAACGAAATTCGAATGGCCACAATGGATTCAGGACATCAAACTGAGCGGATATGGTATGGTGCAGTATCAGGCTGACGACAAGTACAGCACCAGCACACCCGACCAGAAGGACCATGCCAACTCGTTCCAGCTCCGTCTGTTCCGTCTGTCACTGGAAGGACGCATCGCCAAGCACTTCTATTGGAAGGGACAGGTCCAAATAAATGGCAACACGTCCACACTGGGTTCGTCACCACGCTTGGTCGATTTGTTCGGTGAATGGCAAAAGTTCGAATTCCTGCGCATCAAGGCTGGACAGTTCAAGCGTTCGTTCTCGTTCGAAAACCCCATGCACCCCATCACACAGGGCTTCATGTCCTACTCACAACCCATCTCCAAACTGGTGGGCTTCTCTGACCGTACGGGCGAACATGCTTCTAACGGTCGTGACATCGGTATTCAGCTGCGGGGTGACTTCCTGAAGAATGCCCAGGGACGCAACCTGTTGCACTATCAGGTAGGTGTCTTCAACGGTGAAGGCATCAACAAGAAGGATGCAGACAATCGCAAGGACGTCATTGGTGGTGTCTGGGTCATGCCCGTCAAAGGCATGCGCATAGGTGTCTTCGGATGGACGGGTAGTCGTGTCATCAGCTACACAGACCCTGCCACAGGCAAGGCTTACGACCGCAGCGTCCCCAAGAACCGCTATGCCTTGTCTGCTGATTACGTAACCGAGAGCGACTGGACCTTCCGCACGGAATATGTCCATTCGCAGGGCTATGGTTCCAACCTCGCCGCAGGTGACAAGGCTGATGGTTTCTATGCTCTCTGCATTGCTCCTGTCATTGCCAAGAAGTTCCACGTCAAGGCTCGTTACGACCTCTATCGCGATCGCAAGGAGTGGTCAACCAGCAAGACTTTCTATGAAATAGGTGCCGACTATGTGTTCAACAAGAACCTGCAGGTGAACATCGAGTATGCCCGTGTCAACGACAAGAACATCAAGACCGAAGGCAAGCACAGCTACAACATGGTAGACGTTGAGCTTGACTTCAAATTCTGAGTTTCTTTTTCAACGCCTCCCACAGATGCGTCTTCTGACGCAGGATGTATATAGAATAGGCCGTGCTGACCATTGTCAGTGCGGCTTCTGCTATCCAGTAGCACCAGTCCTCAGTCAGCACTGAGACGGCATAAGCCGCCACACCTATCGCTATCTGCACACCCGCATAGCGGGCTATCGTCTTTGTACACCTGTAGTCATACTGCCAATAGGCATAACCTCCTACCGTCATCAGCTCTGCCATGTGGGCTATCACAATGGCCAGTCCCGTGCCCCAGATGCCCCACAGACGGAAACCTACCATCACACCCACCACCAGCACCACAAAATAGGTGGTTTCGAGAAACAGGAACGACAACGACCTGCTACGAGCCAGGGTGATATACGCTATGGGCATGTTCAGCACCTTGAAATACATGGCCAGAACGGCCACCTGGGCCATGGCCACCACAGGCTGGAACTCCTTCGAGAACAAGAGTGGAACCAATACCGGGAGTGCTGTCAGCAGAGCCACCAGCATAGGTGCCAGGAGCAACAGCGACACTTCCATCTGCTTGTTCACCGTCTCGTTGGTCTTCTCCACATCCTTGCAGACTGCTGACAGTCGTGGGAAGTAGTCCTGTTCCATCGACGAGAATACCATTCCCGCATAGGTAATGGTCAACATGAAGCCCACATTATAGAGTCCCACATCTTCCAGACCGCCTTCCACATTCAGGAAGGCTCGTATAAACATCTCCGAGGCACTGCCCACAGCCGCAGCCAGCACAAAGGCCACCCCCAGGCGGATCATGCCTGCTCCGCTCTTCAGCAAACTGCCCGTACACTGCAAGTGCAGCGGATAGCTGCGGTACGAATAGCACATCGTGGCCACCATAGTCACTGCAGCCATACAGACAATGACGGGTACGACACCCGAATGACCATAGTAATAATATAAAGGTATGGACACCAATACGGAGATGGCAGCCGTATAGATCTGTACCTTGGCCAGCGCCCCCAGCCGGCGTGTGGCTTTCAGCACAGCTGTCTCGCCACCCGTCAGGGCCAGCATGGCTACCGAGACACCCAGCATGGCATAGTGCAACGTGTGGTTACCCCATGTGAACGACAGCTCATTCATCAGCGGACTGACAGCCACACAGAACAGAAATCCCACCACAGCGGCTATCATGCTCCACAACCTGATCACCTGTATGTGGTATGCCAGCTGTTCCTCTTGCTGTCCTTCATAGTATTCCGACAACTTGGGCACTGCCCCAAAAGAGATACCCAGGTTCGTACACTGCGAAGCAAAGTTCTGCATCGACATTAACAGCGCATTGAACCCCACACCCGCAGTACCCAGCAACAAGGCCATGAACTTATTGCGTACAAGACCTATCAGTGTGACAAGTACTTGTACACCTCCGAACATCCCCGTGTATTTCAACACGTGGTCGTAGCTGTCATTGTGGCATTGTTCCTGCATATTTCTTACTTAGAGAGTGCAAAAGTACAACAAATATTTTGATTTCTCGTTATTTTAGTGTAATTTTGTACACATGAAACTGACCGTTATCATTCCAGTCTACTGCGTAGAGACCACGCTCGACCGCTGTGTGGAGAGTGTGCTTCGTCAAGACGTACCTGACATGGAAGTCATTCTGGTGGACGACGGTTCGCCTGACCGTTGTCCGCAGTTGTGTGACGACTGGAAGGCGAGAGATTCCCGCATCAGCGTCATCCACAAGGAGAACGGCGGGCTCAGCGATGCGCGCAATGCAGCACTGGACGTAGCCAAAGGCGACTACATCACCTTCGTCGACTCTGACGACTGGATATCGCCTGACACCTACAAGCCCCTTCTGGAACGGATGGGCGACAGCGACCTGCTGGAATACAGCATTGCAGGACGACTGTCGCTGACCGACACCACCTACGACCATGCCAGCGACTACTGGCTGCAGAGCAGAGCCTACACCCACGCCTATGCCTGGAACAAGATCTATAGAAGGAGTCTCTTCAGCCATATCCGCTTTCCCAAGGGACGGGTCTTTGAGGATGTCTGCACCCTGCCGCAGCTGTTGCAGCAGACTCATCTCATCACCACCACCAGACTGGGATTCTACCACTATTGGTTCAACCCGAACGGTATCACAGCGACTGCTGACGGCTCACAGCTCGCACAGCTCCTCGATGCTCATTTGAGCAGCGGAATGCCCATCGACGACGAGTACTACATGTATTTGCTAAACATCCAGATAGACGTCTGGGAGCAGACTGGTGCCCCTGTCATCCTGGAAAGGCGTAAGGTCAGCATCCGTGCCCTCAGCGGCAGAACCAAACTCAAAGCAATATTCAATAATATACTGGCTATTAATCGATTATGCAAAATCAGCAAGTTCATACACACTTTCAAGAAGCCCACCCGTTGGTGACGTTTGTCGTCACCTGTTACAACCTGCCAGTACCTATGCTCTGCGAGTGTCTCAACAGCATATTGGCCTTGCCGTTGACCGACGATGAACGCGAAATCATTGTGGTCGACGACGGCTCAGAGGTGAGTCCCATGAATGGTCTCATGCAGTATGCCAGCCACCTCGTCTATGTCCGACAGCAGAACCAAGGGGTCAGTGTTGCTCGCAACACAGCCCTCCGCATAGCCAGGGGTCAGTACATACAATTCGTCGATGGAGACGACCACCTCCTGCAGGCTCCCTACGAGCACTGTTTGGACCTGATTCGCCAGCACAAGGACTTGGATGTCGTGCTTTTCGATTTCTCCAAGTCCGAAATCAAGGAGTTGTCCTCCTATCACGACACAGCCATACAGACTGGCTCCGATTTCCTGCGCAACAACAATATCCATGGGGCTGTCTGGTGCATGCTGTTCCGGCAGGCCACACGCAGCCAGTTGCTGTTCACCCCTGGCATAGAATATGGTGAAGACGAGGAGTTCACGCCCCAGCTGCTGCTAAGGGCAGAGACGCTCATCCAGACCGATGCCAAGGCCTACTACTATCGTCCACGCTCCACCTCTGCCGTTCATCAGCAAGACGACGAAAGGAAGCAAAAACGTCTGGACGACACGATGGAGGTGATCATCAACCTCCACAGGACGGCAGACCGGCTGCCACAGACTGACCGTCTGGCACTGCAGCGTCGCGTAGCGCAACTGACCATGGACTATATCTACAACACCATCGTGCTGACCCATTCACGTCAGATACTCAACGAGCGGTTGGCCGTCTTGCGACAGGAAGGTCTCTTCCCACTGCCAGACCGTGACTATTCCAGGAAATACACGTGGTTCCGCAAGATGACCAACCACTCGCTGGGACTTACCATCCTGTTGAACACACTGCCTTTAATGAAGAAAGAAAGATGAAGATACTACTGCTCGGAGAATACAGCAATGTGCACTGGACACTGGCTCAAGGCCTTCGCACGCTTGGCCACGAGGTATGCGTCATCTCCAATGGTGACTTCTGGAAGGACTATCCTCGCGATATCGATGTGTCGCGCGTGCCGGGAAAGATGGGGGGCATACGACTGATGCTCAGGCTGTGGTCGCTGTTGCCCAGGATGTGGGGCTACGACGTGGTACAGCTCATCAATCCCATGTTCTTCGAACTCAAGGCAGAGCGGCTGATGTGGTTCTATCGTTACCTGCGTCGCAACAACCGGAAAGTGTTTCTGGGAGCCTTCGGTATGGACTACTACTGGGTACACGAATGTGTAGAGAGGATGCCGCTGCGCTATAGCGACTTCAACATGGGCAACCAACTGCGCACCAATGACGATGCGCTGCGAGAACGTGCAGACTGGCTGGGGACGGCCAAGGAGACACTGAACAGACACATTGCCAACGACTGCGACGGCATCATTACCGGACTCTACGAATATGACGTGTGCTATCGCCCGCTGTTTCCCGGAAAGACACACTTCATCCCCTTTCCCATCCAGTCTGAGCACACCGCCCCTCTGACCATAGTTCACCACCCGCTCCGCATATTCATTGGCATCAGCAAGCAGCGCTCTGCCTACAAAGGCACAGACATCATGCTCAGGGCAGCAGAACAGCTGCAAAGGCAGTATCCCACAGCGATGACGCTGCAGAAGGTCGAAGGCGTACCTTTTGCCCAGTATCAGCAGCTCATGGACGACAGCGACGTAATGCTCGACCAGCTCTACAGTTACACGCCCTCCATGAATTCCCTGCTGGCCATGTCCAAAGGCATCGTGGTCGTAGGCGGTGGTGAACCGGAAAACTACGCCATTCTCCAGGAAGAGGAGCTGCGGCCTATTGTGAACGTCCAGCCCACCTACGACAGTGTCTACCACGAACTGGAGCAGTTGCTGCTTCACCCGGAGCGACTGGCCGTACTCAAACAGCAAAGCATTGACTACATAAAAAAGCATCACGACTTCGTGAAAGTCGCGATGCAATACGTTGATTTCTGGAATCGATAGATTACTCTGCAGCGGGAGCTTCTGCGGCAGGAGCCTCCTGAGCAGCAGCCTCAGCAGCGGCAGCAGCCTCAGCCTCAGCCTTTGCTGCAGCCTCAGCGGCCTTTTTCTCAGCCACCTTCTTGGCTATCTCCTCGTTCATCTTCTTCTCCTGAGCAAGTTCCTTGGCGGCAGCGTCCTTCTTTGCCTTAGCCTCAGCCTCGGCAATCTTCTGCAGACCGTTCTGCTTGTCAGCCTTCCATGCATCGAACTTCTTCTGGGCTGTGGCCTCGTCGAAAGCGCCCTTCTTGACACCACCACGCAGGTGCTTCATCATGTACACACCCTCACGGCTGAGGATGTTACGAACGGTGTCCTCGAAATTCAAATCTACTGTGGCAGGATTGGTGTTAGGGTTGTAAGTACCAATCTTCTCAGTAAATTTACCATCACGTGGTGCTCTTGCGTCAGCGATGACGATACGATAGAAAGCATAGCTCTTGCGTCCGCCGCGCTGCAATCTGATTTTTGTTGCCATTGTTGTTGAATGTTTAAAATTTTAATGTTTAAATTTGAATTTCATGCTCTTATCTCGTAAAAGCGGCTGCAAAATTACTACTTTTTTAGTTACCCACCAAATTATTTGGTAAGAAAACGCGCTTTTATGACATTTTTTCACTACTTTTGCACCCAATGGCAGAACTTTCCATACTGATTCCCACCTACAATGACGACTGTGTCTCTTTGGTGACCGGTCTTCAGCAACAGGCAGAGTCCCTGCACATCGACTATGAGGTGCTCGTGACTGACGATGGTTCTACGGATGTGGCTGTAAAGATCTCCAATCGTGCCATCAACCAGTTGCCTCACTGCCGGTTTGTGGAGCGTCCTGAGAATGTTGGCCGTGCTGCCATCCGCAATTTCCTGGCCTCCCAGGCCCGTTATGCCTGGCTGCTGTTCATCGATGGTGACATGGTGCTCACCCACCCTGACTACCTCCGGCAATACCTCAACGTCATGCTCACTCCTTCCCTCCGTCTCACTGTAGCCTATGGTGGTCTTTCCATCGCCCCCCTGCAGCCAGGCAATCTCCGTTCCATGTACGAGCATGCGGCAGCCCCTGAGCATACCCTCGAGCGTCGTCAGCAGTTCCCCTACCACGACTTCCACACAGCCAATTTCCTCATTCCCCGCCAGTTGATGCTCCAGCATCCTTTCGACGAGCGTTTCCGTCACTACGGCTATGAGGATGTGCTATTCGGAAAACAGCTCCGGCAGCATGCCATCCCCATCCACCACATGGACAATCCCCTGAGCTTCGAGCGTTTCGAGCCCAACGAGGCCTTTGTCAGCAAGACCGAGGAAGGCCTTCGTACCCTGTTTCTGTTCCGTCATGAGCTCCAGGGCTATTCCCGTATGCTCGACATGCCCCGTTATCTCCATGCCCCCCTGCGTCTTTGGCATCGTATGTTCAAAAACAGTGAGAGGCGGAACCTCTGCAGTCCCCGCCCCTCACTGTTACTCTTCAAGCTCTACAAAGCCGGCTACTTCCTTAGCCTCTAAAACACGCGTTCGAAGTACCAGCGGTCCTTGCCCTTCGAGAGTACCAGACCATCGCTGTCGTGGTGGTCTACCTTTACGCGGACGTCTTTGTAGTGATGTCAATTCTCAATTATAAAACCCCTTATACCACTCTGCAAACTTCCTCAACCCCTCTCTCAGCGTTATTTTGGGAGTAAACCCGAAGTCACGCTCAAGAGCCGTGGCATCAGCATACGTCGTGGGCACATCACCCGGCTGCATGGGAACGAGCTTCTTGTGCGCCTCAAAGTCAAAGTCCGTAGGTAGCACACCGGCACGAACCAGTTCCTCTTGCAGGATCTGTACGAAGTCGAGCAGACTTTCCGGCTGACCACCACCGATGTTATAGACTGCGTATGGAGGAATGGGCAGACCATCCTCACCCTTCTTGCGTTCTGGGGCACCTTGCATCACACGATACACACCCTCCACGATGTCATCAACATACGTAAAGTCCCTGCGGCAGTTGCCGTAGTTAAAGATCTGGATTGTTTCGCCCTTCAGCAGTTTGTTGGTAAATCCAAAGTAAGCCATATCAGGACGGCCAGCAGGGCCATATACCGTAAAGAAGCGCAATCCCGTGGTAGGAATGTCATACAGTTTCGAATAGCAGTGCGCAAACAGTTCATTGCTCTTCTTGGTAGCCGCATACAGCGACACAGGATTATCCACCCGGTCATCCGTCGAGAACGGCACCTTCTTGTTGCCACCATATACAGAGCTTGAAGAAGCATAAACCAAATGCTCCACCCCACGATATGTCTGATGGTTGATGGCTGATGGCTGAGCATTCACATCTTCCTTCTTACATCTTACTTCATCCATCGAGTGCCTGCAAGCCTCTAAGATGTTATAGAAGCCAATCATGTTACTTTGTATATACGCATCCGGATTCTCAATCGAATAACGCACACCAGCCTGTGCAGCAAGGTTCACAACAATATTAAACTTATACTCTGCGAACAATTTATCTATCAATGCTTTGTCACTAATATCACCTCGAACAGATACATAGTTAATCCCAGCAGGCTTTGCCTTATCCAGTTCATTCAAGCGATATTCCTTCAGTGCCACATCGTAGTAGCTGTTCATGTTGTCGATACCCACTATAGTACCGCCCTTCATCTCTGAAAACAGGCGATGCACCAAATTGCTACCAATGAACTATCCAAACTTATTTTCTCCATATATATATCGTTTTATAAAAAATCTCAAGATTCACCCGAAGGGCGAAAGCTTTGTGAATCTTACCAAAACCTTGACGTAGGGCGGTCTCTGCCCGCAGTCAATTACATCCTCCCATATAGGGGAGGCTTGGTAGGGTGGATGTTTTCTTTAGTTCTTTCTTTTGCGCCAAAAGAAAGGACAGATTGGGGTTTGGGGGTATCCCCCAACGCTTACCCAAAGCGTTTTTGGGCCTCATAATAGGTATCTAACGACCCTATATCAAACCGCCCCGCACTCATGGGCCAGGCATGCATCGTGGTATGCTCCACCATATAGTGCGCGAGATTACCAGGAGCATCCTTGCCACACCCATTCTCTACCGAATGCCGTACCAAGTCAAGGTCCTTCTTCAGATAGATATAGAACGGAGGCACAGCCCAGTGGCTCTTGGGCACCTGAGGCTTCTCCTCCATCCCCAGCACCCGATGTTTCTCATCCAGTTCCACCACACCCGGTTGATAATTGACAATTGAGAATTGAAAATTGAAAATTCTTTATCTCCAGGAATAACACCTCCATTTATTGCATATATTAAATCCCTAACAGCTCCAAGACGAGTATCGTTGGTCTCTGTGCCATCATCCACAATGGTAATAGGCTTCTTCCATCTTCCATCTTCCATCTTCCATTTATCGAAAATGGGAGCGAAGCGATGATTTGAGATAATAATATGCTCATCTATCTCAGGAATCCTGTCAATATCATCCAACATCCTTCCCAAGATAGTATTCTCCCCTATCTTCAACAAAGGCTTAGGAAAGTTCTTAGTCAACTCCCCCAGCCTCGTCGCATATCCTGCTGCAATAACAATATTTTTCACTTTACAAATTGATAATTGATAATTGACAATTGATAATTACTTTTTATCGTATGTCTCTTTGAGTTTCTTAATTATTGAAGTAAGCAACTTGATAAGTTCAGCACAGTCCGAATTGATAGACTCATACTGTGTATTATCAAGATAATCAGTTGCATGAAGAAGATCAAGCCAGTACTCTGTTTGACTATTGTCGAGTTCTGTCGCGACTCGGCAAAGTCGAAGCAAGCTTCACTCTGCTCTCGCTGCTCCATCACTTCATCAGCCTCCTTCAAAGCAATATTCAGTTTATTCAAGAAGTCCATGCGCGATTGGGCATTTTTGCTTTCACGTGTATTGGCCCCTATACTTGTACCACATCGAAGTAATTGCTTCGATATTACATATTCACCTTTCTGTTCCGTAAGGAATTTATAGCATCCTATAATACGGATTGCGAAATCTCTGCTTTTTATTTGAATCGCATTCGCCATAATTATCAATTGTCAACTGTCAATTGTCAATTATCAATTGTCAACTGTCAATTCTCAATTTTCAATTATCCAAGAATCTCGCTCCCTCATCGCTCTTGCAGAAAAACACCCTGAAGGTATTCTTATACTGCGGGAACTTGGCGAGGTATTTCTCTGTGATTTCCCTTTCTATCTGTTCCTTCTTCGTAGGATCAACTAGGGCAATGCAGGCACCCTTGAAGCCAGCACCAGAGAAGCGCCCCCCATAGATGCCATCAGTGGTGAGCATGGCTTCATAGATGGCGATGAGTTCTGGACTGCCACACTCATAGTTGTGGATGCTGCTCTCGCAAGAAGCCTTGACGAGGCTGCCAAACCATTCCAGGTTACCAGACTCCCATGCGGTGATACCCTCCCGCACACGTTTATGCTCACCATAGAAATGCTCAGCCCTGCGGGCAAAGCGTGGAGGCATCTTGTCGCGGTTACGTTTGTACATACTCTCTGGCACATCCCGCAGGAATGTCTTGTCATGCGTCTTCAGTGGCACATTCTCGTATGCCTGTACTGTCCATGCAGCCGTCTTACACTCTGTGACGCGGAGGTTATAGTCAGACGATATCAGGCTACGTGTCAGTCCGCTGAAGAAAATGCCCAGTTCGAAGTCAGGCATCTCAGCAGGCTTTGGAATCACCCGATATTCGTCACTCTCACAGTCCAGCATCAGCAGATGGTTCTTCTTTCCCAATGCGATACATGCCTGGTCCAACAGACCGTTGTTCAGTCCGATATACTCCCGTTCAGCCTCACTGGCTATCTTCACCACCTCGAAAGGAGCCAGCGTGATGTTGTTCGCCTTGGCAAAAGCCATGACATACGCAATCAGCACCGCAGCAGAAGACGAAAGACCACCTACGGGCAGAGATCCCTTAATGATTCCTGTAATACCCTTCTTCAGTTGGAATCGCTTCTGTAGCGCATACTTAGCACCCCGCGCATAGTCTCCCCAGTTCCCCTGTTTTACTAGCGTCGGTGTCGCAATGTCAAAATCAACAATTCCTTCAAACGTCTGGCTTTCCAGATGCACATGAGTCTCCGGATAATTGTCAATTGTCAATTCTCCATTGTCAATTTGTCGATGCACATGAGTCTCCGGATAATTGTCAATTGTCAATTCTCCATTGTCAATTTGTCGATGCACATGATTCTCCGGATAATTGTCAATTGTCAATTCTCCATTGTCAATTTGTGAACTTCCGTTCACACTAAACCAAAGGTCCACCCCCTTATCAATTGCAAACCCCGTCACCAACCCATGCTGGTGATCCACGTGTGCCCCCAATGGGCAAACCCTATATGGGCTGAAAATATGATATTGATATTCCTTCATTTTATTCATTCCAAACCTATTGGCAAAGGCTTTTTGCAAAAGTAACGCTTTCTTCTCACTTTCATTGCATTCTTTTGTAAATTTTATTCTTTTTTAAGACACCCCCGCTTCACTTAGTTTTCATATTCCTGATAAGAATGTATGGAATGACAAAAACTACAAGAGGAGCAAACACAATCATAATGACATAGACTAATTTGTCCAGAATCTTTTCCTTCGTACTTTTGTGCTTATTCAGAAATTTCTCAAAAGCATCATCCTTTTTCTTGGACTTCTTGTTTTGAAACAGGCTGATTATATACACAAAAAGTAAAATCAGCCATGAAACAGCATATACAATTACTATAGTTTTCATCTTATAATCTGATTGAACTAATGTTAGTAAACGAATAGATTATCCTTTTCGCTTCTCAATGAATTCGCAGAATCTATCCTTAATCTCTCTCAAGTCCTCTGTTAGGATGGAGTCACATCGTTCTGCTTATGTCATTTGAAATAGGATACATACATTCAGCAATTTCTCCGGCCAGTGCCCCTAACATCTTTATTTTACCCATCGTTTTTCTTTTTGATGCAAAGTTAATAAATAAATCTCAAAGTTATCGCTCACATTCCTGTAATCTGCATTTCTCTATCTCCAAGTCTAATGTCCTGGCTGTTCTGAAAAAACTATCCAGCATAAGTCTCAGGTATTCTTCTAAGTTTGGTATCTGTGGGACAAACAAGAAATTCTTCTTGATATGTATTGCCACATCATCCGAATCCGTAATGCTATAAAAGACGGAAACCAGTCCTCGCATGTTGATGTCGTTCACCACCTGACGTACCCTCGCAAACTCGTCTATATCGAACTTCGAGAAACTATGGCACCAAGGCCATATCAGATTTACGAACATACAGTCGTTGGCTGTTTCCATCAAGAATATCACACCTTGATACTCAAACTGAATATAGCCTTCTTCTGTGTACTTGGGCTCACTCCCAATATGTTCAATTGTGTTCAGAGCTAATTGCCTTGTGCTAATCGTTTCTTCCATATTCGTTTCTTTTTGAATGTTGTCTGACGTATCTGTTTCTACAGGACTATTTTCACAGCTATTGTCCTCATGATAGTAGCGATACAGATTGTAAATCACTACAATTAACGTAACCCATAATAGATGCCAAAGCATTTTCCAGTTTTTTGAATTAGTATATTCTCTTAAACTCATCACCAATCTGTTGCCAGAAGATACGCGAGAAGTAATGACCGTTGACACTCACGATTCTACTCACCTTGAATGTCCTGTCTTCACCTATGTCTGTTCTACGAGCCACAATATACCCGCCGCCATAGTATTGAGAATAGCCTATGGCGGTAATTTCACAGGCAAAAACATGTCCACTTCGTGTGCAGTACTCAATCTCTATCGTCTGCTGAGACATGATGACTCTGTCTATTACGTTCTCTATACTCATATTAATATGGTGCGGCTTCGTTTATAGGAGGTGGAAGCGTAATTGGCGCATCACCAAAAGAATCTACCCCTACAGGCTGATTATTCTCATCATTTAGTTTGTCACCTCTTATTTCACCACCTTCAGTCAATGGAAGATCTCCCAGTGAATTATCCTCCGGATTCTCAAAGCGTGTAAACTCTCCCTTGAAATCAAGCAAGACAATATCAGTAGCACCTTTTCTGTGTTTCGCTATAATGATTTCGGCCTTGCCACGATAATCAATAGTACCATCTGAAGACTCATACAGATGATAGTATTCCGGGCGATGAACAAATACTACCATATCTGCATCCTGCTCTATAGCTCCCGATTCCCTAAGGTCTGATAGCATCGGACGTTTACCCTCTGCTCCCTCTCTTCCCTCTACACCACGGTTTAGCTGACTCAGTGCAATAATAGGGATATTCAGTTCTTTGGCAAGTCCCTTTAGCGAACGTGAGATATTTGACACCTCTTCTTGGCGATTGTTGAACCGCATCCCATTGGCATTCATCAGCTGCAGATAGTCTATCATGATCAACTTTATCTGATGCTCATTCACCAAACGACGTGCTTTTGTGTTCAGTTCAAAAACAGACAAGCCTGGGGTGTCGTCAATATAGAGGGGCGCACCTATCAGATTATTAATCCTCTTATCAAACCTATCCCAATCTGTTTGGTCAAGATTGCCATTTAGAATCTTTTTACCGCCAATTTCACACGCATTGGATATCAAGCGATTCGTCAGTTGAACTCCAGACATCTCCAAAGAGAAGAATGCCATAGGGATATGCTGATCAGCTGCAATATTCTTTGCCATTGACAAAGCAAAGGCTGTTTTACCCATTGCCGGTCTTCCTGCAATGATGACCAAATCAGAATTTTGCCATCCGCTCGTTACGTCATCAAGGCGATAGTAACCTGTTGAGATGCCTGTCACACCACCATTATTGCCAGCCGATGCCAGCATGATTTTTGTCGCTTCCTCAATCAAAGGATCTACTGAGGTGTAGTCCTTCTTCATGTTTTTGTGAGCTATGTCGAACAGAATACTCTCAGCCTCCTGAATAACATCATTCACATCGTAGGTCTCATCGAAAGCCTTGGCGCCAATAGTGCTTGTATATGAAATCAATTGCCTCGACAGATATTTCTCTGCCACGATATTGGCATGATACCCAATATTAGCAGACGTTGCCACTCTCGAACTAAGTTCAGCCACATACCCAGGACCACCGACCTCTTCAAGTGTTCCCATTTTCGACAGTTGCTCCGTCACAGTCAGCACATCCACCGGCTTCTCTTCCATGCTCAACTGTTGGATAGCTGCATATATTTTCTGGTTTCGAGGCTCGTAGAAACTTTCCACATGCAGCACCTCACATACTTCCATATATGCATCGCGGTCAATCATCAATGCTCCTAGCACGGCCTTTTCAACCTCAAGAGCCTGAGGCTGAACATGACCATACGCGAAGTCCAATGATAACTGACCGTTTGCAGTCTGGCCGCGTCGATTTTGGTATCTTTGTCCTGGCATATAGTTTACTTTTTTTGCAAAAATAGCATTTCTTTTTCACATAAAGAAGCGAAACAGACTCACAAGCCTTGTGAAATAAGCATTCTATTCCCAAAGAACTAAGTCACGTGGCAGGGTAATCCCCTTAGTTTTTCCGCGTGTACCTTTTATAAAATAGTGTTCTGCTATATCACTTCCCATCACGCCAAGAAAAGTTTTCTTGATTCTAGCACACTTCTCATTGATGGAGTTCAGCATCGGATTCGTTACGTCTTCGATACTCTGCAAGGCTCTATCAGATAGTCCCCAAGGTCTGACATCTGAGTAGATCTTTGCCAACTCCTGTCTGTAGTCAGGAAGATCCTTGAAGATGATTCCTTCTGGATGGCGCAGGAACAGCAGATACAGGGCCTTCAGTAATGGCTCCATGCGAACTTCCACTCGCTGTTCTCCAAGGTATAACCTATAGTCCCTGCTGACTGTCAGTTTGAGTAAAGGCTGTTCTGTCTCTATGAGAGAGGACAACGCCTTCTCACTTATGCCATATTCCTTCAGCTTTCGGATTCTTTCCTTTACTTCCTTTACGAGGACTTCGTAAGGACATTGGTTTTCTTTGTTTGTGTTTGTCATAGTAGTTTAGTTTGGTGTTTGTTATCCTTAGTCTTGGTAGTTGATCTGATAGAGTTTGTTCACTCTGTGAACTCCTGCTTCTTAATCAGTCGAAGCAGGTAGTCCACAGCCTTGGGCGCTTTCTCGCGAGCTGTTTGCAGCTTTTGGGTAAACTCCTCATCAGGCATGTCGCTGTTGAAGTCATCCACCAGTTCTCGCGGCTCGTCGTTCTTCTTCACCAGTACCAGTCCCTTCCGCTTCATCAGCATACGGAGCGATAGGATGCCCTTGTCGTACTTGGGCTTGGCCTTAATCAGTTCCTGCATCAGGTTCAGCCCCGGGTCTCCGATGTGCAGTTCGTTGAGCATGGCTATCGAATAGAGCACTTTGGCATCAGGTGTTGACATGTCAAACACATCACCCATCAGTACGTTCACGGCATCTGCCTCCTCGTAGCGCTCCATCTTGGCAAGACAACGGGACTTCACATAAAGTGCCTCCTGACACTGGTGTTGTGCCAACACACTATCCACATACTGCAAAGCCTGTTCATATCGTCCTGCATAGAGACTCAGCAGTGCTACCAAGAACCGCGGTGCCCAATGGTCTGCCTCCTTCAGTGATGCTGGCACCTCACTGATACACCCAAACAATTCCTCGTCACAGATGACGGTATCGAGAAACCGCTTTGTCTGCTGCATGGCTTCCTTGATGTCACCACCCTCCGCCTTCTTCTGCACCAGCAAGAGATACTGCCGTGCAGCCTCATCGTAGTCGTGATGGCTCAGCAACTGATACACCGCCTTGCCGCTCTCTATCTCGCTACTGATGGCCTGCTCGTCATTGTAGCCACAGGCATAAGCCAACACCTCGCGACTGGTATGGGCATACTGTGGGATGATAGGACGAGAGAGGTATAGTCCTCCCAACGAGCGTACACGGCTCAGTGCCACATAGAGCTGTCCTGCCGCAAACATTCCTCGGCTTAGATCAAGGTATAGTTTGTCGAAGGTCATACCTTGGCTTTTATGTACCGTGATAGCCCAAGCCAGTCGGAGCGGATACTGCGTGAAAGTGCCTTGAAGTTCCTTCTTCATCTTGCGGCTCTCGCGGTCATACTCATAGCTATACGACTCCCACGAGCAGTTAGGCACCACATAGGTCATTCCACCGTCCGTTGTCACCTGTATCTCGTCCTTGCTCAGTTTCGTCACGGTGCCGATAGTTCCGTTTGCCCATCGCCTCTGCTGGTCGTTGCGGGTGAACATCACCTGAGCCCCCACCTTCAGCTTCAGGGTCATGTCCACAGGGAGCCGCTTTTCCTCGAATTTTCCCGTCACCGTGCCCTCGTAGGTGTACTCCTCGCTGTCAATCGCTGCCAACTGCTGCTGATTGATGTTGTCAGCCGTTTTGTTGACTGAGGCCAGCGTGATGACCATCCCGTCCTCTTTCGTAGGCTGACAGACCCGCTCGTTCAGGTGCATCAGGTTCTCCGGTGTCGTCTTGTTCAGCCGCACGTTCTCCAGTATCTGTAGGAACTGGCCGTCCTCCTGTCGGTACACCTTCTGGAACTCAATCTTCACCAGCCGCATCCGCTTGATAACATCAGCCTTGTAGAAAAAGAAGTCATCCGTATGGTAGAGGTCGCGAAGCAACTCTTTCTCTTCTCTCCTACTGGCCACTGGCGGCAACTGGAACATGTCGCCCACGAAGATAATCTGCTTGCCACCAAAGGGTAGTGACGATCGCAGTGTCTTCCGCATCGTATAGTCAATGGCATCAATGATGTCGCAACGCACCATCGATACCTCATCTATAATGATAGTGTCGGTGTGAAGAAGCGTCAGAATACGAGCCTCGTTCATCTTCCCCATTGTGCCTGGTGTGCAGACATCCATAGGCAGTCCGAAGAACGAATGGATGGTATCGCCACCTGCCAGAATAGCTGCTACACCCGTTGGAGCCAATGTAATGAACTGCTTATCCACCAACTGCTGCACCTTACGGAGGAAGGTGGTCTTACCTGTTCCTGCCCTACCGGTCAGGAAGAAACTACTGTTCGTGTTGGCAATCAGTTCAAAAGCCATCACCTGCTGCTTGTTCTCTGTGTTGATCATGTTTTCCATAGTCTTATCGCTGTTCAAGTTTGGGAAGTATCTGGGTTAAACGTGTGTTAAAGTCTGGGGCGAGGAAACTCTTGTAGCAGCCGCTGATCAAGTCCTGAGCCTGCAAGGCAATCTGCTCTGCAGGCACACTAATACGCTGCATCTTCATCACACCAGTCAGATATTCCTTGACCATCTGCTCCGACTCCTGACGGATGAAATCCTCGTTGCGGAACACCTTATCGTAGTCGCGCTTCTGGATGAGCTCCATCTTCTGCCCGTTGAAGGCATAGAGTTCAATACCGTCGATGTAGGTCCAGCTATGGTATAGCCCTACCTTCTCCAGAATGACGATACGGTCGCAGAAGCGGATGCCGCGATAGTAGCGGTGCCCGTTGCCACTCTCGTATTCATCGCAGATGAACATCTTCTGACTGTCATCCCATACAGGGATATGAACGCGTGGGTTGCCAAATGTCGGCAGTATGCTATCAAACAGGTTCTTGTTGATTGCTTTGGTCAGTGTTGCCATAATCCTATCGTTTTAGTGGTTAAACTTTGGGTTATCTTGGTAACGAGCAACAGCCCTTAGGCTAACTGCTTGTGTTGAGTCTCCTCTATCATGTCGTAGGCAAAGGAGAATATTTCTTGATTGCTCACATGTGCACCTTGCGCCTTGAGTTGACCAACCAGGAAGTTGCTCAGCATCAAGATACTTTGCTCTTTGGCAAACTGCTCGTTGAAGATGCGATAGTCACAACCACCCCAATACTTCTGTGCAATGAGGTTCGCCTTCTGTCCATCGAAGCAGTATAGCTTGATGCCATTGAGGAAGGTATAAGCGTACCCCTGTCCAAGGTCGTAATAGACCACCAGTCTGTTCGACAAACGAATCGCCTTGTAGTACATGTTCCCTGCTGCGCTGGTATAGCCCTGTGACAGGAATACGTTCTTTGCTGCGTTGTATGTCACTTGCTCGCCAGAGAGTGCTGGCAGAGCCTTTGTTACGATTGCTTGGAGTGCTGTGTTCATCATAGTAGTCATCCTGTGTTTAGTTCCCACCACAAAGCATTTGCAGCATCAATCTCGAGGTGGTATCGATGATTGACGCTGCAAAGTTAAGGCGATTTCTGCAACCTTGCAAGAAAAACAACCTTGTGAACGGTTCCGTTCTACTTGGAACTATTTTCTTGCTCTTCAATTAATTGAATATTGGAAGCAAAAAAGGGATATTGATTTTTGGTTTTATCATTGATATTCTCACTATACTTTACTATCTTGACTTCCTTTTCTAACCATTCTCGCTGTTTAACAAAAATAGGATTCAAACACACTTTAGAACCTATATGATAGATACCATTGTCTAATTCAATGACACCAATCAAATCAATTTTGTCCTCTTGGTCTATCGAATCTTTCACCTCAAGTCTTACACATTTTCTCAGATTTTCTTCCTTGTTCGGGTGTTCGTCCATATATCTTCCTAACCACATCGTTATTTCGCATATTTGCAATGCTAAACTAAAAATGAGATATCGAGAATTTCTTACTTCATCTTTGAGATATCTTTCCAATCTATCGATGTCATCCTTTGGCAATTTAGCCGTATGCGATTTGATGTTACCCAAATATAGTACCAAGAACATCATGTCCTTGATATGTTTAGGGACAATACGTTCCTTTTTAGTTTCGTCCCCATAACGAAGATGGATGTGATCACAGTTCAAACCACATAGGTAGCAACAACTTTGATTCAGATTCGTCACTCCATCTTCAATACATTCATCTGGAATAATCCCATATTTATTTGCTTCTTTGAAATTCCATTCCAGTATTTTACGTAACTTATTATAATAGTTAACAGGTTCAAAGTCTGGGTATCTGTCAGGGTAATGCATGGCCTCCAATATGTTAAGGACATCTTCCCCTGCTTCAATATCAAGGGAGTACAATCGTTCCATAACATCATTGTAGAACACCTTAAGTTGATGGCGTGGTGAGTTACCAACTTCTTTTTTCAAATCTGTAATCAACTGATTTTGCCCTTCTGCGTTCTTTTTATAGAATTTCCCGACAGACTTTTCAAACATTTTGTCATCCATTAAGTCAGGCTGCCTTGTTAAAACAAAATAAGGAATATGCCGTTTCAGCTTTAGTCTTTCGATTTGTTTGATGGCTTCATATAGCCCGTCAACATCAGCAACTTCATTTGTTGAAGAATTATTGTACGCCTTGGCATCCAATATCACAGCATCCCAGAACTTTAAATTCTGTTCTAACACATCCATGCCCTCACGACGAGTCTTGAATGCCTTGATATGTATCTTATGTCTTTTCTCACAAATCTGTATGAATGTCTTACCGATGGTGTCCCACTCGTCATCTATCCAAATGACATTGTATTCTTCTTTCTGTTCCATATTATATTGCTATTGGTAAATATACTCTAATGACCGTCCAATCTCCATCCATAAAGACATTATAGTCACCCTTATAATGTTCTACAATAGATTTGACGATGCTTCC
>ONLU01000007.1 GCA_900318795.1 uncultured Prevotellaceae bacterium | reverse complement strand
CGGGCTTCTCTGCGCCCTCAGCCAGCGTGACGGTAGCGTTGAAGTCGCCAGCGGCAGCGTCGGCGAAGGTCACCACGCCCGGTATGCTCTTCTCCACAGTCTCGTCGGCATCGCCGGTAGACTCCTCGGCTGAGGTGTCCTTGCCGTCATAGTTGAAGAGGTTGCTGACAATCATCCACTTCGGGTTCTTGCCGCTCTGGCCGGCGTTGACGCCCTTCACCACCTGGCCGCTCTTGCCGCAGTTGACGAAGATGTTGTTCTGCAGGTTATAGGTCAGCCATGTCTGGTTAGCCTGGCGGTGCGTGAAGAAGTTCTTGCCCTTGGCCAGGTTATACATGGTGCTGCCGAAGATGATAAACGCCTGCTGAGCGTCCTCGGCATACTCGGTAGAGGCGTGGTAATCATAGGACCTTCCAGTCCGGAGGCGTCGATGGTGGCATTCTGCTGCTCCCAAGCCATGATGTCGCCGGTGACGATATACAGGCTGTTAGGCACCACGATGCTCTTCGAGATGGTGTACTCGCCGCCGTCGGTCAGGTTGATGCGGATGTCCTTCACCACCTTCACCTTGGCCAGCGCCTCGTCCAGGGCCTCGCTGATGTCGCCCGAGGCGATGGTTACCTTCACGTCCTCAGGAACGACAATCCAGCGCGGGTCACCTATCTTGGCCTCGTTCTGTGCGCTCTTGTAGGCCAGCGTGAAGTCGCCCTTCTCCACATCGGCGAAGGCTACTACGCCAGCCACATTGTCCTGTACGGGCTCGCTGTCGTCACCCGTTGCCTCTGCGGCACTGGTGTCCTCGCCGTCGAAATTGAAGGTGTTGCCCTTGACGGTCCATGTCGGGTTAGCACTGCTGCCACCACCGTTCAGGCCCTTGATGGTCTGGCCGCTCTTGCCGCAGTTGACGAAGATGTTGTTCTGCACGTCGTATGTCAGCCACTTCTGGCTGTTCTGGCGGTGAGTGAAGAAGTTCTTGCCGGGAGCCAGGTTATACAATGTAGAGTTCTTGATAGTAAATGTCTGCACAAGGTCTCCACCGGCCTCTGTCGTCTTCTGTCCGCCCTGCGAGCTGTAGAGCGACTTGGTGGTAGCCGTCGGAGCATAGATGGTCGAGTTCGTCACGGTGAAGTTCACGGCAGTACTGCCCTTTGTGAAGTCAAACGTCGTGGCATCGCCGGCCTGCTCGATGACGCTGTTGTCAACGGTGAAGTCCTGGAACAGGTAGTTCTTTGCAGCACTGTAGAACAGGGCTTTCTTCAGACCCTTGACGGTGGCGTCCTTCAGGGTGAAGACTGCCTTTGTCCAGTCTGCCGGAGCAGTAGCGTCCATAGCAATCATGTTGCTGCCCAACCCGGAAGCGTCAATGGTGGAACCGTTGCCGTTGATAATGATACCGGCTGCGGTTGTGATGCTGCCCGTGATGGTGTACTGTCCGTCTTTGTCAAGGTTCACGGTCACTACGCCGGCCTTGTCGACAGTGCTCTGGGCCTGTGCCACGGCAGCGGACAGCTCTGCACCAGTAGCCACGTCGACTACCACGTCAAGAGTCATGGCCTTCTCTATATCATAAGGTACCAGCCAGCGGGGGTCGCCCGTAGCATTCTTGGCCTGCAGCGAACCGGCATGGATGGTGAAGTCGCCGGCAGCGGCATCAGCAAACGTAGGATTGGTCTGCAGACCCTCGTCGCCGTTGTAGTTGGTCTCGTTGAAGAAGGCACCGTCAAACAAGTAGGTGTTCTTGTCGTCCGTGGTCAGCTGCTTCTTGTTGTTCGTCATGTTGCCGTAAATCTTCTTGTTCGACACATCGGCGAAGATGTTCGAGTTGAAGACGTACAGATACTTCTGACCTTTCAGCGTGTTCGTGTTCATGAACTGCTTCGTCTTGGCCACGTTGTAGAACGTGCTGTTGGCCACAATCAGCAAGCCGGTCTCGTTCTCATAGCCGGTAATCTGCCAGGGGCGCTTGCCCGACATGGCGATGAAGTTGGCCGTGCCGGCCTCGGTGCTGTAGAACGTAGAGTTATGAATCTGGAAGTTGATGGCCATCGACTTTGCGAAGTTGAACACAATGTCAGCCTGCGTGGCATACTGGAACACGCTGTTCGAAATGTTCAGCGAGGTGTAGGCATAGTCCTTGCCGTTGTCCGAAATCAGGTTCTTGGTCAGACCCTTCACCTCAACACTTTCGATGGTGATGGGGTTTTCGATGACATACTGTCCCGACTCCACGGCAGCGAAGGTAGGCTCCTTGGCCAGTGCAATCATCGGAGCAGTCAGTTTCGAGGCATCCACCTTCACATTGGTCAGCGAGAATCCGTCCTCAATGGTGAAGTTGTTGTCACCGCTCATGGTCAGCGTATTGCCGTAGCCGTCAATCACCAGTGTCTTGCCGGCGGGAATGCTGATGGCCTTGTCCATCACATAGTCGTCATACATGGTCATGATGGCTGTCTCGCCAGCCTCTACGACAGCGAGGGCTTCCTCCACCTTCTGGCTGAAGTCCTTCTTGTCGGTCAGCGTCACCTTGATAGCGTTCAGTAAAGACTTGGCACCGATGTTGACGGTCACCTTGCGCGACTCGCCGGTCCACTCCTTCAGGTCGAGTATGCCGGGGGCTGCGGTGTTGACTGATGACCAGTTGTTCGTCTGGAACGAAATCTTCTGAATCATCTTGCCCTCAGGAGCCTCGAACAGCATCTTGGCACCTTCGAACACGCGCAGCTGGATGCCGAAGCTGTTGTCCAGGTAGAAGCAGTTCGGAGTCGTTGACGTCGAGGGGCTGAGTGTCATGGTCACACCCTGCTTGTCTGACAGTACGACCTCCTCGGTGAGGTTGCCGTCCGTATGGGTACGGTCGGAATACTTCGTCGTCTCGGGATCCATCTCGTTGAACAGGAACTGGTCAACGGCAGTGTCCTCTTCATAGGTGATGCCGTAGAACTGGATGGTAGTACCCTTGGCTGACAGCGTATAGCTCTGTCCGGCCTTCAGCTCGGCAGTCTTAGTGACCCAGGCATACTTGGCATCCTCGGTTTCATCGCATTTGGTCAAGATGCATTCCGTGATGTTGGCACCTGCCGTCTGGTCGAAGATGACCATGTCCTTGCCGTCGTTCACCGCATAGGCGCCGTTGGCGGGCTGGCGGCGATAGTAGAACGTTGCCTTGGCGTTCTTCTTCGCGGTAACAATCAGCGAGGTGCTGCCACTCTGCTCCGTACCCTCGGGAACGGCTGAGGTCGGGTAGGCAGCGTTGCGCACCTGAATGTAGTGCGTGAAATCGTTGTCTGCAAACGAGCGGACATCTTCCTTTAGCGTGGTGGCAAAGACCGTCTTCACCGTCACCACGTCGTCGTCAATCAGCGTAGAGCCTGCTGCGACGGGGGTGTCTGCCGTCACTTTCCATGTGGTGGCTGCAATTGCGGCCATACTCAGCAAAGCGACTAACATCAGAGATAGTTTTTTCTTCATAAGCGTTTTATGTTTTAGCAATTAATAATATTTAGTCTAATAATGGTTGTTTGTACGTTCAGCGCCTGACGTGCTGGCCCTGCATGGTCAGACGGATAACACTGTCAGTGGCATTTGAGTAGACGTTGCAGCTCTTATAGAGATAGCCGGCAATGAGCTTCTTCAGTGAAAGCACCACTTGGATGCTGTCCGTACCGCCTGGGGCTAAAGGCTCTTTGCTGAATGAGACAGTTGTACAGCCGCATTGTGTCTCAATGCTGTTGATGACAAATGGCACGCTACCAGTGTTCCGGTAGACAAACCAGTGAGTGACAGTATCCTTCATTCCCTCGTCACTAAAGTCGTAGCGGAGGTCAGTCAGAAACTCTATCTGGGCCTTGGGCTCCTCCTTGACAACCTGCTGCCGACGGCATGCTGCCGTCAGCAGACAGACTGACAGGATGAGATATAATGCGGTAGGCTTCATGGCACTGCTTACTCGTATTCTATACTGATAGCGGGATGCCCCTGCTCCATGTCCTTACGGTGACGATAGAGGACGCCATCCTTAAGAAAATAGTAGCTGGGGTCCATGTTGTATTCAATACTCACGCAGAGGCTGTCCTTGCCGTGGCCCTCCGTCCAACGGGTCTCCACGGGAGACTCCATACCGTCGAACTGAATCAGTGCAGTATGGTCCTCGCGAAGCTCGAACTTGTTGCCGAACTCGTCGGTGAACTTGCCCACATAGCCTCCGTGCTTACTGCCTTTGGGAAACTTGGGACCACAGCCTACGAACAACACGGCCGTCAGGAGCAGTACGCTCAAGACAATATTCTTCTTCATGCTTTGACTTTTAATATGATTCTTGGGAAAAAGGAAGGGCACTACTTCCTGAGGAAGAAAGTGCCCTTCACTTCATTATTGTAGTTTCTTAGTCCTTAGAACTTAGGAGCAGGAGAAACAGTGGTCTTAGCAACAGGAACCTTAATCTCCTCAGTGATGAACTCACCCCACTTGTAGGTAACCTTGAACTTCAGGTAGAGGTTATAGTTACCAGTTACGGTTGTACCGTTGTTCTTGTAGGTGATGTATCCGAACGGAGCGGCAGGCTTTGCAGCCGTGGGTGCAGGATCAGTAACAGTCTGGTTCACCTGGATGGCGGCAGGAATATCCTGCTTGTTACCGTTCAGGTCGCACTTGTTACCAGAAACCAGTTCAATAGACTCTAAGCCATAGTAACCGCCAAGAGCATTACCAGCCTGGTCATTCAACCAATAGTTCCAGTAGTCACCAGCAGGAACCGGCTCATTGGCAGCATTCACATAGCTTGGCATACCGAATACACGACCACGCCAGTCTTTCAGCTGTACGATGTCCATCACGTTCAGGTAAGAACCAGCCTCACCGAAGTCAACACCGTCAATGAAGTTACCATTAGACTCAGCAGGCTCGTTCAGCGGACGGATGTAGCTGGCAGTATAGTAATCCTTGCCATCGAAGGTAATCTTCACCACCTTGTCTTCGTCGTCACAGACATAACCCTTCACAGTCAGGTTCACTTTCAGTTCCTTGCTGTTCAGCATAGCCTTAGCCCAAGCACTGGTCTCTTGCAGTTCAACCTTGTTACGACCACCATTTGGCCAAGGAGTAGCAGCAGCAATATCATTTGTGATAATAGCAATGACATGAGTCTTGTTTGTAGCGGCATTGTTAACATCAGCAGCATCCCACTTCACGTCTTCTACCTTACGCGGCTTATTGCCACCATAAGCATCCTTCTTGGCAGCCAACAGAGAGTCACCTGTCTGGCTTACACGGAAGTAATAAACTACACCATTGAATGTATGCTCACCCTCAATGCTCTTGTCGAATTTGTATTCAAGAGAGGTCACTGACTTGACATCCTTGTCACTGCTATCCAGCAGGCGGATATAGCCATCGAGATCGGTCAAATCGCCATCAGACTTGTTTCCAACAGGCCAGTTAATGAACGGAGAGTTCATGTCGTTCTCAAAGAGAGTCTTGTCATCATCAGCGTAACCGACTGAAGGCGGAACGTTCACATTGAACTTAGCAAACTCGAAGCCGTCAGTCCAATATTCGCTGATATAACGAGCAGTAGTGATGTTGAACTCCTTCTGCAGACCGGTAATAGTCGTAGTCAGCTTAATCTCAATCTCACTGCCGCCATTAGTGTAAGCGACAACGTGTGAAACAGTCTTACCGGCATTCTCCCAGAGTTCCTCAGCTGTGAAGTACCACCTTAATGTATGAGTCGTCTGTTGAGTTCCATTTGTTTCAATAACCTGCTCTACATAACCAATATTCTCTGGATAAGTTGGCTCGTAATTATCAGGAATACTATTAGCTTTTTCTATATAACCAGTCTTTTTGTCTGCATTATAAATAGGAGTTCCATATAGATCAACGTTGTTACGAGCGTCAAAGGTAGGATATAGAGTATGGAACTCATCCTTAGTCATATGAACAACATCATAGACATCCTTACTAATCTCCTTGTAGTCATTCATTACCATGTTACCGGTACACTTGAAGTCTATATTCTTCATGGTCAGTGAGAGACCTTCCAGAGGCTCACCGTCACGCTCCACAATCTTCACCTTGATATAGGCAACGTTGACCACCTTGCCGTTTTCGTCCTTCAGGGTTACACGGATAATCGGAGTACGGTTGATGGCTGAAGAACCATAAGCGGTATTGATAGACAGGATACCGGTATTCTTGTCAAACTTCACATACTCTGCCTGATCGGTTTCGTTATTACCAATCTTGTAGTTAGACACCAGTTCGTAAGTCAGTGTCCAGCCTGGGAATACCTTACCCAAATCCTCTGCATCAATGACATTATTGTCATCAGCTACAGGATAAGCTGGATAGCTACGCCAAGTAATTAAGTTGTTATAATCTGAACAATTAGATGGCGAGTAAGAAGCAACCATGTGCAGACCTACCATATCCTTCACGTTCAGCGTCTCGGCAATCAGAGTACCATCGGCTGCGTTACGAGTATAGTAGATAACGGTATCAACCTGGTTTGCAAAAGGCACATTTCCAGTCTCCCAGACTTTCTGGTCGCTAACCTTAGCGGAAGCATGATCATACTGAGAAGCACTAATATTTCTAACTGTCCCACCATCTAAGAGTGAACGGAAGTGATAGTCTTCACCGTGATTCTCGTAGAGAGCCTGGTTGGCAATGGCAAGACCGAGATTCTTTCTCTGAGCCAGCGTACCATAGTCAGAAGTGACGAATTCGCCGTTCTCCTTAGCCACCTGCAGAGCAACCATTGAAACATAACTGTTTTCGTACCCTCCTGTTTGATCATAGTAAACGTATGTAGCAGGCACACCCTTCATATCAACGTAGACTGTCAGGATACCACTCTCGCTGTCAAACTCGGTCATGTCAGACTTGATGGCCACAGCGAAATCGTCAGACGACTTTGCACGAGTGGTCCATCTATTATCAGCATTGAAGGGAACATTGTCCTGCAGCAGGAACTCCATAGCGTCCTTCACCTTGTTGATGTCGGCATTGCTGGGGTTCACATGATACTGAACCTTGGTCAGAGGACAAATCGTATCGGTAGTAATAGTCACTTCCTGACCATTAACCTTAGCTTTATAACCATCCGCAACAAGAGTTTCATTCTTTTTGTTTATATTATTAATCTTGTAACGGGTATAAATCATCTGATCAACAACGATTCCCTTGCTGCTTGAGAGAACAGTGGTAGGAATCAGCACGAGGCTGCGCAGGGCATTGTTCAGCGACAGAACCACGTTGCCGTTCTCGTCAGTGTCAGTAGCACCCTGAACATTAACCAATGTCAGCAGACCAGTCTCCTTATCCATAACGGCAGATACCATGTTGGGATCAACACCAACCCACTTCTCGGTGGTAATAGTACGGGTCTCAGGATCAGTGTTGGGATCAACCTTCACCCAGAAGCCCTTCTCTGCACCCTCAGTGCCAGGAACATAGTAGACGGCCTTTGCACCAGCAACGCCAGCTTCACCCTTGTCACCCTTTTCACCTTTCTCACCCTGGGGACCCTGAGCACCAGTAGCACCAGTAGCACCAGTCTCACCCTTCTCACCGCGAGAGGGCTTGCCAGTGTCAACACCATTGATGAACCAGTTGCCGTTGTCGCCGATAGTAACAACGGGAGCTACGCCGTCAGCACCTGCTGCACCGGTATCGCCCTTGTCACCCTTGTCGCCTTTCTCACCCTGTGCACCAGTAGCACCAGTAGCACCGGTCTCACCTTTGGCACCGTTGTAGATCTTGTAGCTCTTGTTGTTGCTCAAGAAAATCTCAACACCGCCAGTACCGTCTGTAAGGGTCTTGACATCGGTAATAACACTACCGCTTGAAATCAGAGTCTGAATCTGACTCAGGGTCTTGTTAATGCCATCAATCTGCGACTGCAGATTCTTGATGTCATCATCATAGTCCTTACAAGACGTAACTACACTTGTAGTAGCAAATAAAGCAACTACAAGCAACGAACTAAAAAACTTTGTTTTGTTCATACGAATTGTTTGAATTAATTAATTAATAAAAAGAAGTTATAATATTCTCTATTTTTTGTCACATTTTAACCATGCCTCTTGCGGCAGAGAAGCGGTCAAAATGTTAAGAATGTTAAGAAAGTTGAGAATACTTAAACCCTATTTATTTATTAATTGGCTTCTTGTGAGGCAAGCTGTTTACTGCTTGGATGATGTTGGCATTGGCTGCATCGAGGCCCTTGTTGCTGAGTGATTTGAGGTAAATCTGAGTGGTCTGCTCAGAGGTGTGGCCCATGCCTTGGCTGATGATGTTGAGGGGGACGTTCATGGAACGGGCTATGCTGGCCCATGAGTGGCGGGCAACGTACATGGTCAGTGGCTCGTTGAGGCCAGCCTTGCGGCCTACGGGCTTCAGCATGGCATTGACGATGCGCAGTCCCTCGCGGTACTGGCAGCGCTCGTGGCCATTGCTGCGCTTGATGATGGGCAGCAGGTATTTGCTGTTGGCTGAGGGGTGTCGGTTGACGATGGCCTGCATCTGGGGCTCCCAACGCATGATGATTTCCTGGCCGGTCTTATGACGCCGGTAGGTGAGGATGCCGTCCTTGATGTTCTGGGGGCTGAGATTGGCCAAGTCGATGAAGGACATGCCTCGGGTGTAGAATGAGAGCAGGAAGAGGTCGCGGGCCCATTCTTCTTTCTTGCTGAGTCCTGTCAGATGGCTGATGCGCTGAATGGACTCCAGCGAGATGGCTCGCTTGGCAGTTTTGCCGATACCGGTATAGACTTTGGCAAACGGCTGTTTGTCTGTGGTGTAGTGGCAGGCTACGGCCTTATTATATATGGTTCGTAGCACGCGCATGTAAAAGGAGGTGGAATTGCTGATGAGGCCTTGCTCTTTCAGATGGTGTTCGTAGTTGGCTATCAGGGTGCTGTCTATGGCGCTGATAGCGATATCCTTTCCTTGAAGGAACTTCTTGAAGCTGGCCAGCGCTCCATGATAGGTTTCTGACGTACGCACCCTGCCTTCACGACGCAAGTCCTGAATGAGCTGCTCCACAAAGACTGCCAGGGTGGGGACATCGTCTCGGCGATGCTCTTCTTCTTCGTTATCGACAATGGGAGTGAGTGCGTATTCTTTCCCGTTCAGTTTAATGCGTAGGTCTTCTACACGCTGAATGTTGATGTTGATCTCAATGGGGTATGTGTCCATAAATACTTATAGCCAAAAAATCCTGCCAACCTTGTGGGGATGGCAGGACACGTTCTTATGCTCCTCTATATCATTTTCCTCGGAGAGAAGCCCTGTCGTTTATGGCTTAGTGCTTCATCAAGTGCAGGCCTTTCTTGGCGAGCGAAACTACTACAAAATTTAAAATAATCATAACTAAAAACCTTTCCTAATTTTGTTAATCCTAAAAACTACTAATTAATGTCTGTTCTTGTCTGTTTGTCTCTCTTAGACGAGGCAAAAGTACGAATTGTGTGCGAACACACCAAGGGTTTACACACTTTTTATGCAGAAAAAGGCTTCTTCTTGACTTAGGTCAAAGGGACTGTTGCTTCTGCCACAGATAGTCGGCAAAAATGCGGGCTGCGCTCTCCACCTTGGCAGCACAGGGGCGTGTCTTGTAGTATTCAGCCGTACGTGGAGAAGCCTCGTAGCTGGAGGCGGCTTTCTCATGACCTTTCAGTCCTAATATCTCAGCACAGATGAGGCTGCCGTTCTCTTGCTCCGAACGGGCGAGCAATTGCTGTACCACCTTGTAGCAGGCAGACTTGCCCTCACGGTCGCTGCCCTCGGTCTGTCCACAGTCGAGACCCACCAGCATGACAATGCCCGACACGGCACCGCACATCATGCGCAGGCGGCCCACACCACCACCAAAGCCAGCAGCAATGCGCTTGGCGGTCAGCTCGTCCAAGCCGTAGAGGTCGGAAAAGGCTGCTACTACACTCTGGCAGCAACCATAGCCTGCCATGAAGTTGTCGACAGCGCGACATACACGCGCTTCTAACTCTTGTTTTGACACGTTCATATTGCAAAGTTATAAACTTTTCATGGGAACCACAAAAAATGGATGGATTTTGTTGTTAATTGTTCTTAAATATTGGATTTTGCCCTTGGTTTATTCAGAATAAGACGGTAACTTTGCATGTTGCAGAATGTATGTACATTATTATATTTTTATAAATTAAGCAAATATGATTTATTCAACTGAAGTGAAGAACATGTGTAGTGTCTGCAAGGGCGCTTACCATGGTCCTGCACCCATCCCCGAGGAGGGCAAGTGGATTCAGGCAAAAGAGATCAAGGACATTTCTGGTTACACTCATGGTATTGGCTGGTGCGCTCCTCAGCAGGGTGCCTGCAAGCTGAGCCTCAATGTGAAGGACGGTATCATCCAGGAAGCACTGGTGGAGACCATCGGTTGCACTGGTATGACCCACTCAGCAGCTATGGCCAGTGAGATCCTGCCGGGCAAGACCCTGCTGGAGGCTCTGAACACCGACTTGGTGTGCGACGCTATCAACACCGCTATGCGCGAACTGTTCCTGCAGATTGTCTATGGTCGTACACAGAGTGCTTTCTCTGAGGGCGGTCTGGCTATCGGCGCTGGTCTGGAAGACCTGGGTAAGGGTCTCCGTTCACAGACTGGTACACTGTATGGCACTGTTGCCAAGGGTACCCGTTACCTGGAGCTGACTGAGGGCTATATCACCAAGATGTACCTGGATGCCAACAACGAGGTTTGCGGCTACGAGTATGTACACCTGGGCAAGATGATGGAAGCCATCAAGAACGGTATGGATGCCAACGAGGCTATGAAGAAGAACACTGGTTCTTACGGTCGTACGACCGAGGATCAGGGTGCAGTAAAGGCTATTGACCCACGTAAGGAGTAATTGATAATTGAGAATTGAAAATTGAAAGTTGAAAATTAACAAGTAAAAAGATTATTCCTATGATACGTAAAGTACAATTTGAAAGTCAAGAGCGTCGCATCGCACAGGTGCTTGCTGCTCTGAAGGAGAATGGCATCAACAGTATAGAAGAGGCCAACGAGATTTGTGACAAGGCTGGCGTAGACCCCTACCAGATGTGTGAGGACACCCAGCGTATCTGCTTCGAGAACGCTAAGTGGGCATACGTTTGCGGTGCCGCTATCGCTATCAAGAAGGGTGTGAAGACAGCTGCTGACGCTGCTGAGGCTATCGGTATCGGTCTGCAGAGCTTCTGCATCCCCGGTTCTGTGGCTGACGACCGTAAGGTTGGTCTGGGTCATGGTAACCTGGCTGCCCGTCTGCTCCGCGAGGAGACTGAGTGCTTTGCCTTCCTGGCAGGTCACGAGTCGTTCGCTGCTGCTGAGGGTGCCATCAAGATTGCCGAGATGGCCAACAAGGTGCGTAAGAAGCCCCTTCGCGTCATCCTGAACGGTCTGGGTAAGGACGCTGCACAGATTATCAGCCGTATCAACGGTTTCACATACGTGCAGACTCAGTTCGACTACTTCACCTCTGAGCTGAAGATTGTGAAGGAGGTTCCCTATGGCAACAATCCCAGCCGTCTGAAGGTCAAGTGCTATGGTGCTGACGATGTCCGCGAGGGCGTTGCCATTCTGTGGCACGAGAATGTGGATGTCAGCATCACGGGTAACTCTACCAACCCCACTCGCTTCCAGCACCCCGTTGCAGGTACCTACAAGAAGGAGCGTACGCTGGCTGGCAAGCCCTACTTCTCAGTAGCTTCAGGTGGTGGTACGGGTCGTACCCTGCACCCCGACAACATGGCTGCCGGTCCCGCTTCTTACGGTATGACTGACACCATGGGTCGTATGCACTCTGACGCTCAGTTCGCTGGTTCAAGCTCAGTGCCCGCTCACGTTGAGATGATGGGCTTCCTGGGTATTGGTAACAACCCGATGGTAGGTGCTACCGTTGCCATCGCTGTTGCCATCGATCTGGCTCTGAACAAGAAGTAAAAACAATCCACCAGACCCTCCCGCAAGAGAGGGTCTCTGGAGTGGTCTTCATAAGCCCCGCCAATTGGTGGGGCTTTTTTGTATGGGTGTGGATAGTTTAGACTAGTTTTTACTAGTCTCATTCGTTGGGGGGAAGTCGCTGACCAGGTGCATCTCCTTGCCGGTGACGGGGTGGCGGAACCAAATCTCTGCGGCATGCAGCATTAGTCGTTCGCCCTTTGTGCCATAGAGCTCGTCGCCCACGATGGGACGTCCTAAACCGTCAGGGTGGGCACAGTGGATGCGGAGCTGGTGGGTGCGACCTGTTTGGGGGTAGAGGGCAACCAAATTAGAGGTTAGAGGTGAGAGGTCAGAGGCCTGAGGTGTGGGGGGAGTCGACAGAAATTCATAGTCGGTGACGGCACGTTTGCCGTGTTCCATATCCACCACCTGGCGTGGGCGGTTCATGGGGTCTGGCCGCAAGGGAAGGGAGATGGTGCCGGACCCCTCCAACCTCCCCTGTTGAGGGGAGGCTTCCAGCATCGCTAAGTATTTCTTCCTGACTTGATGCTTGACGAACTGCTCCTGCAAGGGACGGTAGACTTCGAGTGACTTGGCAATGATGAGCAGTCCGCTGGTACCCATGTCCAACCGATGGGCAATCATACTGCCGGGATAGCGCTGTTGCATGATGGTTTCTACCGAGTAGTCGTCGATGCGTCCGGGGGTGGACAGCATGCCACTGGGCTTGTCGACCACCAGGAGCCACTCGTCCTCGTAGACGGTCTTCAGTTCCATGCGCTGGAATCCCAGCGTCTCGGGGTCTGGGTCGACGTCCAGCCCTTGCAGCATCCAGGTCAGGATGGGCTTGCACTTGCCGCGACAGGCAGGGTAGTAGTTCAGATGATGGCGCAGCTCGGTCCTGGTTGTCGCACCCCACCAGAACTCAGCCATGCAGACCGGTTTCAGCCCCTGCTGATAGGCATATTGCAACAGTTTCGGAGCACAGCAGTCGCCCGTACCACCTGGGGGCAGCGGATATTTCCTCAGCAGCTTGGGACGCGAATAGTATTCCTGCCAGATGGCCACCAGGTCCTTCTGCTCGCCACGGGCGTTCAGCAACTGGTACTGGTGGAACAGCCACAGTTGGAGGTCCTGGGACATCTGTTTTGATGTTTGATGGCTGATGGCTGATGTTTGAGATATCTCGCGCTCCGTCGTCTTGAAATAGCCGTCGGGCTGCTGCGCATCATACACGGGAGGCACGAAATAATCCCAGTCATTCCTCCCCGCCAACAACCCACTATAAGCCGCCAGATAAGCCAAGCTGCCCTGATACTCCACCACCAACACCCCGAACATCTTACCCTTATCAGCATCCTCACTGATTTCCTCATGGCTGCTGATATACGCCTGCACCTCCTTAGCCGCCATTTCACATAGCGGATGAGGCTCGTAGCAGAACGGATAGGTGAATCGCTCTGGGCCCTTGATGTCGGTATGTAGCGGATGCAAATGAGCTATCATGCCTGCAAAGTTACGAAAAGTTGAGAGCAAAACAAAACAAATTCATTATTCTATGGTAATTTATATTTTATTTTGTATCTTTGCACGCGATGAAAAGGTCATTGTTGCTATTCATGACAGTACTTGCCAACCAGTGGCTGGTTGCCGCTGTCGTCACACGCCACGAGGCCCAGCAGAAGGCTGAGGCCCAATTGGGGGACGACAGACAATTGGAACTGGTGCTTGCTGCACCAGGAGAACAGCCTGCCTACTACGTGTTTAACGACAGAAGAGGGCAGGGGTTTGCCATTGTGGCAGGTGATGACAGGATGGGTGACATACTGGGTTATAGCAACGAGGGCTCCTTCAATCCGGACGACGTGCCACCAGCCATGACGGAGTGGTTGGAGCGCATGGAGCACGAGCAGGTGATGGTGAGAGAGGGACGGGCTGTTCCCCGACGGGCTCCCCGTCGTGCTGCTGCCGTCAGTCCCATGCTAACGACCAAATGGGGACAGCGTTGGCCATACAACCGTATGGCACCAGAGTATACGGAGGGCTCCCATTGTGCTGCCGGTTGTGTGGCGGTAGTCATGGCTCAGGTGCTGAAATACTGGGCTTCGCAGACACCCACCAAGGAGATACCAGGCTATACCACTGAAGAGCTGGGCTTACAGCTGGATGCTCTGCCCGCCACCACGTTCAATTATGCTATCATGCGCGACGAATACGATATGCATGAGTGGGATGAGGGTGCCCAGGAGGTGGCTCGACTGATGCGCTATTGTGGTCAGGCAGCCCAGATGGACTATGATGTCTACTCGGGTGCAGAGACCTCCGGTGACTATCTGCATCGCTATTTCGGTTTTAAACCAAGCTTTACAGACAAATACTACGTTGAGCACATGTCGGGTTGGGAAGACCTCATATACGACGAACTGGCAGCAGGACGGCCGGTGATCTATTCGGGCAAGAAGATGACGGGCTTCCTGAAGTTTAGCGGTCATGTCTATGTGGTCGACGGATATGATGGAGACGGATTGTTCCATATTAATTGGGGCTGGAACGGAAACGATGACGGTTTCTTCGTGCTGACCTCTGCCAATGACTATGACATCGCCATGCTGCAAATGGCAGTCATCGGACTGGAGCCAGAGGGAAATGCTACATCCATAGAGGCACTGCCTGCTGCTGCCCGGCTTCAGGACGTTACCTCTCAGCCCTTATTTGACCTGCAAGGACGCCGCATCATGAACCATCAGCAGAAAAAAGGCCTGCGCATAGTGGACGGTCGCCTTGTATATATAAAATAGGTGAAAGCCGCACTTGCGCGAGGAGTGCTGTAATGGTAAAAAAAGTTAATTTTGTATCACAAGAGTGATAGTCTGTGCAACTTTTATGTACTTTTGTAGGTCCTTACATAGAACAATCCAATTTATTAATTAATCGTTTTGATATGAAACTGAAGAGAATGTTTGTGGCTGCACTGATGATGTTCAGCATGACAGCCATGGTGGCTCAGGAGATGCCGCCTATTCCCGTTGACCCAGCCGTGCGCATAGGTAAACTGGACAATGGACTGACTTATTACATCCGCCACAATGAGTATCCTGAACATGTGGCCAACTTCTACATTGCACAGCGTGTGGGCTCCATCAATGAGGATGAGTCGCAGCGTGGTCTGGCTCACTTCCTGGAGCACATGGCTTTCAATGGTTCAGAGCACTTCAAGGGCAATGGCATCATCGAGTTCACCCGTTCGCTGGGCGTGGAGTTCGGTAGTGACCTGAATGCCTATACCTCTATCGACCAGACCGTTTATCGTGTCTGTGACGTACCGACCAAGCGTGCCACAGCACTCGACTCTTGCCTGCTGATACTGAAGGACTGGTCGAACGGCCTGTTGCTGGAAGCAGACGAGATAGACAAGGAACGCGACGTGGTGCACAACGAGTGGCGACTGGGCGAGGGTCCTTCGCAGCGCATGCTGCAGCGTGCCCTGCCTAAGATCTATCCCGGTTCCAAGTATGGTGTGCGTCTGCCCATCGGTCTGATGTCGGTCATCGACAGCTTCAAGCCCCAGACCCTGCGTGCCTACTACCATAGGTGGTATCGCCCGGACAACCAGGCTATCATCGTAGTGGGCGACGTTGATGTTGACCACATGGAGGCAAAGATCAAGGAACTCTTTGCCGGTATCAAGGTGGATCCAAATGCTCCCAAGGTGGTGCCAGAGGCCGTTCCCGACAACAAGGAGGCTATCTATGTCTATGAGAAAGACAAGGAGATGCGGATGGCTAACGTTTGGGTGATGATGAAGCACGAGGCTACCAAGCCCGAGGAGAAGTCGTCGATGGCTTACCTGATACAGGACTATGCCGTGAACGTGATTTCGCAGATGATTAACCAGCGTCTGTCGGAGATGACCCAGGATGCTGCCTGCCCCTTCTTCCAGGGATTTGCAGATGACGACACTTATTGGCTGTCGAGGACCAAGGACTGCTTCGAGCTGGTTGGTGTTCCCAAGGAGGGTAAGGAGATGGAGACGCTGCAGGTGCTCTACCGTGAGGCCATGCGTGCCCGTAAGTTCGGATTCACCGCTACGGAGTACGCTCGTGCCAAGGCAGACTATCTGAGCAATCTGGAGAAGCGCTATACCAACCGTGACAAGCGTAAGAACGACGAGTTCGGCAATGCTTATCGCGACCACTATCTGACCAACGAGCCTATTCCCCCATTGGATATGCTCTATCAGACCATGCAGCAGATTGCTCCCAACATTCCCGTGCAGGCCATCAACCAGATGCTGCCCGAGCTGATTAGCCCGACAGACAGCAACCTTGTTGTCATGATCATGGCTCAGGAGAAGGAAGGCAAGGTCTATCCTACGGAGAAGGACATGGCTGCTGCCATTGCTGCTGCCCGTGCTGAGAAGATTGAGGCATACGTGGACAACGTCAAGGACGAGCCGCTGCTGGATGCAACCAAGATCAAGGCTGGCAAGATAGTCAGCGAGACTGAGAATAAGACCTTCGGTTATAAGGAACTGAAGCTCTCGAACGGTGCTACTGTGATTCTGAAGAAGACCGACTTCAAGGATGACGAGGTCAGGATGCAGGCTTTCTCAATGGGTGGCAAGTCACTCTATGGTAACGCTGACTACACCAATCTGAAGGTCTTCGATTCTGCTATCGGTATGAGCGGACTGGGTAATTTCTCAAGCACTGAGTTGGAGAAAGCCCTCGCTGGCAAGAATGTGAACGCTGACCTTACGTTGGGCAACACCCGCCAGTATCTGACAGCTCACTCTACACCGAAGGACATTGAGACGATGTTCCAGATGTCTTACCTCTACTTTACGAATGTGAAGAAGGACGAGAAGCAGTTCCAGAACCTGATGACACAGCTCGACATGGCCCTGAAGAACAAGTCGCTGTCGCCTGATGCCGTATTCTCTGACTCACTGTCTGCTACCTTGTATGCCCACAATCCCCGCTTCACAGAGCTGGACGTGAAGGACCTGAAGGACATCAACTACGACCGCATCCTCGCCATTGCCAAGGAGCGCTTCCAGAATGCCGGCCAGTTCACCTTCGTCATTGCGGGTAACTTTGACGAGCAGACCATCCGTCCGTTCATCGAGCAGTATGTGGCTTCGCTGCCTTCTGCGAAGGGCAAGGCCGATGACTACAAAGAGACTCTGACGCTGGCCAAGGGTGAGGTGACGAACCACTTCAAGGTGAAGACCGAGTCGCCCAAGGCTACGGCCTATGAGGTCTGGTATGCCGACATGCCTTATACACTTGACAATATCGTGAAGCTTGATGCCGTTGGTCAGGTGCTCTCCATGATTTACCTGAAGACCATCCGTGAGGATGAGAGTGCAGCCTACTCATGTGGCTCACGCGGCTACTTCAACAATAGCAGCCGTCAGGCTAAGGCCATGCTGATAGCAGGCTGTCCCATGAACCCCGACAAGCAGGAAATTGCTGTCCGTCTGCTGCACGAGGGCATTGCCAACATGCAGAAAGCTGTGGATGCCGATCAGCTGCAGAAGGTGAAGGAATACATGCTGAAGCAGATTGATGTCGACGCCAAGAAGAACGACTACTGGATCAACACCATCACCACCTTCAAGGAGTTTGGTCTTGACGTGTATACCAACTATAAGAAGACCGTTGAGGCACTGACAGTCGATTCAGTACGCGACTTCCTGAACCAGTTGCTGAAGAGCGGTAACCACGTGGAGGTGGTCATGCTGCCAGAAACAAAATAAGGGAAAAGTGATAGCGAACAAGTGAAAATTAAACGGCGGATTTGGATAATCCGCCGTTTATTTGTAACTTTGCAGCCAAATTGTTAATTGTAAATAGCTAAATTTTAAGTACAATGTCGTATTTATTCTCTTCAGAATCAGTATCAGAAGGCCATCCCGACAAGGTGGCCGACCAGATAAGTGATGCCATCCTCGACCAGTTTCTGGCTTATGACGAACATGCCCGTGTGGCTTGTGAGTCGTTTGTGACAACAGGACAGGTGGTACTCATGGGCGAGGTGCGCAGTGATGTATATATAGACCTGCAGACCATTGCCCGCAATACCATCAAGAAGATAGGCTATACCAAGGCTGAATACCAGTTTGACGGCAACTCGTGCGGTATCCTGACAGCCATTCACGAGCAGAGCGAGGACATCAACCGGGGTGTGGACAATGGTAACGAGGACGAACAGGGTGCCGGTGACCAGGGTATGATGTTCGGATATGCCACCAACGAGACCGAGAGCCTGATGCCCGTGTCATTGGACTTGGCACATCTCATCATGCGTACGCTGGCTGACATCCGCAAGGAAGGCCAGGTGATGACCTACCTGCGTCCGGATGCCAAGAGCCAGGTGACGGTTCAATATAGTGACGAGGGCATACCCGAGCGTATCGATACCATTGTGGTCTCTACGCAGCACGATGAATTCGACACGGACGACGAGCGTATGCTCCAAAAGATCCGCGAGGACGTTATCAACATCCTCATCCCGCGTGTCAAAGAAAAGATACATTCAGAAAAGGTGCTTCACCTGTTTGGCAACGACATCAAATATTATGTCAACCCCACGGGTAAGTTTGTCATTGGCGGTCCCCACGGAGATACCGGACTGACAGGACGGAAGATTATAGTAGACACCTATGGTGGCAAGGGTGCACACGGTGGTGGTGCCTTCTCGGGAAAAGACTCGTCGAAGGTGGACCGTTCGGCAGCCTATGCAGCACGTCATATTGCCAAGAACATGGTGGCAGCAGGTGTCAGCGACGAGATGCTGGTACAGGTCAGCTATGCCATCGGTGTGGCGAAGCCCATGAACATCTACGTCAATACCTATGGCCGTTCACACGTGCAGATGACCGACGGCGAGATAGCCAAGAAGATAGAGGAACTGTTCGACTTGCGTCCGAAGGCTATTGAGCGAACCCTGAAGCTGCGCCAACCCATGTATCTGGAGACTGCCGCCTACGGACACATGGGACGACAGTCGGAAGTGGTCAAGAAGACTTTTACCAGCCGCTATCACGAAACCAAGACCATTGATGTGGAACTGTTTACGTGGGAGAAGCTGGACCGTGTAGACGATATCAAGCGCGCTTTCGGACTTTAAGGCGATGATAGAGCAGGACAGCATTGCTCATAGTAGCATGAGTGTGCAGGGTGGCGACAGTGTGGTCGCCAAACATGTCACGCTGACACCCAGAATGGTGCTCAGCTGGTTGCCTCGCGATGCCACTCCCGCTCAGCAAGACTCTGCCATTCAGGCGCACTTCAAGCCATCGGAAATTCGTTGGAGCAAGCGCCCGGACACCCTGCACCTGCCAGGGCATGACAAGGGGCACAACATGTTGGACACGCAGTTGCCCCAATACTATCGGGAGGGATTTTTCTCGAAAGACACCTTGTTTCATCCAGAGCTGCCGGGAGGGCGCTATGGAGTGGCAGGCGAACCAGTGCCATACAGCGTACATGGTGACAGCTTCATCACGACACTGTTGTTGGTACTGTTTGTCATGGCGTTGATTTCCATCTCCAATGCATGGGGATTTATTGTCAGACAAGTCAAGGGTTTTTTCTATCCAGCCACCTCGGAAGTCCTGAATATGACAGAGACGGCTGTGGAACTGCGATTCCAGACTTTCCTGGCACTGCTGGCCTGCGTCATGGAAGCCTTGTTGTTCTACTTCTATTCACTGGACCATTATGGAGATACCTATGTGCTGTCATCGCCTTATCTGTTGATTTTAATCTTCTTTGGAATGACGGTAGGGTATTATGCGCTGAAAATGCTGCTATATACTGTGGTCAATAGAACCTTCTTTGATGGTAAAAGAAACCGACAATGGATGAAGTCCTTTCTGTTCATCACTTCCTTGGAGGGAGCGCTCTTGTTTCCCCCCGTTGTCCTGCATGCTTACTTCAATTTGGCATTGAACCATGTGGTGTTTTGCTTCCTCGTAGTCTTGTCAATTGTTAAAATGTTGACCATTTACAGATCTTTCGTCATCTTTTTTCGGAGAAACGTTGTCCAATTGCAAATTATTTTGTACTTTTGCACCCTCGAAATTCTGCCATTGCTTGCTTTTTGGAGCGCTTTGGAGATAACGGCATTTAGTTTGAAAATAAATTTTTAGGACACTGATGATCAAGAAAATTTTGGTTTCGCAACCTAAACCGTCCAGCGAAAAGTCGCCATACTATGACATCGCCAGTAAGTTTGAAGTAGAGCTGGTCTTCCGCCCGTTTATCAAGGTGGAGGGTATTACTCCCAAAGAGTTTCGTGCTCAGAAGGTGAACATCCTGGACTATACGGCTGTCGTGTTTACTTCACGTCATGCCATCGACCACTTCTTCAGTCTGGCAAAGGAAATGCGAGTGGCCATCCCCGAGGAAATGAAGTATTTCTGTGTTACTGAGACCATCTCCCTCTATATTCAGAAGTATGTGCAGTATCGCAAGCGTAAGGTGTTCTTCGGTACGACAGGCAAGATAGACGACCTGATTCCTACGATGGCGAAGCATAAGACGGAGAAGTATCTTGTGCCCATGAGTGATGTGCATAACGACAGCATAGCCAAGATGCTCGATGCCAAGAAACTGATACATCAGGAGTGCGTCATGTATCGTACGGTCAGCAATGACTTTACCCCGGAAGAAGTGAAAACCTTCGACTATGACATGCTGATCTTCTTCAGCCCCGCAGGTATTGAGTCGCTCACCAAGAACTTCCCGAACTTCAAGCAGGGTGATATTGCCATAGCCACCTTCGGACCGGCAACAGCCAAGGCTGTCAAGGATGCCGGCCTGAGACTGGACCTGGAGGCACCCTCGGAGAAATATCCTTCGATGACAGGAGCCTTACAGCACTACCTTTTGGAGAAGCAGGGCTGACATGGTGACTGGCAGGAAATTTCCAAAACGGGAACGCCTAGACAGCAGAAAACAGATTGAGATGCTCTTTGGCGGAGGAGGCAGCCTGTCGATGGCTGCTTTTCCACTGAGAGTTGTCTATACAATAAAAAAACGCGCGCGAGCAGATGTGCCGGCACAATTGCTGGTCAGCGTGTCGAAGCGTCATTTCAAGCATGCTGTAGACCGCAACAGGGTGAAGCGACAGATTCGCGAAGCCTACAGGCAGAACAAGCAGTTGCTTTGTGACGCGATACCAGAGACAAAACAGGTGCTGATGGCACTGGTGTGGCTGGCTGATGAGCACTATTCCACACAAGAGGTGGAGCAACGGGTGGTGAAGTTGATGCAGCGTATGGTGGAAAAGCTATGAAAACGCTGTGGAAATATATATCAAGCGTGTTGGTGTGGCTGTTGGTAATGCCTATCCGGTTCTATCAGAAAGCCATCTCGCCGCTGTTGGGACCTTCGTGCCGCTTTACACCCACATGTTCACAATATGCCATCGAAGCACTCAGGAAGCATGGACCCTTCAAGGGCTTGTACCTGGCAGTCTGGCGCATTCTGAGATGCAACCCCTGGGGCGGTTCCGGGTATGACCCCGTGCCGTGAGGTGACAAGGGATCCGCAGGACTTGTGGAACGAGTGAAAACTTGAAAAAATTATAAACAATAGATATATGAAGAACTTTGTAGAAGAACTGAAATGGCGTGGTATGCTGGCGCAGATGATGCCTGGTACGGAAGAACTGCTCCAAAAGGAGATGGTGACAGCCTACCTGGGTACAGACCCCACGGCAGACTCGTTGCACATTGGACACCTGTGTGGTATCATGATGCTGCGTCACCTGCAGCGTTGTGGACATAAACCCATCATCCTCGTAGGTGGTGCCACAGGTATGATTGGCGACCCTTCAGGCAAGAGTCAGGAGCGTAACCTGCTGAACGATGAGACCCTGCGTCACAACCAGGAGTGCATCAAGAAGCAGGTGGCCAAGTTCCTGGACTTTGAAAGCAAGGATGCCAATGCTGCCCTGATGGTAAATAACTACGACTGGATGAAGGACTTCACATTCCTGGACTTTGCCCGTGAGGTGGGTAAGCATATTACCGTGAACTATATGATGGCCAAGGAGAGCGTCCAGCAGCGTCTGAACGGAACAGCTCGTGACGGACTGTCATTCACTGAGTTCACCTACCAGCTGTTGCAGGGCTATGACTTCCTGTATCTCTACCAGCACTATGGTGTCAAGCTGCAGTTGGGCGGTAACGACCAGTGGGGCAATATGACCACTGGTACGGAGCTGATTCGTCGCACACTGGGCAATGAGGTAGAGACCTTCGCACTGACTTGTCCGCTGATTACCAAGTCTGACGGTAAGAAGTTTGGTAAGACCGAGAGCGGCAACATCTGGCTGGATCCCCAGCGCACCACTCCCTACAAGTTCTATCAGTTCTGGCTCAACGTCAGCGATGACGATGCAGAGCGCTATATCAAAATCTTCACCTCGTTGGACAAGGAAACCATTGATGCCCTAGTCGAGGAACACAAGCAGGACCCCGGCCGTCGTGTGCTGCAGAAGCGCCTGGCAGAGGAAGTGACCGTCATGGTACACTCGCGTGAGGCATTGGATGCTGCCATCGAGGCTTCCAACCTGCTCTTTGGCAAGTCTACCAAGGAGGGACTGGAGAAACTGGATGAGCAGACCTTCCTTGACGTGTTCGACGGAGTGCCCCAGTTTGAAATCTCAAAAGACCAGCTGGGTCAGCCAGCCGTTGAAATGTTTACCACCGTTGCTCCAGTGTTCCCCTCGAAAGGCGAGATGCGCAAGATGGTGCAGGGCGGTGGTGTGTCGCTCAATAAGGAGAAGCTGACCGATCAGAACCGTGCCGTCACGGCAGACGATCTGATTGACGGAAAATACCTGCTGGCACAAAAGGGAAAAAAGAATTATTATCTCTTGATAGTGAAATAATTGATAAAAAATTTGGTAGTAGCCCAAAAAAGCACTACCTTTGCAGCCGCAAAACTGCAATTTTTGGCTCAACAGGCCTGAAGAGCGGCTCGCAATGTCCAATGGTGTAATGGTAGCACAACAGGTTTTGGTTCTGTTTGTGGTGGTTCGAATCCGCCTTGGACAACAAGAGGTGACCTATAAAGGCCACCTCTAATATAGGCTAAAATACTGTATGAGACAGCTTAAAATTCAGAAAAGTATTACCAATCGTACGAGCGAGGCACTTGATAAGTATCTGGTGGAAATCGGTCGTGCACCGCTAATCAGTATTGATGAGGAGATAGAGTTGGCCCAGACCATCCGTCACGGAGGCCGTGCGGCTGACAAGGCCAAGGAGAAGTTGGTCAGTGCCAACCTGCGCTTTGTGGTCAGTGTGGCTAAGCAGTACCAGCATCAAGGCCTGTCGTTGACAGACCTGATAGACGAAGGTAACATCGGGCTCATCAAGGCTGCTGAGAAGTTTGACGAAACGCGTGGCTTTAAGTTTATCTCATACGCTGTGTGGTGGATTCGTCAGAGCATCCTGCAGGCTATTGCAGAGCAGAGCCGTATTGTGCGACTGCCCTTGAACCAGACAGGTGCGCTGAGCAAGATTAACCAGACCATCAACACCTTCGAGCAGGAGCACGGTCGTCGTCCTTCGAACATCGAGTTGGAAGAGTTGACTGGTGTGGAGAGCGACAAGATAGAGCAGGCCATCAAAGCTGATGCCCACCACATGAGTATTGACGCTCCCTTTGGCGATGACGATGACAACACCATGAGCGATTTGCTGTCGTCAGGCGACGAGAGCCGTACGGACAAGCAGGTGGACTATCAGTCGCTGACGTCTGATTTGGACACCGTGTTGCGTCGGGTGCTGAAGGATCGCGAGTTGCGCATCGTCAAGGAGTGTTTTGGCATTGGCTGTCAGGAGAAAGGCTTGGAAGAAATCGGTACTGAAATGGGGCTGACCCGCGAGCGTGTCCGCCAGATTCGCGAGAAGAGTATTGCCAAGTTGCGCGACAGCGGCTATGCCAAAATGCTGATGAAATACTTAGGTTAAGTATTAATCTATTTTAAATCGTATCTCAAAAGGATGGCTGATTCAAAAGAATTTGCTATCTTTGCACATGTTTGATTTTTTATAATACAACTACTATGGCAAATCTATTTTCATTGGAAGGTAAGAATGCGTGGATTACAGGCGCTTCTTATGGCATTGGCTTCAACATTGCAAAGGCATTCGTTGCAGCAGGTATCAAAACAATTATCTTTAACGACATCAACGAGGCTGCCCTGGAGCGTGGTCTGGCTAACTACAAGGAGGCTGGCATCCAGAACGTGAAGGGTTATGTGTGCGACGTGACCAAGGAAGACGACGTCAAGGCGCTGGTTGAGAAAATTCACCAGGAGGTGGGTCAGATAGATATTCTGGTTAACAACGCCGGCATCATCAAGCGTATTCCCATGCACGAGATGAAGCGTGCTGAGTTCCAGCAGGTGATTGATGTAGACCTGGTGGCTCCCTACATTGTCAGTGCAGCAGTCATTCCTGAGATGATGGAGCGTCGTGAGGGTAAGATCATCAATATCTGCTCCATGATGTCTGAGCTGGGTCGCGAGACCGTATCGGCTTATGCTGCAGCCAAGGGTGGTCTGAAGATGCTGACCCGTAACATCTGCTCAGAGTATGGTGAGTACAACATCCAGTGTAACGGCATTGGTCCGGGTTACATTGCCACACCTCAGACAGCTCCTCTGCGCGAGCGTCAGCCCGATGGCAGCCGTCATCCGTTCGACGCGTTCATCTGTGCCAAGACTCCTGCCGGACGTTGGCTGGATCCTTCAGAACTGGGTGGCCCTGCAGTATTCCTGGCTTCTCATGCATCGGATGCTGTCAATGGACACGTGCTCTATGTGGACGGTGGTATCTTGGCTTATATCGGCAAGCAGCCTAAGTAAGTCAGGGAAAGAAACAAAAAGAAAGAGGCCCTCGCAAAAGGAGCCTCTTTCTTTTTTATTTACAAAAGCAGATTACTTTACAGCGTCTGCAAGCTCGGCACCAGCCTTGAACTTAGCAACCTTCTTGGCAGCAATCGTGATCTTCTCCTTGGTAGCGGGGTTGATGCCCTCGCGTGCGGGCTTCTCAGTAACAGCAAATGTGCCAAAGCCTACCAGTTGAACCTTGTCACCCTTCTTCAGAGCGTCGATGATAGCTGCTACAGTAGCGTCAAGAGCCTTCTTAGCGTCAACCTTTGTCAGACCAGCACCAGCTGCAATCTGCTCAATTAATTCTGTCTTGTTCATAATTTTGTTGTTTTTAAAGTGAATGATAAAAATAGTTTAAGTAAAATTCTGACGCAAATATAGGGCAAAGTATTGAAAAAACAAACAAAAACAGGAAAAAAATGACTTTTTTGCTGAAAAAAAGTGTCTATTGACCCATTTTTATGCTTAAAAACAGATATTTTTCGTAATTTTGTGCTCAAAATGTGGAATTTACTCATAAGAAGACAGTTATAAAGAAAGGATACAGATGATGAATAACATGCCAACCGTGACCAAGAATCTGCTAATCATCAATTTCCTGGCGTTCGTTGCAACGTGGGTGTTAGAATTAAGGGGAATTGATTTGACATTCCTGTTGGGACTGCATTTTTTCCTGGCCAGTGACTTTCACTTTTATCAGTTTGTGACCTACATGTTTCTGCATGGGGGGCTGACACATATTTTCTTCAATATGTTTGCCCTGTGGATGTTTGGTAGCGTGATAGAGCGTGTCTGGGGACCGAAGAAGTTCCTTTTTTATTACATTTGCTGTGGCGTCGGTGCAGGCTTCGCCCAAGAGTTGGTGCAATATGCCAACTACATCATGTCTGACCTGGCTGCTTATCAGTATGTCAACACGGGGACAGTTCAGATGACGACAGATGCCTATATTAACTTGTGGACGACCATAGGTGCTTCAGGTGCAGTGTATGCCATCCTGCTGGCCTTTGGCATGATTTTCCCCAACGAGCGACTGTTCATCATCCCTTTCCCGTTCCCCATCAAAGCCAAATGGCTGGTCATGGGATATATTGCCATCGAATTGTTCTCAGCCATGAGCGGTCCTGGTGACGGTGTGGCTCACATGGCCCATTTGGGTGGTATGCTCTTCGGTTTCCTGCTGATTCGCTATTGGCAGAACCATCCAGACTCAAGCCAGCGGTTCGGACGGAGTAGGGGAGAGGAGTTCTTTGCCAATATGAAGCGTCGCTATGACCAGCGGCAGCAGAATCGCATGAATGCGGAACAGCCGGATGCTCGTCGTGAGACCGACGAGGAATATAATGCCCGCAAGCGCAAGAACCAAGAGGAGGTTGATGCTATTCTGGACAAGATACGCAAGAGCGGCTATGACAGTCTGACCAAAGAGGAGAAGAAGAAACTTTTTGACCAAAGCCGTGAGTCGTGATTAAGAAGCTGAAGACATTTACTCTCCAGATGATAGCAGGGGCCAACATGACTACGGTTATCGTCATGCTGCTGGTGGGATATAGTGACAGATTGTATCCTGCTGACCATCCCCTATTGTCTACCGCAGGAATGACGTTCCCCATCTTCTTGCTTATCAATATGGCATTTCTCTTTTTCTGGCTGGTCTTTAAATGGCGGATGGCATGGATTCCCGTTGTGGGCTACGTGTTCGCGTATGTACCTATCAGTATCTATTTTCCCGTCAATAGCCGTCAGGAATTACCGGAGGATGCCCTGAAAGTCATCTCGTACAATGTCTGTACCTATGGTGGTAACTATAAGTATGAAGACGGCTTTGGCCCTATCCTTGATTACCTGCGTGAAGAAAAGGCTGACATTGTGTGTATACAGGAGGATGTGGATTCCTGGAGGCGTTACGTTTTCAAGGAGTATCAGAAAGACTACGCCTACAACGACACCATGGTCATAGCCAATAATCCGACAAGCCTGAATGCGCTGGGTATTCATACCCGTTTCCCGATTGTTCGCAGGGAGCGTATAAACTATTCGTCAGTGGCTAACGGCAGTGCTGCCTGGTGGCTACAAATAGATGGCGATACAGTGATAGTCGTCAACAACCACTTCGAAAGTTGCCATTTGACCACGGATGACCGTCAGCAGTATCGACAGATATTGCATGGGGAAATCTCCGGCGACTCAGCCCGCCAAGGGTCGAAGCAGCTGTTGGTGAAATTGGCTGAGGCCAATTCGAAACGCTGTGGACAGATAGATGCTGTGCGTCGTTATGTGGAAGAGCACCGGCAGTATCCTGTGATTGTGTGTGGCGACTTCAATGATTCACCGATTTCCTACTCTCGACATGCCATGTCCAAGAGCCTGACAGATTGTTTCGTAGAGACTGGAAAAGGTATCGGTTTGTCATATAATCAGAAAGCTTTTTCGTTCCGAATAGACCACTTTTTCTGCTCAGAAGACTTGACTCCTTATAACTGCGAAATTGACAGCCGAATAGACGCAAGTGACCATTATCCACTCATTTGTTGGCTGAAAATCAGACAAAAACATTAATTTTTGAATGAAAAAGCCTGATAAATTTCGCTAAGTGAAGAAAAATCAGTATATTTGCACGCTCAAAAAGTAAAATCATAAATTAAAATAATACAAAAAGCAAAATGCAAAACAAAGGAATTGTAAAATTTATCGCAATCGTTCTGATTCTCGTTTGCTGCTTCTACCTTTCCTTCTCGTTTGTGACACGCCACTACGAAAGTAAGGCTGCTGCCATGGGCGAAGAGGCTGGTCAGGAGTATCTGGACTCAATCATGAACGAGAAAGTGTACTGCGGAATTTATTCTTTCAAGCAGTGCCGCGAGATGGAGATTGGCCTGGGTCTTGACCTGAAGGGCGGTATGAACGTGATTCTTGAGGTGTCAGTACCTGACGTAGTAGACGTGCTGGCTGACCACAAGACAGATGCTGCCTACAAGAAGTCGATGGAGCAGGCTAAGAAGGAAGAGGAGACCAGTCAGGACGACTTTATCTCCCTGTTTATCAAGTACTGGAAGCAGAATTCTAACGGACGCCCCTTGGCAGCCATCTTCGCTACCCAGCAGATGAAGGGCAAAGTGAGCACCCAGTCTACCGACTCAGAGGTAGAGAGCGCTCTACGTGCTGAGGTGCAGTCTGCTGTTGACAATTCGTTCAACGTAGTCCGTAACCGTATTGATAAGTTCGGTGTTGTTCAGCCAAACATCCAGAAGCTCGAGGGTCAGTCTGGCCGTATCATGGTCGAGATGCCTGGCATCAAGGAGCCTGAGCGTGTTCGTAAACTGCTTCAGGGTTCTGCCAATCTGGAGTTCTGGGAGACCTACAACTCACAGGAAATCTATCCGCTGCTGGCCCAGCTGAACCAGAAGTATGCTGCCCTGGGTGGCGAGGCTCCTGTAGTTGCTGACACACTGGCTGTCGCAGCTGACTCTACTGCTACTGCTGCTGTAGATACTGTTGCAGCTGCCGCTCCTGCCACTGACCTGACTGCCAAGTTGGCCAAGAAGGACTTGAAGAAGGGCGATGTCAAGGCCAAGGCTGAGGCTCTGAAGCAGAATCCGCTGTTCGCAGTGTTCCAGCCCATTCCTCAGGGACTGGCTATCGTTGGTTATGCCAACGCTCGTGATACCGCAGACGTCAACAAAGTCATCTATAGCGAGATTGCCCGTCAGGTACTGCCTGCTGAGTGCAAGCTGCGCTGGGGTGCCAAGGCTGAGGACTTCGGTGGTGAGAATACTAAGGGTGACATCTTTGCCCTGTATGCCCTGAAGATTACCGAGCCCAGTGGCCGTGCTCCGCTGGAGGGTGACGTGATTACCTCTTCGAAGGACGACTTCGACCAGATGGGTCATCCCTCTGTGTCCATGCAGATGAACTCTGACGGTGCCCGCCGTTGGAGCCAGATTACCAAGCAGAACATCGGTCGTGGTGTTGCCATCGTGCTTGATGACGCTGTATACAGTGCTCCTCGTATCCTCTCTCAGATTGACGGTGGTAACTCTCAAATTACGGGTAACTTCACCATCGAGGATACCAAGGACTTGGCTAACACACTGAACTCAGGTAAGATGCCGGCTCCTACCCGCATCGTACAGGAAGAGGTTGTTGGTCCCTCACTGGGTGCACAGTCTATCAAGCAGGGTGTCATCTCGTTCATCGTAGCCTTTGTGCTACTGATGGCTTACATGATTCTGCTGTATGGCTTCATTCCCGGTATCTTGGCTGATATTGCCCTGCTGTTCAACCTGTTCTTCACACTGGGTATTCTGACGTCGTTCCAGGCCGCACTGACCATGCCTGGTATCGCTGGTATCGTGCTGACGCTGGGTACTGCCGTTGACGCTAACGTGCTGATTTACGAGCGTATCAAAGAGGAACTGCGTCGCGGACTCGGCATGAAGGAGGCTCTGAATAAAGGTTATGCCAACGCTTTCTCGGCCATCTTCGACTCTAACGTTACTTCGCTGATCACTGGTTTCATCCTGCTGTTCTTTGGTACAGGTCCTGTCAAGGGCTTCGCTACCACCTGGATCATCGGTATCTTCTGCTCGTTCTTCACTGCAGTGTTCTTGACCCGTCTGGTCTATGAGAACCGTCTGAAGAAGGACAAGTGGCTCGACCTCACCTTTGTGACCGGCTACTCAAAGAACCTGATGCAGAATGCCAAGTATAACTTCATGGGTATGTACCGCAAGAGCTTCATCATCTGGGGTGCTGCTGCTGTGCTGTTCTGCGTTTCGTTTGCCGTTCGCGGTTTGAGCCAGAGCATCGACTTCACTGGTGGTCGTAACTATGTGGTGACACTCGACAAGGAAACTCCCGTAGAGCAGGTTCGTCAGGCACTGGCAGGTGTCTTTGTAAACACCGTTGGCGAGAATACCGGCAAGGAGGCTAACATCAGCGTTATCGCCCTGGGTACAGACGGTAAGACTATCCGTGTGTCTACCAACTGGGATATCGAGTCTAACAATCCTAATGTGGACGACGAGGCTGAGACCATCCTCTACAACGCATTGAAGAAGGGCGGCTTTGTAAGCCAGGAGAGCGTAGAGTCGTTCAAGAATCCTGATGTCCGCCAGGGTGGTTCTATCATCAGCTCGGCCAAGGTTGGTCCTGCTGTGGCTAAGGACATCACCTATGGTGCTATCATCAGTGTCATCATCGCCCTGATTGCCATCTTCATCTACATCCTGATCCGTTTCCGCAACGTAGCCTTCTCAACAGGTGCTACTATTGCACTGGCTCTCGATGCACTGGTGGTGATCGGCTTCTACTCTGTACTGTGGGGCTGGGTTCCCATGTCACTGGAGATCGACCAGGTGTTCATAGGTGCTATCCTAACCGTGATAGGTTACTCTATCAACGATAAGGTGGTGGTATTCGACCGTATCCGTGAGAACTTCCAGCTCTATGGCAAGCGCGATCGTCAGCAGTTGTTCAACGATTCGCTGAACCAGACACTGGCTCGTACCATCAACACCTCTGTAACGACCTTGATAGTGCTGCTGTGTATCTTCATCCTGGGTGGTGACTCTATCCGCAGCTTCTCGTTCGCTATGATTCTGGGTGTTATCTTCGGTACCCTGTCGTCACTGTTCATCGCTGCTCCTACAGCCTTCCTCGTGATGGGTCGCACCATCCGTGAGGCTGACGTAGCAGAGGAAGCCGCTAAGGCTTAATGGACACGAGGCTTACACCTTATATATAATATATAGCAGCCCGCTCTGCCCCCAGAGTGGGCTGCTTTATTTCTCTTTTCAGATATGATGACGATTAGCAGTGTACAGAATCCAAAGGTCAAGCAACTCCTGTTGTTGCAGCAGAAGTCTTCCGAACGTCGTAGGACAGGGCTCTTTGTGGTCGAGGGTCAGCGTGAGATAGAGCACTGCCTGGAGGCAGGATATGAGGTGGATAGTGTTTATTATTGTCCACAATTATTCACGGAGGACGGCGGCAGTAATCAATTCTTCTCTCTTCACTCTTCACTCTTTACTTCTTTTGAGGTAACAGTCCCCGTCTACGAGAAGATGGCCTATCGTGGCAGTACGGAGGGCCTGATGGCTGTAGTCCGTTCGCGCACCATGTTGCTGAGCGACCTGCCACAAAAGGAGAATCCGCTTTATGTGGTACTGGAACGTGTTGAGAAGCCAGGCAACTTAGGAGCTGTCCTGCGTTCTGCCGATGCTGCACAGGCTGATGCAGTCATCGTTTGTGATCCCCTGACCGACCTTTTTAATCCCAATCTCATTCGTAGCTCCATCGGGGCCATCTTTACTGTGCCTTGTGTAGCCTGTTCGACGGACGAATGCATTACCTTCCTTAAGGACCATGGTGTGCGCATCCTGACTGCTCAGCTTCAGGACTCACACCTCTATTATGATACTGATATGCGCTGTGGCACTGCCATTGTCATGGGTACCGAGTCAACAGGACTGACCGACACCTGGCGTCGTGCTGCCGATGCCCATATCCGCATTCCCATGCTGGGCCGGCTCGACTCGCTCAATGTGTCGGTCAGTGCCGCTATCCTGCTCTTCGAGGCCGTACGTCAGCGCCAATCCGTGGATTCCACTCGCATTTAGTGAGAAGGAAAAGAAATACCGCCCGAAAACCATAGAACGGCTTTCGGGCGGTTTTTGTATAGAATTGCATGAAATGGCATTATTCATCATGAGCACTCATGTTCTTGATAAACAGATTGACAAGACGCTTCAGGAAGAAAGTATGTCTGACTGCATGGCGTGCCTTGTCAGCAACCGACGGGCCGTTGTTGGAGGTGGTGGCCTTCTCTGCTTCTGCCACTTGCTTCTCGCGCTGGTCGATCTTAGCACGCAAGCTCTCTGAAGCGTGATTATAAAGGAACGTATAGCAGGGCAGGGCAGCCTTCATGATATAAGGCGTGAGGAAGGTGGTCACCACACTGGATGCTACGATGATGGGGTAGATGATGGGATTGAGAACACCTAGGCTGGTACCCAGTCCAGCGATGATGAATGAGAACTCGCCAATCTGCACAAACGAGAAACTGGTCAGCATGGAGTCACGCATGGTCTGACCGCCCCACCAGCAACCCAAGGTGCCAAAGACAATCATTCCGATAATAATGATCAGGCTGACATAGACGATGCTCATCCAGTATTCCGACAATGAAGCCGGATCAATCATCATACCCACAGAGATGAAGAAGATAGCCGCAAAGACATTCTTCAGCGGTGTCATCAGTTTTTCGATACGATGCGACTCCACAGTCTCGGCAAGGATAGAACCCATGACGAAAGCACCGAGTGCACTGCTGAACCCTGCTTCCTCTGCCGTCAGCACCATACCTAAGCACAGGCCCAAGGCGAGGATGATAAGCGTTTCGTCATTCAGATGCTTTTTAATCATGCGTATCAGCGTCGGTATAATCAGTATTCCGCAGACGAACCATGCCGCGAGCGTAATGGCCAAATCGACGACCTTGCCCGCCAACTCGGCACCCTCGAACTGATGGCGGATGGCAATACTGGACAGCAATACCATCAGTACCACAGCCACCACATCCTCCACGATGAGGATGCTGGTTGCTCCCTTGACGAAACGCTCCTTGCTCATGCCTGCCTCGTCGATGGCCTTCATCACGATAGTGGTGCTAGACATACAAAGCATGCCCGCCAGGAACAGCGAGTTGACCATATCAAGATCAGCATCCACTCCCACAAGGTAGCCAAAGAGCATCATGCCTACGATGATTGTCAACGCACCAATTGCAGCCACCTTGCCGCTGCTGATGAGGTTCTTCAGGCGGAACTCCAGACCGATGCAGAACAGTACGAACAGCACACCGATGTCGCCCCATGCCTTCACATTGGCTCCATTCACAAAGGTCTCGCCAAACAGATTCGGACCTACTAAGACACCAGCAACGATGTAACCCAACACCACAGGCTGCTTTAACAACTTGAACAGAATACTGACTACAGCGGCTGTAATCATCAGAATATATAAATCTTGTACCATATTCAATTATTTTTTTAATGAAAACATTTATGCTTTGAATACCTCCTCACCGTCAATGATGGTGGCTACGATGTTGGCCTGTGCCACCTTCTCAATGTCGGCGTGCAGGAAGTCCTGTCCGATAGCACGCTCTCCGGCAAAGCTGCCGTGGCAGTGGGACTCCAGAAAACCTGGGTAGATGAAGTTCTCACCATAGTCCAGCACCTTTGCGTCGGCATCAGCAAGCTTCTTTGCTTCCTCTACGTCTCCGATATAGGCAAATACGCCGTTCTTCACTAATGCAGCCTTGGCAAGGGGCCGTTTTTCATCTACCGTAATGATGTTGCCAAGAATAAGTGTTTGTTTCATTCAGTAATATTGTTAAGTTATTGTATGTTATCGGTATGCCATGTAGGTAGCATGGATTGTTCTGCAAAGATAAGCAATTTTTTTCAAAGGTTTTGCACTAAGTATCTACAAAATCAGTTTTTGCTGATTCTGAAACGATTTTTTGCTGATTTTGAAAATCAGATTTAGCAAAATTGGCAGTCTCGCGCATCCACGCAGTCACGGTCTGCCCCTTCAGTTGTTTGAAAACACCACTGAAGGTAGTGTAGTTCCGGTAGCCGCTGTCAAAAGCCAGTTTTCTGGCGGTGAAGGGACGTTTGGAATCGACAGCCTTTCGATAGAGTCCCATGAAATGCTGGATGCGCAGGCTGTTGATATAGGTGTTATAGGTGATACCCTGACGGGAGAAATATTTGCTAAGGTATAAGCGGTTGGTACCAATAGTCTTGGCCAGCTGAGTGATGGTTAGATCGTGTTGTAGGTAGAGTCGTGTGTCTATACAAAACTGCTGTAGCAATGGCTCGATTTTGTCGTGAATGGTTTGCGGAAGTTCATAATCATCCATATTCTTTTCATCTGTAGTGGCAGGCTCTGCTGCTGACGGACTCTGCTGCAGAGGAATGCTAAGGTCGCTTAAAGTCTCTACTCGCCACAGGAGGTAGCTGATGAGTGTGATACAGGTAATCTGCATGGCATATTGGCAAACTGGACCAACATGGGTAAACGCATAAATGCCGAATGTCAGCAGTATAACGGCCAACACCACGAAACTCTGCCACACCTCTTTGTGCTCCAGGTCTGCATAGTTGTTACGCAGCCAGCGGCTGTATTGCCTTAGTGCGTAAACAAAATAAATGATTAAGCCAATGCATGTCAACAGGAAATAGATATACAACAATGGCAGACAGGCATAGTTAAGGGTTGCTACGTCCAATGCATTTCCTACAACGAGTGGGGCCATCATTACGGCAACAGGCCACAGTGGTCGCCTCCGGTCTTGCAGAATGGCGAACAGCACGACTATCGCCAAAGGAAAAACCGTCATGCTGTCAAGCAATCCGCCTATGAGATCAATCATCATAATATCATTACTTGAGGACAGGAAGAATATCGGCATATACCATACGTGATTCAGCGCAATTGAAGCAAAGAAGGCAGCAGTCCATCGACGCAGGCGTACTGGTGGCGTAACTTCTGTAGCAAAAGCATTACCCTGACGGAATAACAGATAACAACTTGACATCATGGCCATGGCGGTCACGACGGCAAAAAGTATAATAAAGAGAACATCTTCCCGAATCTGATTGTACATGAGATAAGTCTTTGAGTGCAAAAGTACAACAATTCTAGGAATTATCGGCATTTTAGCCCCACCTTTAAATAATTTTGTATAAAAGATGACCTCCATAGAAGAGGGCTGGAAACTCGGTATAGGCAGCAATCGGTGCGACTCAATCTCAGAGTCGCACCGATTGGTGTAGGATGATGTATGAACTTATTTGAAATAGTAGAGGAAGGCTGCGATGCCCTCCAGAGCGGGCTTGCGCTGACCCTCAATCTCGATCTTGAACTTGATTTCAGTCTTGCAGACACCACGCAGGTTCTGGATGTTGTGCAGCTTGGTAACCAATCGTACGCGACTGCCTGTGACAACGGGTTGACCGAAGCGCATGTCGTTCATGCCGTAGTTGACCAGCATCTTGATGTTGTTAACTTCGATAATCTGGTCCCACATGTAGGGTAGCAGTGACAGCGTCAGATAGCCGTGGGCAATGGTCGACTTGTAGGGGCTTTCCTCCCTGGCACGTGCCACGTCAACGTGTATCCACTGGTGGTCCAGCGTAGCGTCGGCAAACAGATTGATACGATCCTGATCGACCTGCAGCCACTCTGATTTTCCTAACTCCTCGCCCAGATGGGCAGCAAACTCATCGTACGAGTTAATGACTAATTTTCCCATGTTTCTTCTTTTTTTTGTGATTTTATGCTGCAAAGATAGTCATTTTTGTGAAAAAATAGTTACCTTTGCATCCGAAATTGTTGCCCTGATAGTTAAATGGATATAACAAGGTCCTCCTAAGACTTAGTTCCCAGTTCGATTCTGGGTCGGGGTACCAAGACGCCAAGGAGTCAGAAAAATGCTTTCTGACTCCTTATTATATTTGCAGTTTATTTACAGAGCTTGCAGCCTTCGCACTTGTTCAGCTCGCCTCGGAAGCGCTTTTCTACCAAGTGGTGCAGGCGGTCACGCAGTGGCTCGAGCTGCATCTTGTCAATGACTTCATTGATGAAAGCGTTCTGCAGTAGCATCTTGGCCTCGCTGAGTGAGATGCCTCGCTGACGCATGTAGAACAAGGCAGCATCGTTGAGCTGACCGACGGTAGACCCATGAGCACACTTCACATCGTCAGCATAGATTTCCAGCATGGGTTGGGTGTACATGCGGGCCTCACGGGTGGCTGTCAGGTTCTGGTTGGTCATCTGTGAACTGGTCTTTTGTGCTCCAGGCTCTACCAGCACACGACCGGCAAAAGCACCTGTGGATTTGTCGTCCAGTACATATTTGTATAGCTCGCTGGATGTGCAGTGAGGTACCTTGTGGGTGATGAGCGTGTTGTTGTCAACATGCTGCTCTTTGTCAGCAATCACGCAACCATAGCAGTTGCACTCTGCACCTTCTCCGGAGAAGGTGAGGTCGAGTTTGTTGCGCGTAACACCATTATGCAGTGTGATGACATGATGGTTGACGCGGCTGTCGCGCTGCTGGTCGATGTAGACGTTGCTCAAGCGTATATTTTTATAATGTGTCTCCTCCAGACAATAGAGGTCCAGCGATGCGTTGTCACCCACGTAAGCCTCTATGACCTGTGTAGCCAGGAAGTTACGGTCGTCGGCAGCATGGTCGCAGAAGAGCATCTTGATTTCTGCCCCTTCCTCCAGCACGATAAGCACGCGACGGTTGACCATCAGGTCGGGAACCTGTCGTTGGGCATTCTGAGGGGTGGCCTTGAGGATGTTGATGACCTGAATGGCACGTTCTACCTTCACGTTTCCTGGTACATAGACCAGCATGCCATCTTGTGCCAGCATGGTGTTCAGGGCCGTTACTGCATCCTCGCTGGTACTGGCCAGTTTGGAGTAGTACTTGGCTACAATGTCAGGATGGTTGCGCATGGAGTCTATGACGACCCCCTCAGGCAGATGGCCTTTGGGTTTGCTGTCATGATAGAACATATCGTTGACCACGAAAAACAGGGATGTCGAGAGGTTGGGAACGTCGCAACGGAATGCCTGATAGGGGTCGACGGGAATCTGCAGACGGCTCAGGTTCACACCATAGTCTGGTGCAAAGAGTTTCTCGATGTCGGTATATTTATAGCGCTCCACCTTACGTGAGGGAAATCCCTGCCGACGGAAATCCTCGAACGCCTGGTCACGCACTGCGTTCATCGCCTCCGACGCATGATCCATGATCATCTGTCGCGCCTGCTCATAGAGTTCGATATACTGCTGTTCGCTTGCCATTTATTCTTCTCCTATCTCTTCTTTAATCCAGTCATATCCGTGCTCTTGAATCTGCTTGGCCAGTTCGGGACCACCGGTCTTCACGATACGTCCTTTGTAGAGCACATGGACGAACTGCGGACGAATCATCTCCAGCAAGCGGTCGTAGTGGGTAATGACGATGCATGATGTTTCAGGTGTCTGCAACTTGTTGACTCCCTCAGCCACGATGCGCATGGCATCGACATCCAGACCAGAGTCCGTCTCGTCCAGAATAGAGAGCTTTGGTTCCAGCATGGCCATTTGGAAGATTTCGTTGCGCTTCTTCTCACCACCACTGAATCCTTCGTTCACAGAACGGTTAGCCAGTTTAGAGTCCAATTCGACCACTTTACGCTTTTCACGCATCAGTTTCAGGAACTCGGCAGCGTTCATGGGGTCCAGCCCCTGTGCCTTACGCTTTTCGTTGATAGCCGCCTTCATGAAATTGGTCATCGACACCCCAGGAATCTCCACCGGATACTGGAACGAGAGGAACAGCCCCTCATGGGCGCGCTCCTCTGGTTTCATCTCCAACAGGTTCTTGCCGTTGAAGAATGCCTCGCCCGCTGTCACTTCGTATAATGGGTTGCCTACCAGTACGGCAGACAACGTTGATTTTCCTGAACCGTTAGGCCCCATGATGGCATGTGTCTCACCGTTGTTAATGACCAGGTCGATGCCTTTCAGTATTTCTTTCTCGCCAATCTTGGCATGTAGATTCTTTACTTCTAACATATTAAGTTATATCTTTTCTTGGATTGCAAAGTTACAAATAAAAAGTGACGTCACCAAGGTGTCTGCCTATTTTTAACAATATCTATAAACGGATGGTAACAATTTATGGACAATAATAGACGGCCAGCATGGTCATGTCGTCACTCTGATCAGCACCTCCTACAAACTGGTGCACGGCATCAGTCATCCGGTCAATCACTTCACGGGGATGAAGTTCACCCTCAGAGAGCAACGTTTTGGCTTCTTGGACGATGCGTTTGTCGCCAAATTGCGCATGGGTGATGTCCTCTGCCTCGTTCAGACCATCGGTATAAAGGAATATGGTTGACGGGGACTGAAGCATGGCTTCCTGCTGTCTAAACTCCCAATTTTCCAAGACACCAATAGGAAGATTAGGTTCACATGGTAACTCGTTCACACCGTTTTTGTCAAGAATCAGTGGCGAGTCATGACCAGCATTGCAGTAAGTGAGTCTGCCTGATGCCAAATCAAGCATGCCGACAAACAAAGTCACAAACATATTTGTATCATTGTTGGCAGACATGATGTTATTGATGGCACTGACGATAATCTCCGGTTCGGTTTCATGAGAAGCGACAATGCGGAACTGTGTACGGGTGACTGCCATGACCAGTGCTGCAGGAACACCCTTTCCTGAGACATCACCAATGCAGAAAAACATCCGTTCGTCCCGGATAAAGAAGTCAAAGAGGTCTCCACCGACACCCTTGGCAGCTTTCAGCATACCATAGACATCAATATCGTGGCGATCAGGAAAAGGCGGGAAAGTCTTTTGCAGCATCGACATCTGTATGTCGCTGGCGATACGCAGCTCGCTCTCCATCGAAGCCTTCTGTGATGTGGTTTCAGTCAGTTTGTCTATATAGTTGGTCAGTGACTGCGTCATATCTGAAAACGAATCGCGCAAATTACGTATTTCGTCATTGCGGTGGATGATGGGCAACTGTACACTAAAGTCGCCTTTGGCAACCTGATGTGCATCTTCTGCCAATATCTTCAGGGGACGCAACTGGTATTGGATGACAAAATAGAGCACTGCAGAGATGAGTATAATCATGAATACCAGCATGACAGACAGATAGCTCGATAAATGGTTGGCATCTTTCATGATCTCTTCTTCTGGAAACAAGAAAGATACTGACCATTGAACCCGGGTAATGGGTGCAAAGAATGTGATGATCCTGCCTGCGCATTCAGTCCTGCGACGACCTAGGTTTTCATAAACGCCTGACTCTAAAGTGTCGGTACCTTTCTCGTGTCTCAGCATGTGGCCTATCAGAGACAGATACTCTTTATCTTTCTTGGTCTTCTTTCCTTCTACTACATTTTTCGAGAGTATCCATGCCGAATCAGGATGGGCTATGAACTGCGAGTCGCGACTGATCACGATGACATCGCTGTAGTCGTAAGGCTTGGCATTTTCAACGATTCCCTGTAGCCAGTGCAAATCCACGTCTGCACAAAGGATGGCATAGATGTCTCCTCGTTTGTCATGAAGTGGTACGGAATAAGACATCATGGCTCGTTTGGTTGACATGGAGTCTACATATGGCAAGCACCAGTAACTGCTATTCAACTTATTGGTATAGACCCAGTTGCTGTCTGTTTCCAGATAACTGAAATCGTGTTCCGGTCCCCCAATCTCTTCTCTTTCAAGCTGATTAGTCTTCAGATTCCGATAGACGGTTGGTGCATAGTAGCGCCCATGGTTCGGAAAGAAATCCTCACGAAACATCATCGTAACCGCAGCAATTTCCTCATTGGAAGAGATCAGCTGTTCCATCATCTGGTAGATTTCGGCTTCCCGAGGTTCATGATCTTCGAGTCCTAACATACCGGCATAGCCCGAGGCGGTATTCACTGCTGTTTCCACTTCAGCCAAATGACCATCGATAATCTTGACTGCATTCTCAATAGCCATATTGGTCCGGTGATGCATGGATTTCTCTATGATATGGCGCACATGATAATTCTGCCAAAATCCCATGGAGAGCATGATGACCAGAATCATCATGATGACAATCATGGTAGTTCTGGTGGCAACAGAGTTGTCTATGTCCTTGAAGAATTTCATCCGCTTTACTGATTATTTGTATTAACTGTCAGTTTTGCATAGGGTTCACCCATTAATAAGACGTCCTGACCATTATTATGTAATATCTCCACATGGACATTACGCTGGAAAAGCATGACGATGTCAGAGCCGCCAAACTGGAAGAATCCCATTTCGTCGCCGCGCTGGAGGCGCTGTCCTATGTGCAGTGTGGGAAGCCAGTTGACGCTGCATATCTGGGACATGCCGACAGGGAGCATAGCCACCAAACCGTATTGTTCAGTGTCTATAATGGCACAACTACGGGTTTCGACCATCTGAAAACCGATATCATTCACATAATAATACAGCTTTTTGGTGTTGTCCCATAAAGTATAACCGCCACCTGCCGATACGCCTGGAATGACTGACAGTTCCTTCAATATTCCGTCTACCGGGCAATGGTAACGATGGTAGCTGTTCACGTCAAGAAAAGTGTGAGTCAGTGTGCCACCGGCAAAGGCATCTTTGTATTTGGAACTGCGACCGACCAGCTGGGCAATGTCCGAAATCTTTGCAGTCTTGATTTGTACATCCGACGGATATACCAACTGATTGTTGTCGTCAATATGCCATGTCCCCTTGGGGTAGGAGTCAGCAGGCGACACGACCTCCACGTCAGCAATGGGACGTACGTCCTTCGAAATCAGGCTGCGGGCGAAGAACTCATTGAAAGTATGCCATCTGTTGCCTTCTCCATACCAGCCTTTGTCAAGTCCCCAGTCCGGATCGTTGGCTACCATCTGATAATAGGTGTCGTTCCAACTCTCCTCCGTGTTGAGCCAATCGCCCCAACAATTGCTGTAGGTGGAAAGCCATGATGAAAACGGTTCCACAAACTCTATTGTCGGATAGAAGAAACCACGGTCACGGAGTTCGTCAAGGGGCTGATCGACAACAAACCAGAAATAGCCTATTCCCTGGTCTGTACGCCCATAGAGCGAACGTCCGTAGTCTGTCGGGGCGGGGTGGATCATCACATCCCACGGAAGGCAGCGCACATTGCGGTCTATGAAGTTGTAAAACTCATCAAGTGTTTGTGCCGGATTGTATGCACGGTCAGGATTTACAACAGCTGCCTGTGCAATGGCATGCTGCAGCAATGCTTTCACCTCTGTGTGCTCATTACAGATTTTGATCAGTTCCTGAACAGCCTCTGTATGGGGCACAGGCTCGGGATGCTGTCTACCGGAATCATCCTCATTGGAACATGAGATGAGTACCGTACTTACAAACAGCAAGGTGACGAACCAACCAAGGTAAATATGCTTCCTGACGTCCATTATCCTACCGTTCCTTCTAATGATACGCTTAATAGCTTCTGGGCTTCGACGGCAAACTCCATGGGCAGTTTCTGCAGCACCTCCTTGGCATAGCCGTTGACGATGAGGCCCACGGCCTGCTCTGTCGGAATGCCGCGTTGGTTGCAGTAGAAGAGCTGGTCCTCAGAGATTTTGCTGGTGGTAGCCTCATGTTCGAAGACTGCCGTGTCGTTGTGCACATCCATGTAAGGGAAGGTGTGGGCACCGCAGTCAGAGCCAAGCAACAATGAATCGCAGCTGGAGTAGTTGCGGGCATTGTCTGCCGTCGATGTGGCACGTACCAGTCCACGATATGAATTCTGCGAGTGACCGGCAGAGATACCTTTGGAGATGATGGTCGACTTGGTGTTCTTGCCCATGTGAATCATCTTGGTTCCCGTATCAGCCTCTTGGTAGTTGTTGGTGACGGCTACCGAGTAGAACTCGGCCTGTGAGTTGTCGCCTCTTAATATGCAGGAAGGGTATTTCCATGTGATAGCGGAACCTGTTTCCACCTGTGCCCACGACAATTTGGAGTCTGTACCTCGCAGGTCGCCCCTCTTGGTGACAAGGTTCAGCACGCCACCCTTGCCGTTCTCGTCGCCTGGATACCAGTTCTGTACCGTTGAGTACTTCACCTCAGCACGGTCCATGACAATGATTTCGACGATGGCGGCATGTAGTTGGTTCTCGTCGCGCATAGGGGCCGTACAACCCTCGAGGTATGAGACGTACGAGTCGTCGTCTGCCACGATGAGTGTGCGCTCGAACTGTCCTGTGTTACGGGCATTGATGCGGAAGTAGCTGCTCAGCTCCATGGGACAGCGTACACCCTTGGGTATGTACACAAAGCTGCCGTCGCTGAAGACTGCCGAGTTCAGGGCTGCAAAGAAGTTGTCGCGATAGGGCACGACAGTACCTAAGTACTGACGCACCAAGTCGCCATGCTCCTTGATGGCTTCTCCGATGCTGCAGAAGATGACACCCTTCTCGCGCAGTTTCTCCTTGAAGGTGGTCTTTACGCTGACAGAGTCCATGATGGCGTCAACGGCTGTATTGCCGCTTAGTGCCAGACGCTCTTCTAAGGGAATGCCCAGTTTATCGAAGGTCTTCTCCAGTTCCGGGTCAATCTTACCATCGCCCTTGGGCTTTTGTGCCATCGGGTCAGCATAGTAAGAGATGGCTTGATAGTCGATGGGCGGCACATGTACATGCCCCCAGGTCGGCTCGGTCTGCTCCTGCCAGTAGCGGAAGGCCCGCAGACGGAAGTCGAGCATCCACTCAGGTTCTCCCTTCTTAGCAGAGATGAGCCGAACGATATCCTCGTTCAGCCCTTTCTCTATGATTTCTGTATGTACGTCCGTAGTAAAGCCGAACTCATACTTCTGCTCTGCTACTTGACGGACAAATTCATTCTTCTGTTCTGACATTCTTATAGTTTCTGTTCTACCTCAATCTCGGTGAAGGTCTCGATGATATCACCTACCTGGATGTCGTTGAAGTTGACCAGCGAGATACCGCACTCCAGACCTGTTGCGACCTCCTTGGCGTCATCCTTGTAACGCTTCAGGGCGTCGATGGCAGCCGTATGGATGACGATACCGTCGCGTACCACGCGGGCCTTGTCCTTTGAGTGTACCTTACCGTCGGTCACCAGACCACCGGCAACAGTACCTACCTTCGATATCTTGAACACCTGCTTGACCTCAATCTCACCGGTGACAATCTCCTTCTTCACCTTGTCAAGCATACCCTCCATCGTTGACTTCACCTCATCGATGGCATCATAGATGATAGAGTAGGTGTTGATTTCCACACCTTCACGCTCAGCCAGACGACGGGCATCGGCAGAGGGACGAACCTGGAAGCCGACGATGATGGCGTCGGAAGCCGAAGCCAGCATGACGTCGTTCTCTGAAATCTGACCCACAGCCTTGGCGATGACGTTGACCTGTACCTTCTCTGTGCTCAGCTTGATGAACGAGTCGCTGAGGGCCTCGATAGAACCGTCGGTGTCACCCTTGACGATGATGTTCAACTCGTGGAACTCACCCAGAGCGATACGGTGTGAGATGTCGTCCAGACCCAGTGTCTTCGTCGTGCGCAGGCTCTGCTCACGCTGCAACTGGATGCGCTTGTTGGCAATCTCGCGAGCTTCCTGCTCCGTTTCCATCACGTGGAACGAGTCACCGGCCGTCGGTGCACCGTTCAGACCCAGGATGATGGCGGGCTCAGCAGGACCAGCCTTCTCAATGCGCTGGTTACGCTCGTTGAACATCGCCTTGATCTTACCCCATGCACTGCCGGCAATCACTACGTCACCGACCTTCAGCGTACCATTGCTGACGAGAACGGTAGACACATAACCACGACCCTTGTCCAGTGACGATTCGATAATGGAACCGGTAGCCTTGCGATTGGGGTTGGCTTTCAGGTCCAGCATCTCGGCCTCGAGCAGCACTTTCTCCAGCAGCTCATCGACACCAATGCCTTTCTTGGCGCTGATTTCCTGACACTGATACTTGCCGCCCCATTCTTCGACGAGCAGGTTCATATTAGCCAGGTCCTCACGTATCTTGTCGGGGTTGGCTCCCGGCTTATCAATCTTGTTGATGGCGAACACCATTGGTACGTTGGCAGCCTGAGCGTGGGCGATAGCCTCCTTCGTAGTAGGCATCACAGAGTCGTCGGCAGCAACGATGATGATGGCAATATCCGTCACCTGGGCACCACGGGCACGCATGGCAGTGAAGGCCTCGTGACCAGGGGTGTCGAGGAAGGTAATCTGGCGACCGTCCTTCAGCTTCACGTTGTAGGCACCGATATGCTGGGTGATACCACCAGCCTCACCGGCAATAACGTTGGTGTTGCGGATATGGTCGAGCAGCGATGTCTTACCATGGTCTACGTGACCCATGACGGTGACAATCGGTGCACGGCTGATCAGGTCGTTCTCGTCATCCTCCTCTTCGGTGATGGCGTTCTGTACCTCTGCTGAAACATATTCGGTGGTGAACCCGAACTCATCGGCTACAATATTGATGGTCTCTGCATCCAGACGCTGGTTGATAGACACCATGATACCTATTGACATACAGGTCCCGATGACTTGGTTGACACCGACATTCATCATGGTAGCCAGCTCTGACACCGTCACGAACTCCGTCAGTTTGAGCACTTTGCTCTGTGCAGCCTCGGCTGCCATCTCTTCGCTCATGCGCTCCTGTACGGCGTCACGCTTCTCCTTACGATACTTGGCACCTTTCTTGTTCTGGTTGGTCTTTGAGGTCAGACGTGCCAGTGTCTCCTTGACCTGACGTGCCACAGCCTCGTCGTCAACCTCCAGCGGTTTCTGGACGGGGCGGTTCTTCTTGTTCTTCTTACCGCCGCCCTGCTGCTGTTGGTTCTGCTGCTGGTTGTTGGGCTTGTTCTTTTTCTCGTTTTTGCCAGCTTGTTTGGCAGCAGCTTCGATATCGACCTTGCCCTGACGAATGCGCTCACGCTTCTTGCGCTCGCCGGCAGCCTTTTCCTCACGCTCCTTGCGGCGCTCCTCCTTCGATTTCTTCTTGGGACGAGTGCTTTGGTTGATGCTGTCCAGGTCTATCTTGCCCAGAACATTCAACTGGGGAGCATTCTGTGCAGCTTTCAAGTCACCGGGAGTTTTTGCCAGTTGCATAGTCTGTCGCTCTTCCGGGTCGGCAGGTTTTTCTGCTGGGGTCTCCTTTTGCTGTGGCTCAACGTCCTTTGTGGGGGCAGGCTCTGCTGCTGCCACTTGGGGCTCTGCTGCTGCCACTTGGGGCTTTGGTGCTGCCACTTCGGGCTCTGTCTTTGCTACTTCAGGCTCTGGTGCCTGTGGCTCGGCAGTTTCCACAGGTGCAGGCTCTGGTTCTGGTTGAGGCTTCTGCTCGGGCTTTGGTTGAGGCTTCTGCTCGGGCTCTGGTTGAGGCTTTTGCTCGGGCTCGGGCTTAGCCTTGGGCTTGCCAATGCTGTCCAAGTCAATCTTGCCCACAGCCTTGAACTGCGGACGATGCTCCAGCAGCTCGTCTGTAGGAGCGACAGCCTTTTCCTTTTGCTCGGGCTTTTCTGCCTTTTTCTCCTTCACCTTTTTGGTGAACAGTTGTTCAGCCTTGGTCTTGACAGCCTTGTCCGTGTTGAACTCGTTGACCAAAGCCTCGTACTGTCCGTCTGAAATCTTGGTATTAGGCGTTGCGTCATCCTTGATTTCACCCAGATTAGTCTTCTTTTTCAGGAATTCTACTGCCGTTTCGAATCCTATATTCAGTTCTGATAATACTTTATTTAATCTTACACCCATTCTTTTCTTTTTTACTTTTCCTTTTTGTTTTTACTCAAACTCAGCACGGAGAACCTCAAGAACGTGATCTACCGTCTCTTCCTCGAGGTCAGCCTTTTCTATGAGCATTTCACGTGGAGCGTTCAGTACTGACTTGGCAGTGTCCAGTCCAATGGCTTTGATAGAGTCGATAATCCACTGGTCAATCTCGTCGGCAAACTCGTCGAGGTAGATATCCTCGTCGGCTTCGTTTTCATTGACTACGCGGAATACGTCAATGGTGTATTCGGTCAACATGGAGGCCAGTTTGATGTTCAGGCCGCCCTTACCGATAGCCAGGGAGACTTCCTCAGGCTGCAGATAGACCTCTGCCTTGTGCTCCTCGGGGTTCAGCGTGATGCTGCTGACCTTGGCAGGCGACAGGGCACGCTGGATGAAGAGCTGGGTGTTGCTCGAATAGTTGATGACATCAATGTTCTCGTTGCACATCTCACGTACAATGCCGTGCACGCGGCTACCCTTCACACCTACGCAGGCTCCTACGGGGTCAATGCGGTCGTCGTAGCTCTCGACAGCCACCTTGGCGCGCTCACCTGGCATACGGGCTATGCGGCGAATGGTGATGAGGCCGTCCTGAATCTCAGGTACTTCAGCCTCCAGCAGGCGCTCCAGGAACTGAGGACTGGTGCGTGACAGGATGATGCGGGGGTTGTTGTTCTCGTTCTGTACCTCCTTGACGATGGCGCGAACGGTCTCGCCCTTATGGTAGCTGTCTGCGGGAATCTGCTCCTGCTTCGGCAGGTGCAGCTCGTTGCCCTCGTCGTCGATGAGCAGCACTTCGCGCTTCCACATCTGATAGACCTCGCCACTGACAATCTGACCCACCTTGTCCTTATACTTATTATATAAGGAGTCGTGCTCCAGTTCCAGAATCTTCGAGGCCAGTGTCTGGCGCAGGTTCAGGATGGCGCGGCGTCCAAACTTCTGGAACTCCACTTCCTCTGACACTTCCTCGCCCACCTCGTAGTCGGGCTCAATCTTCTGGGCTTCGCTCAGGGCTATTTCCTTGTTCTCGTCCTTGACCTCGCCGTCAGCTACCACGATGCGGTTGCGGTGAATCTCGAAGTCGCCCTTGTCAGGGTTTACAATGACATCGAAGTTCTCATCCGAGCCAAACATCTTGGCGATGACGTTGCGGAAACTCTCTTCCAGAACACTTACCAAGGTCGTACGGTCAATGTTCTTTGTTTCTTTGAATTCCTGAAAGGTCTCTATCATAGAGGAGCCTTTCCCCTTTTGTGTTGTTGCCATTTATCTGTTTATTTTTATTTTTTTCTTCTTGCCTTTATTTAAATGCCAGCAGGTACTTGCAGTACTTGATGTCATTGATGTCGAATGTCTTGTCGACATCCATCATGACGGGGCGCTTCTTGCCCTCTACCTGTTGCTTCTCCTTGGTTGTGATGGTAAACTGTTGTCCGTCCTCGCTGACTTCTTTCAGTATGCCTTGCTTCTTCTGTCCGTTCTTCTGCAGCACTTCCACCTCTTTGCCGATGTGGTTGCGGTATTGCTGGGCTACCTTGAAAGGCTGCCCGATACCTGCCGAGCCTACTTCCAGTTCATAGTCGCCCAGTTCCTCGCCCAGGGTCTCCTGCAGGTGGCGGCTTAGGTCTGCACAGTCTTCAATCCACACACCGTCAGCGTGGTCAATCTCAATCACGATGCGGTCGTCTGGGGTCATTTCTACGTCAACGAGATAGTAGTCGCCCTTCTGCAACCACTCATCTACAGCTTTTGTCACTACGTTCTTGTCAATCATAAACGTTACTTAATATTAAAAAACAAGAATGAGAGGCTCGCGTTGGAGTCTCTCATTCCTCTGAACGGCTGCAAAATTACAAAGAATTCTTGAATCCTGCAAATATTTTTGTGTTTTTATTCACTTTCGCCCTCATTTTAGGGCTTTTCCTACTCGTGGACGTAGAGGTTCCAGCCGAGGTAGGTCTCGATGGCTTCGTTCAGGATGTCAACGACATCGGTGCGGCACATAGCCACATGGTGCTCGAAGCCATTCTTGCAGATATACTTCATCAGCTTCTGCAGGTTGTCCACTTGTGTGACGGCAATACATCCGTCCATGCCGTATGGGTCGTTGGTCAGCTGTCCCTTACCCAGATAGGCCTTGATACAGCCCTTCGGGTCGTCGGTCGAGATGCGGAAGAAGGTGAACGGACCTTCGCTGACCTTGGCATATACGGCTCCAAAGGTGTTGATCTTACCCAGTGTACGCCCCAGCACGCCGAGGGGTCCCAGCTTCAGGTCGTCATTGCCCACAAACGACTTGGCGTAGTTGCCACAGTGGGTGCAGACGCACTTGTTGCGGTCTTCGGCAAAGTTGTTGTTCCAGTCCAGCAGGGCAGAAGCCTTGCCAGAAGCCAGCGTCAGGGCATACATCGACACGGCACCGGCGAGGTCGGTTTCGCAGGCGGCAGGAATCAGTTTGTCCGAGAGCATGGACATGGTGACACACGGTGCGCAACCATAGTTCTGCTCCAGTGAGTCCCAGCACTGGATGGCAACAGCCTGCACGTCGTTGGCTTCTATCCAGTTCTCGACAGCTACACTGAACTTAGCCTGCAAGCCCAGCTTTTCCTTGTAGTTGTCGGGCACCTTGGCATAGTTGCAGGTACGATTGCACATCTCGATGAATTTGGGGTCATCATCCTTAATCTTCTGTGCAGCATACAAAATCTCACTCAGATCGGCAGGTACGACGGTGATGCCTGAGCGCTGCAGCAGTTTCTCCGAGGCACGGCAGGTGTTGAAGCCCAGCGGGCGGGTTCCAATCTGTCCCAGGCGGCAGTGGCGCAGTCCGTTGACCACGCGGCAGATGGCAGCAAACTTGTCGATGTCCTTCTTCAGCAACGGGTCGTAGATGGAGTAGGTGTGCAAGGTGGTGTCCGTGAAGGGGATGCCATACTGATAGAGGTTGTTGCAGACCGATATCTTTCCGCAGAAGGCATCGCGGCGCGAGTCCAGGTCCACCTTGTCGTTCTCGTCGTCGCAGGCCTGCACCATGACAGGTACGTTCAGGTCGGCATCGCTGATGGCATTGATGATGCCAATCTCAAAACCGAAGTTCGGCAGCGAAACGATGATACCGTCAATCTCGTCGCGGTGGGCGCGGAACTGCTTCGATACCTTCAGTCCGTCCTCGCGGGTCTCAATACTGCTGCTGCCGGTGGGCGTAGCGTCCTCAGGCAGGATGACATACTCGTAGCCGCCCTCGTCAAGGGTTTTCAGCAACTGCTTGCGCACGTCCTTAGCCAGTTCCGAATTAAAATAGGCGCGTGTTCCGATAATCACGCCAAAACAAGTTTTTCCGTTCTTCATATTTGTTTAGTTCTAAGTTTTTATTTTTACTTGATCAGTTGGTTCACGGCATTGCGCCAGCCTTGGTATAGCGTCTCCTTCTCGGGCGCTGGCTGTGGCTGATAGACCTGCGTGACCTTACGGAAACCGACCACCTCGTCGAAACTCTTCCATAGTCCGCGTGCAAAGCCGTTCATGATGACGGCTCCCAGGGCAGAGGCATCGTCCACCTCGGTGCAGACCACGGGAGTGTCCAGCATGTCTGCCTGGAACTGCATCAGGAACTGGTTCTTTGTCGGTCCTCCGTCGGCACAGATTTCGCTCAGGCGTCCTCCTGTGGCACGAGCCATGACGTTGATGAGGTCTCTGATCTGGTAAGCGATAGACTCCAGTGCAGCACGCAGGAAGTGCGCCTTGGTCGTAGCAAAGGTCAGCCCGAGTATGCCGCCTTTCACGTCGCTCTTCCACCAGGGGGCCCCCAGACCTGAGAAGGCCGGAACGATGTAGACACCGCCGTTGTCAGGAACACTGGTAGCCAGGGCCTCCATCTCCGAGGGCTTGCCCACCAGTTGCAACTGGTCGCAAATCCACTTCAGGGTGGCTCCCGTGCTGTAGATGTTGCCCTCGTAGCCGAAGTAGGTCTTGCCGAAGGCTGAGAATCCTACGCTGGTCACCAGTCCGGCAGGAGCCGACAGGGGCTTCTCGCCGATGTTCACCATGACGCTGCTGCCCGTACCGTAGGTCACCTTTCCTGATCCGGGCTGGAAGCACATCTGCCCTACCAGTGCACCGTGCGAGTCACCCAGTATACCGGCAATCTGTATGGGGCTGGTGAACAGTCCCTCGCAGGTGGTCTCGCCATAGATGGCATCGCAGGGCTTGAGCTCGGGCATCATCGTGCGCGGTATGTTGAACAGCTGCAGCAAGTCGTCGTCCCACTGCATGGTGTGTATGTTGAACAGCATGGTGCGCGAGGCGTTGGTATAGTCGGTGGCATGAACCTGTCCTCCTGTCAGTTTCCAGATGAGCCACGTTTCGATGGTGCCCATCAGCAGTTCGCCGTCCTGGGCTTGCTCCCGGGCACCCTCCATGTTGTCGAGCAGCCACTTGATGCCCGATGCGGAGAAGTTGGGGTCTATGAGCAGTCCGCTCTTGTCGAACACCCGCTTGGCATAGCCCAGCGAGCGCAGCTCACGGCAGCACTCAGCACCTCGGGTGTCCTGCCATACCACGGCATGGGCTATGGGCTTGCCCGTGTTCTTGTTCCATACCACGGCGGTCTCGCGCTGGTTGGTGATAGCCAGCGAGTATTGACACTGCGAATCCTGCCCACCACTTACCTCTATCAGTTGGCGGATGGCCTCTATCATGTTGGAGTAGATCTCCTCGGCATCGTGCTCCACCCAGCCGGTCTGGGGGTAGTACTGCTTGTGGTCTACGTTGGTGCGAGCCAGCATCTTGCACTGCTCGTCAAACAGCAGTGCCTTCGTCGACGATGTACTCTGGTCTATTGCAATGATACGTTGTGCCATACCTTACCTGATGAAGTCGATTGTGGCTTTGACAATGCCTTCTGCATCGAGCCCGTAGTGGTGGAAAATCTCTGCATTGGTACCATGGACGACGTTTTCGTCGGGAATGCCCAGGATGCGAACAGGTACGGGTTGCTCGCTGATGGTCTCGCAGACCATGGCACCCAGTCCGCCAAACTGCGAGTGCTCCTCGACGGTGACGATGCGTCCAGTCTCGCGGGCAGCCTTCAGGATAGCCTCCGTGTCGAAGGGCTTGATCCACGACATGTCCAGCACGCGGGCTGCGATGCCCTGTTCCTTCAGCTTCAGTCCAGCCTGCCAGGCATGGTAGACGGTCTCGCCCGTAGCCACGATGGTGACGTCCTTGCCGTCTTGTATCTGGATGGCCTTGCCCACCTCGAACTGGAAGTTGTCGTCGGCGTAGACATCGGGCACGGCAGCACGTCCCACGCGTACATAGCACGGCTTGTCGTAGTTGACCAGAAACTTCACCAGCTTCTTGGTCACGCGCCAGTCGGAGGGCAGACAGACCGTCATGCCCGGGAAGGTGCGCAGCACGGCAATGTCGTGCAGCGAGTGGTGGGTGGCACCCAGGGCGCCATAGGCCACACCGCCCGAGACACCCAGAATGGTGACGGGATTCTCCGAGTAGGCCAGGTCTACCTTGACCTGCTCCAGGCTTCGTGCCACATAGAAGCAGGCAGGTCCACAGCAGAACACTTTCTTGCCAGAGTGTGCCAGTCCTGCCGAGATACCTACGGCATCCTGTTCGGCAATGCCGCACTCCACAAACTGCTCGGGCAAGGCAGCAGCATAGTCGCCCAGTGTCACCGAACCGCGTGCATCGGTGGTTACGGCAACGATATCTTTGTCCTCACGTGCCAGTTCCAGCAACGTGTCGGTAAATTGTTTTCTACAAGCTATCATAGTTCTTTGGGATATTTTGTTATTCAGATGGTTCTTTATTTTGACAGGGATGCAATCCTTGCTTCTATCTCCTTCACGGCGTCACGGCACTGCTCCTCGTTCAGCACGCCGTGGTGCCACTTGGCAATGCCTTCCATGAAGCTCACGCCACGGCCCTTGGTGGTATTCGACACCAGCAGGTGTGGTTTCTGGTTCGTGTAGTCAATGCTGTGGAAAGTCTTCACGATGTCTTCCATGGAGTCGCCGTTCATCTCGATGACATCCCAGCCGAAGGCGCTCCAGCGCTCCTTGATGGAGTCGATGGGCATCACGTCCTCCGTGTCACCGCTGATCTGCAGGTGGTTACGGTCTATGATAGCCACCAGGTTGTCCAGCTTGTACTTGCCGCCAGCCATGGCAGCCTCGTAGATGGAGCCCTCGCCCTGTTCACCGTCGCCCATCATGACGAAGGTACGCCACGGCTGCTTGTCCATCTTGGCGGCAATAGCCATGCCTACACCGATGGGCAGTCCGTGTCCCAGTGCACCGCTGTTCACCTCGATGCCTGGAACCTCAATGGTGGGGTGTCCGCTCAGGATGGAGCCAAACTTGCCCAGGGTGTCCAGCACTTCGGGTTTCAGGAATCCTTTCGCCTCGAGCGTCACATACAGGGCCTCCACGCAGTGGCCTTTCGACAGCACGAAGCGGTCGCGCTGTGGAGCCTTGGGCTGCGCAGGGTCTATATTGTTCATCACGTCAAAATACAGTGCCGTCATCACGTTCAGGCACGACAGGTCGCCACCAATGTGACCCGCTTTGGCGGCATACACCACCTCCACCAACCGTTTGCGGTTTTTCTCCGCCAACAGTTCCAATTCTTTTGTGTTCATAGTCTTTAAGTATATACTTTTTTTATACTAAAGATGTATGAACAGCCAAAATGTCATCAGTATTTTGTCGCTTAATTGCTAATACGCCATTTCATGGACGCCTTTGACGGCACGGCCAGAGGGGTCGTTCATGTTGCGGAAGGCGGCATCCCACTCGAGGGCAATGGCGGTAGAGCAGGCTACGCTGGCCTCCGAGGGTACGCTGCGGGCGGCAGAGTCGCTGGGGAAGTGCTCAGCGAAGATGCTGCGGTAGTAGTACTCCTCCTTGTTCTTGGGCGGATTGATGGGGAAGCGCTCTGCGGCGTGAGCCATCTGCTCGTCGGAAACCGCTGCCGTCGTTACGGCCTTGAGGGTGTCAATCCATGAATAGCCGACACCATCCGAGAACTGCTCCTTCTGTCGCCAAGCCACAGCCTCGGGCAGCAGGTCGGCAAAGGCTTCGCGGACTATCTTCTTCTCGATGGTTGTCCCGGGACACATCTTCGCCTCGGGATTGGTGCGCATGGCGACATCCAGAAACTCCTTGTCGAGGAAAGGCACGCGCCCCTCAACGCCCCAGGCCGACAGGCTCTTGTTGGCACGCAGACAGTCGTAGAGGTGGAGCTTGGAGAGCTTGCGGACGGTCTCCTCGTGGAAGTCCTTGGCAGACGGAGCCTTGTGGAAGTACAGGTAGCCGCCGAATATTTCGTCGGCACCTTCGCCCGAGAGCACCATCTTGATGCCCATCGACTTGATGACGCGAGCCAGCAGGTACATGGGTGTTGAGGCACGGACAGTCGTGACGTCGTAGGTCTCGATATAGTAGATGACGTCACGTATGGCGTCAAGCCCTTCTTGGATGGTGTAGTTGATCTCGTGGTGTACGGTGCCTATGTGGTCTGCCACCAGTCGTGCCTTGTCCAGGTCGGGAGCACCCTTCAGTCCCACGGCGAAGGAGTGCAGACGGGGCCAGTAGGCTTTGCTCTTGCTGTCGTCCTCAATGCGGTGCTCGGAGAATTTCTGGGCAATGGCAGAGATGACGGAGGAGTCGAGTCCGCCGGAGAGCAATACTCCGTAGGGCACATCAGACATCAGCTGACGCTTGACGGCATCCTCCAGCGCATCGTGTATGGCCTCGACGCTGGCCGGGTTGTCCTTCACTTTGTCATACTCCATCCAGTCACGTTGGTAGTAGCGCTGCATCGAGACCTCGCCGCTCCAGTAGTAGTGTCCGGGCAGGAAGGGCTCATAGCGTTCGCACTGGCCTTCGAGTGCTTTCAGTTCTGATGCCACATAGACGGTGCCGTCGCTGTCGTAACCGATGTAGAGCGGTATGACGCCGATGGGGTCGCGGGCTATGAGGAACTCGTCGCGTTCTTCGTCGTAGAGCACAAAGGCAAAGATGCCGCTGAGCTCTTCGAGAAAGCCGATGCCCTTGTCGCGATAGAGTGCCAGGATGACCTCGCAGTCGCTGCCCGTCTGGAAGTCGTACTGTCCGGCATAGCGGCGACGGATTTCCTGGTGGTTATAGATTTCGCCATTGACGGCCAGCACCTGTTTCTTGTCGGGCGCATAGAGGGGCTGTCCGCCGCTCTCGGGGTCGACGATGCTCAGTCGCTCATGGGCGAGGATGGCACTCCCGCCGCAGTATATACCACTCCAATCTGGACCGCGGTGGCGGATTTTCTGACTCATCTTCAAGGCCTTCTGACGCAGTTCTGCTGTCTGTTCCTTGACGTTTAGGATTGCTACTATTCCACACATAATATATTACTTTTTTTGAGATTCTACATAGTTTACGAAAGCCTCGTTGCAGAGGCGTATTCCCCCAGGTGTAGGATAACGGCCGGTGAAGTACCAGTCGCCCGGGTGGTTGGGACATGCCTTGTGCAGCCCCTCAATGCTCTGGAACACCAGTTCAATGGGTGCCTGCATGCCTTCGGGACGAAGCATCTCCACTATCTTGCGGTTGATGTCCTCCATGGTGAAGGGCGCATAGACGGCTCGGACGTGATTGGCTTCCAGCGGCGCTGTCTTGCACTTCCGGTAGGTCTCGTCCGTCAGCTGCTGCATGCCCCGCTCCCTGATCAGTTCCATGGCGGCGCGGAAGGCACAGAGCTCTTCCAGCCGCGACATGTCGATGCCGTAGTAGTCGGGATAGCGTATCTGTGGCGACGAGCTGACCATGATGATCTTCTTCGGATGCAGGCGGTCCAGAATCTTGAAGATGCTTTCCTTCAGCGTCGTGCCCCGGACTATGCTGTCGTCGATGATGACCAGGTTGTCCTCGTGGGGGCGCAGCGAGCCGTAGGTGATGTCATAGACGTGGGCTGCCAGGTCGTTGCGCTCGGCACCGTCAGAGATGAAGGTGCGCAGCTTGATGTCCTTCCAGACTACTTTCTCAATGCGCACGTCATGGTTGAGTTTGCGGATGCCGTCGGTCATGCCGTAGAACGACACCTCGGCAGTGTTGGGGATATATGAGAATACGGTGTTGGTTACATCGTTGCTGATGGACTGCATGATGGCTGGGGTCAGTTGCTCGCCCAGCCGTTTGCGCTCCAGGTAGATGTCGCGGTCGGAGCCCCGGCTGAAGTAGATGCGCTCGAACGAACAGGCACTCCGTTCCTGGGCGGGGATGATCTGTTGCAGCCCGCTGTCGCCATTCCTTCTGACTATCAGCGCCTGTCCGGGCTCCAGTTCCCGGATGTCCCCGGCCTGCAGGTTGAAGCATGTCTGGATGACAGGACGCTCGGAGGCCAGCACCACCACCTCGTCGTCCTGGTACCAGAACGCCGGTCGGATGCCCCATGGGTCGCGGACGGCAAACATCTCGCCGGAGCCTGTCAGCCCGCACATGACGTAGCCTCCGTCAAAGTGGGTCATCGTGGTCTTCAGCACATTGGCCATCTCCACATGCTGGTCTATGTAGGCGGTGATGTCCGTGCCTTCCAGCCCCTGTTTCCTGGCTTCGGAGTAGAGTCGCTCCACCTCGCGGTCCAGCCGGTGCCCCATCAGCTCCAGCGTGATGTAGGAGTCGCCGTAGATTCGTGGCGACTGCCCCTGTGAGGTCAGAAACTGGAAGACCTCCTCGATGTTGGTCATGTTGAAGTTGCCGCACAGGCAGAGGTTCTTGGCACGCCAGTTGTTGCGGCGCAGGAAGGGGTGTACAAACGTCAGCCCGCTCTTGCCCGTGGTCGAGTAGCGCAGGTGCCCCATCAGCAGCTCACCCTTCATCTCGTCCGTCACCCTTGAGAAGATTTCCGTGATGGCATTCTTTCCTTCCGCCTTCTCGCGGAACATATATTCCGTTCCGGGCTTGTTGTCCAGGCTCACCGAGGCTATGCCGGCTCCCTCCTGACCGCGGTTGTGCTGTTTCTCCATCATCAGATAGAGCTTGTCCAGCCCGTAGCGGCTGGTGCCGTATTTTTGCTCGTAGTAGCTCAGCGGCTTCAGCAGCCGTATCATCGCCACACCACACTCATGTTTCAGTTGCTCCATATCGTTCGTCGGGGGGATGGTTCTATTTGATACATGCTTTCACAAAGTCCATAAACAGCGGGTGGGGGTGCAACACCGTCGATGAGTATTCGGGGTGGAACTGGGTGCCGATGTACCAGCGTTTGCCGGGTATCTCGACTATCTCCACCAGATGGGCTGCAGGGTTCATGCCTACACACTTCATGCCAGCCGACTCGTATGCCTCTTGATACTGGTTGTTGAACTCGTAGCGGTGCCGGTGCCTCTCTTTAATCAGCGTCTCCTTGCCGTATGCCTCGTACACCCGGCTGCCTTCCGTGAGCTCGCAGTCGTAGGCTCCCAGTCGCATCGTGCCGCCCATGTTCGTCACCGTCTTCTGTTCCTCCATCAGGTCGATGACGGGGTGCTTGGTGTCTGCCGACATCTCGCTGCTGTTGGCATCCTCGTAGCCCAGCACGTTCCGCGCAAACTCGATGACCATCATCTGCATGCCCAGACAGATGCCGAAGGTTGGGATGTCGTGTGTGCGTCCATATTCGGCAGCGACAATCTTTCCCTCAATGCCCCGTTGTCCGAACCCCGGACAGATCAGCACTCCTGCCATGCCGTCCAGCAGTGTGGCGACATTGCCTGCCGTCAGCTCCTCGCTGTTGATGAAGTGAATCTTGGTCTTCACGTCGTTGTAGATGCCAGCCAGGTTCAGGCTCTCGCGGATGCTCTTGTAGGCATCCTGCAGGTCATACTTGCCCACCAGTGCAATGTGCACCTCGCGGGTAGCCTTGCGCTGCTTGTCCAGAAAGTCGTGCCAGGGCTTCATGGCAGGCGTCTCGCCTACAGGTATGCCCGTCTTGCGCAGGATGGCAGCATCCAGTCCCTGCTTCTGCATGCTCACCGGCACCTCGTAGATGCTCGCCATGTCCTCGCTCTGTACCACACACTCCAGGTCGACATTGCAGAACGAGGCCACCTTCATGCGCAGGTGGTCGTCCAGGTGGCGCTCCGTGCGTAGCACCAGGATGTCGGGCTGGATACCCATGCCCTGCAGTTCCTTGACCGAGTGCTGGGTGGGCTTGGTCTTCAGCTCGTCGGCAGCCTTCAGGTAGGGCACATACGTCAGATGCACACATACGGCATTGCGTCCCAGCTGCCAGCGCAACTGTCGGATAGCCTCCATGAACGGCGCACTCTCTATGTCGCCGATGGTGCCTCCCACCTCGGTGATGATGAAGTCGAAGCTCTCGTCCAACCCCTCCCGCAGCATCCTCCACTTGATCTCGTCCGTGATGTGGGGCACCACCTGGATGGTCTTGCCCAGATAGTCGCCATGACGCTCGCGGTCTATGACCGTTTGGTAGATGCGTCCTGTCGTAATACTGTTGTTGCGGGTGGTGCGGATGCCCGTAAACCGCTCGTAGTGCCCCAGGTCGAGGTCGGTCTCGAAACCGTCCTCCGTCACGTAGCACTCGCCGTGCTCGTAGGGGTTCAGCGTACCTGGGTCGATGTTGATATAGGGGTCGAACTTCTGGATGGTGACTTTGTAGCCTCGTGCCTGCAGCAACTTACCTATGCTGGCAGAAATGATGCCCTTTCCCAACGAGGAAACGACACCGCCTGTGACGAAAATATACTTGGTGTCCATAAAACAAACCTTTTTTATGGACTGCAAAGTTACGACATATTATCATCATAATAGCCATATACGCAACATTTTGATTTGTTAAAATCGTGCCGTTGTGACAAAGTGTAAACAATTCACAGTCCTGACGCCTTGTATCGTAGACTATTTGCAAGGAAAAGGCTCTGTTTTGTAGCAAAGTGACACAATACCATTCGCACACAGCAAGACCGCCCCTGTCATGTTTTATATGTTAATATGTTACTATGTCTTTAAAAATGGAGTACTATGTCTTTAAGATTACTATGTCTTTGAGTACACAGCGGACACTCAACTATCCTTGACACGCTTCAGATAATGAGTTTCCACTTCATCTCCGCTGCTACTCTCAACCATTTCTATCTTGTCGTGAGCCTTGTTAGTCGTCACGGGGAATGTATCCCTACTGCCTCTTTCAATCGATTTCCGTAGCGATTCTTTCCCCAACTCTATGTTCAATTCCCTGATGTACCTCCTCACGGAATCACGCATCTCCGGCCTGTAGGTAATATGCGACGTGTCTAATTTTACGTCTATCTGATTCGGAGAGTACACCATAAGCAGCGTGTCGTCCTTAAGACTCCATTTACCGCCATAGCCATACGTCAAAATAATATTGTTATTATAAACTGGATGAGTTATTTGCACCACATGCTTGATACAGATAGAATCATTTTCCAGGAATTCATAATATTGGCTACTATACCCATTCTCCTTGCGTTCCCATTTCCCCATCAGGTCACGCTTACTGGCTGAGCTCCCGCTGCGCTGGCTATTCTTGATATATACAGCCAGTTCCTCGTCGCTGATATTCATGATGAACTTGTTACGGTCGCTGTAATCTCTCCAATATTGGGCATAGCTGCGGTATAATCTTGACCGGGCTGTAGAATAGTCGATATAAAACTGCACCTTCCGATCCTTCAGTTTTTCCTTCAGGAAGGCAGCGTAGTCAATACTGTAATTGTTTGCTTTAGAGTCAATTAGAATCTGGCTCCATTCATCAAAAGTGATAGGATTTGTGAAAATCGGACTTTTCAATATGATGCTTTCAATTTCTTTTCTTTCACGATAGAACTTCTCCATATTGTCAATGAAGGCCATGTTGTCCAGATTGCTCCAGATGTCCTGGCTGCTTTTGAAGATATTCTCCTTGGCGTTGTCGAAGATGGTGTGGTTGCCATCGTAGTCGGCCAGCATATTTATCGCCAACTTGAGTGTATCTTCAGGTAATGATGTTATCTGGTCCAGATGCGCCAAGATATACTGGACGGCATTGTTCCTTTCCTCTTCGTTTTTGGCCATCTCTTCCATTTGATCAATGCACTTGTCGATGTCGTGAATCACCATCATGGCTGTCTGTCGCTGGGTGTTTGCTTTCTCCCTACTTTCAACCAGTGCTGATGTTCCGAACGTCAGTAGAATTGATATGGTGGTGCCCAGTACGCTGGTGAGGAAACTTTTTCCCCACGAGTTTTGTATTTTAGGTTTGAAATGAACCATACGCTATGTTTGCTTTAACAAATATCTTTGCCGCAAAGTTACGAAAAAAGGTTGTAAAGAACAACGTATTTTGGAAGATTAACGCAGATTGCTCGTAAATAAAAGGCAATACGGGGAAGAACGGGGAAGTTCAAATTTGGACTAAAAGCAAATTGGGGAGGATTGGTGAAGGAGTTAGGTTTCCAAATCGTAACCTCATTTAGCCATCTCCTTCATCTTTGTGACGAAGCTATTGAAGCCCGTCAGCAGTTCTTCGACGAGCGAAGCGGCAAGCCGATTACCTCGTGGGCACTGCGCTCAATTGATATTACTTCCATGTCTGTTTAGTTTTAAATTCTGAGCACAAAGGTACATCATGTTTTCCAGATAGACTCATTCTGAAAATTCTCTATTGTGAAATAACAATTCAGAGGAACATAATCCTAATGTCTGCCGAGCTTGCTTATCAGAAAGCAGACAAGCATCTTTGTGTGGCACACCATAGAAAAGTGCGTATTAGGCTACACCCTTCAATAGAACATAATTGTGGAATTGCAAGCAGAAATTAGTGCGAAATGATACCATATCAAGAGAAAAGACCACTCTTTTTCTTAATTTATGTTCACGAATTATTGTATACACAATATTTTTGATTATATTTGCGCACAGAACGCCCAATGTTGAGCAAGAATAACTAAAAGCAAATGGAAATTCACAAATATAACAGGCTAAAGATAGTACTGGCCGAGAAAGAAAGAACTGGTACGTGGCTCTCAGAGCAGATGGGACACAGCATCAGTACCGTTTCACGTTGGATGACGAATAAGGTGCAGCCATCTGTGGAACAACTCTACGAGATAGCACGCCATCTCGACGTGGATGTGAAGGAATTATTGGTGTCGTCGAAGTAACTTTGAATATGAAAGCTGTTGATTTAGGATTATCAGTGTATTGGGGTGAGAGTTTGTTGGAAATACCCAACAAGCATTTTGAAGAGAATCTTTTTACATGGGGTGACGATTCATATAACTATGCTCATAACAAGTGACACTAGGGACAGATACTCTGTCACGCATCTGAGCATCAGACAATTGAACAAGGAATATAATCGTTATAAATGATATGGCAAACGAAATAGAGAAGAGGAATGAGGCTTTCCTTATTTATCAGGATGAAAACGGAATTGCTCGAGTCAATGTAAGATTTGAGGGCGAAGATGTGTGGCTACTTCAGGAGCAGATAATGGAGCTATTTGATGCTTCTCGACAGGACGTGAGCTACCACATTAATCAGATTTATGCAGAAAACGAGCAGGACCCAGAACGAACTCGCAAAAATTTTTTGATAGTTCGACAAGAGGGTAAAAGAAGTGTGAAGCGAAATATGTACCACTACAACCTTGACATGATTATTGCTGTGGGCTATCGTGTGAAGTCACAGGTGGCTACTCGCTTCCGTCAGTGGGCTACCCAACATTTGCGTGAATTTATCCAAAAGGGGTTTACGCTGGATGATGACAGACTGAAAGGGAAGGGTAATAGGTATTTCCGTGAGTTGCTGCAACGCATTAGGGACATCCGCAGTAGCGAGCGCAACTTGTATCAGCAGGTGACAGACATTTTCATTACAAGCATCGACTACGATCCCAACGCCAATCTCACTCGAAAGTTCTTTGCTACCGTTCAGAACAAACTGCACTACGCTGCCCATCAGCATACGGCGGCAGAGGTGATATATGAGCGTGTGGATGCAGAGAAGCCGATGGTGGGCATGACTAATTTTAAGGGTGATTATATCACCAAGGAGGATGTGCAGATTGCGAAGAATTATCTGACAGCAGAAGAACTGACGTACTTGAATCTGTTGGTATCACAGTATTTGGACTTTGCAGAAATTCAGGCTTTGCAACAGATTCCGATGAGGATGACGGAATGGATTGAGAAACTGGATAGTCTGATGACGCTCTCTGGCAGACAATTGCTGGTGGGCAAGGGAACTATCAGTCATGAAGAGGCGAAAAAGAAGGCAATTGCTGAATTTGAAAAATATCGTAAGTTGGAGATGCTGCAGTATGAGAGTGACTATGACAGGGCTATCAGAGAACTGATACAGAAAGAGAATAGCCTGCCAAAGAAGTGAAGTCTGAGGGTGATAAAATGGTGTTGCAATGCAAAGATTTTGGGAAATGTTCAGGCTTTTGCCATTGCTACGTAAGACCTGACTTTTGCAAGAAAGTCACAGAAGATTACGAAAAGGAAATAAAAGAATGTATTAAAAACGCATTTCTGGAAGAATAATATGAGTGTATTTGATTATTTTTGGGACATAGAAAATAGTTATCCAACCCCTTTCTGTAGAAATTATGAAAAAAATAATAGAAGGATTCTTGAAAGCCCAATTGCCTTTTAACTCACCAGATGATATTCATCCTGATGATAAAGGGTCTGCGGAGAAGAGCGAGATATTCCCTTGGGAGGATGTAAAAAAGTGTATGGACGACAAAATTAAGGCTGTTCCGAATCATCTTCCATGTCCTATATGTGGAAAACCATCAGAGGAATTAGATTGGATTTGCTTTTCGTCACCGAAGTGGACTTGGGAAAATTTAATGGGCAGAATGGGACCATTGTCAATCTGTCAAGATTGTCATAGCCAGGTAGAGTTTATATGTATGATGATGAATTAAGCAACATCAAGATGAACAAGAAGATAATTAAATATGTAAGCAGATTAGTTTGTGGTCTAATCACAGTATTCTTTGGACTTACAACAGTGGTAGCACTTTTCCCAGACGAGAGCTATCATCATTGTGAAGCTGGACAAGAGGATCTCAGCCCTGTTTATGGTGTTATTGAGACATGAGGGACTGGCACCTGTTTCACGGGAGGGTAGGAGCGTAGGCGAATTCTGGCTCATGGCATACAGCGGTCGGTCAGGCCGCCATAGCTGTCG
>ONLU01000006.1 GCA_900318795.1 uncultured Prevotellaceae bacterium | reverse complement strand
ATGGATGAATAGCGACTTGCCTGAATGGGTTAGAGAGCAAGAGCATTTTAGTCGCGTTTGTTGCGAAATCCGAAACCAAATGGAATGGAAATAGTGGATGATGTGACACGTACCTGACACCTGTCATACAAAAAGTAGACCAGGGGACGGTTCCCCTGATCTATTGACCCCTTCACTGTAGATTGGAATAATGAGATAGGATTTGCTCCAGAGTTCCTTTACGAACACAGCACCTCTGTGTAACTACCCTTGTCACAGCGTGCCTGGCAGTGGTCAAAGTGGTCATGGTCATTTTGGTCAAAATCGATTTTCGGGAAATGAACATCGCGTCACAGCGTGCCCACAGCGTGCCTGGCACCGTGTGATGTGGCACCGTGTGATGTCAGCGCGTCACAGCGTGCCTGGCACCGTGTGATGGGGCACCGTGTGATGTCAGCGCGTCACAGCGTGCCTGGCACCGTGTGATGGGGCGAAGTTCACCTTTTGCATCCTTGTATTCAACCAGCGCAAAATTGCGCCCGTTAACTTTCACCCATGCAGGCTCCATCTTACGGATGGCTTCCATCACATGTTTGTGTTGTTTACCTGTCAGCTCGGCAATTTCGAGCGACGTCATGGTCTGTTGTAAATTGACTATTAGTGTGTCACAGCGTGCCTGGCACCGTGTGACATGAGTTCCTGACCTTTGGTCTGAGCATTATTTCAATTCTCCGACCGTTGGTCTGAGTGTGGCTTCGCATTCATATATTCGCGGGGGGACATGCCGTAGAACTTCTTGAAGATGGTGGAGAAGGAGGCGGCGTTGTTGAAACCGCAGGCATACATGACTTCGGTGATGTTCATGTTCTGCGACGACAACAGCTTGGCAGCCTGCTTCAGACGGATGTTGCGGATGAAGTCATGGGGTGTCTGGCCTGTCAGCTCCTTCATCTTGCGATGCAGGTGGACACGCGAGATGCCTACCTCCTCGGCTATGCCGTCGACGCTGAGGTCGGAGTTGCTGATGTTCTTGTTGATGACCTTCATGACTCGATCGAGCAACTGGTCGTCGGGCGACTTCATCTTCACCTGGTCTACCTGTTCCTCCAGCTGGTCGTTGCGGCCGTACTTCAGGCGCAGCATCTGGTGGGTATGGATGAGGTTGACGATAGTGCGGCGCAGGATGTCCAGGTTGAAGGGCTTCATCACGTAGGCATCGGCTCCCATCTCCAGTCCCTCGAGCTGGTCTTCGTCGCGGCTCTTGGCAGTCAGCAGGATGACGGGAATGTGGTTGGTGGCTGGATTGCCCTTGATCTTGGAGCATAGCTCGTTGCCATCCATCTCGGGCATCATGATGTCGGAGATGACCAGGTCGGGCATCAGCTTCAGCACTTCGGAGAGTCCGGCACGGCCGTTGTCTGCCATGCTGACGTCATAGTCTGACGACAGTTCTGCCGCGAGATAGTCACGAATCTCGGTGTCGTCCTCGACAATGACGATGCGCTGGCGGCGGCCTACCTTGGGCAGTTCGCCGACGACATCGGGATGGGACACCACCTCCTCGTCGATGAGACTGACGGCATGCGACACGTCCTGCTTCTCGGTAATGATCTCTTCGGGTTTCAGGTGCTCATTGCCCAAGGGGATGGTGACCACGAACTCACAGCCGGCTCCGTCCTTGTTGTTGTGTGCCACGATGGTCCCGTGGTGCAGCTCTACCAGCGAGCGTGTCAGGTCCAGTCCGATGCCGGTGCCCGTCTTGCGGTCGTTGACCATCGAGGGTGTCTGGTAGAAGCGGTCGAAGATGCGGTCGAGCTTGTCCTCGGGAATACCCTCGCCCGTGTCCTTGATGGCTATGTGCACCTGCCGGTCATCGTGGGTGACGCTCATGGCTATCTGCCCGCCCGTCGGGGTGAACTTGAAGGCATTGGACAGCAGGTTGACAATGACCTTGTCAAAGTTCTGACGGTCTATCCACACGGGCAGCATCTGTGTGTCGTGCTCGTAGGTGAAGCGGATGTTCTTAGCCTTGGCCTGCTGGTCGAAGAGCATGTGGATGTCGCCGATGAAGGAGATCAGCTCCGTCTCGCACATGTGCATCTGCATCTGTCCCTTGTCAATCTTACGCAGGTCCATCATCTGGTTGATGAGTCCCAGGATACGCTCGGCATTGCGGCGGATGGTCTCGTAGATGCTGCGGCGGTGGGGGTCGTCGTCCTGCTTGATGAGCGACAGCAAGGGGGCGACGATGAGGGTCATAGGCGTACGGATCTCGTGTGAGATGTTCATGAAGAACTTCAGCTTGGCATCGGCCATCTCCTCGGCGTGGATATGCTCCTGCAGGCGCAGGCGGTCCTGCTCCTTGCGACGGCGGAAGCGCAGGTAGCGCCACAAGACGGCGGCGATGACCAGCAGATAGACGATATAGGCCAGCGGCGTGCGATACCAGGGAGCATGAATGACAACGGTGAAGCAGCGCTCCGGGGTGTCGATGCCGTTCTGCTCGGCCACGACGCAGAAGTCGTAGTTGCCAGGCTGCATGTGGCTGAACGTGATTTCGTTGACGCCGGGCTGCATGCGCACCCACCCTTCGCGGTTGATGCGATAGCGGTAGACGATATGCTCAGGATTGTCGTACGTCAGCGTAGACAGCTGCAGGGCAAAGGAGTTGTCGCTGGATGCCAGCACAAAGCGGTTGGCGGCAATGACGGTGGTGTCGACAACTTGCCACAGACCCGACATGGTGGCTGGGGTTACGGGTTCGCCATCGACCCAGAATCCCGTCAGCTTCACCTCGGCATGCCAGTCGCGTTCCTTGATGTCCTGCGGCTTGAACCATGTGATGCCACCCAGTCCGCCAAAAATCATCTGACCATTGGGAGCCGTGAAGGAGGCACCATCGCTGAACTCGTTGGACTGCAGGCCATTGTCGACAAAGTAGTTGCTGGTCTGTCCCGTCTTGGGGTCCAGACGGCACAGGCCGTGGTCGGTAGATACCCAAAGATTGCCCTGACGGTCCTGCTCGATGCTGGAGATGCCGTTGTCCGCCAGGCCGCTCTCCATAGCGTGCACATGGGTCTTGTGCGTCTTGAGGTCGTAGCACAGCAGACCGTCGTTGGTGCCGACATACAGCTTGCCGCCAAACTCGCGGGCCACACGGGCTGGTGTGCCGTAGTTCATGCAGTTCTTGCCGCCAAAGGTGGTCAGCCAGCTGTCTTTCTCCAAGTCCAGCGCACAGACACCCATGGTGGTGGCGACGTAGATGCGGCGTCCGTCGGGCGACGGCTCTATCTGCTGGATATAGTTGTTGGTCAGGCTGTTCACCTTCGGATTATTGTCGGCATCACCCTGCTGCGTATAGGCTTTCACCTCGCCCGTCGCCGGGTCCAGACGCAGCAGACCGTAGCCCATCGTGGCCAGCCACAGCCGTCCCCGCCGGTCTGTACGCACACAGAACACGCTGACGGCCGGCCCCTGCGGCAGCCGATGGGGATGATAAGTCTGCGTCTGCGGGTCTATCCAGCCACAGCCCTCCTTGTAAGAGCCTATCCAGATGCGGCCCTGCTTGTCCTCGGCCATACCCAGTATGGTGGCAGGGAAGCCCTCCTTGAAGTGCTTGACCACCTGTCCCTTGGTGTCCAGGCAATACAGACCGTCCTTGTCGGTACCTACCCAATTCAGCGTATTGCTGCTCATGAGCACACTGGTGACGCAGGCAGACCCAATGACATTGCGGGCTCCCAGTTTGTAGCCCATATAGTGGAAACCTGTTGTCTTGGCAGGATGCATATAGATACCCTTTTGCAGCAGTCCCAGCCAGGTGTTGCCGTTGCGATCCTCGCAGATGCTATAGACCTTGGCCGTGCTCAGGTTCACGTCGCGACTGTAGTACGGATTGTCCGTAACAGTACCCGTCTTCGGATCGTAGATGGCCAGTCCCAGTCCGTCGTAGCCTATCAGAATGCGATTGTCATGGCTCACGTAGAGCGTTGAGATATGCTTCGACCCTGTGCCGTCTATATGTACAAGTGACTTTCCGCCCATGGCACCGCCAGACTCTGACCGGTCTGAGAACCGGAACATGCCTGCATTGGCAGTAGCCACATAGATGCGTCCTTCGCTGTCTTCGCAGACGCCACGAACCATGCCCAGCTCGTCTTCGCCCTGGAAGTAGCGTACGACCTTCTTGCCGTCATAGCACAACAGTCCCTGGCTCTCGGTCACCAGCCAGAGGAGGCCATGGCGGTCCTCCATCATCCGATGGACGGTCATCACATCAGCCAGCGGCCCACCTATCTGACGGGCTTCCCTGACAGGCTTCTTGCGAGTATGCTTTTTCTCAGGGGCCATGCTCAGCACGCCGTGACCAGAGGTTCCCACCAGAATGGTGCCGTCGCGGCGCTGCATCAACGAGGTGACATAGCTGGGAACGGCCTTTCCACTCAAGTCGTAGGTCACAACATCGTGAAACCGCTCGCCGTCATAGGTCTGCAGGGCGCCATACATGCCAATGTAGAACAGTCCTGTGCGGTCCTGCATCATGCAGTTGACATAGTTGCTGGCCATGCCCAAGTCCTGACGGGTCTCTTTTTTCAGAATGCGAAACTGATAGCCGTCGTAACGGTTCAGTCCGTTACGTGTTGCAACCCAGATGAATCCGTCGCGGTCCAGGAAAATCTGCGACGTAAGACTGCTCGACATCTGCTTGTCGGCATCAAACAATTTACCCATCTGGGCGTGTGTGCTCAGGGTTACCAAAAAAAAGCAGAATAAAAGAACTTTACGTACCATTATGTACAAATAGAGTTAGTAAGTTAGTAAGTTTGTTAGATTTCTCGGCAAAAGTAACAAATTTTTCCGAATCTACCAAACTTTACGCCATGTAACATGGAAAAATGTTACATTTCAGAAAGTTCATGTAACTCACTCCCCTCTGGTTGAACTTTGAACTATAAAAAAGTAGTGCTGCCGAGACGCTTCTCAGCAGCAACTACAGTTACAAAACAAACTACTAATGATAATATTACTAAAACAAATCTTTTCGAAAAAGCGTCTCGCCTTTACTGATGCAAAGGTACGAACTTTCTGCGAGACTGACGTTACGCTGCGTTTCAGATACTTTTCTGTTTGTATCCATGTAACATTTTTCATCTATTTCGGATGTTCCACTTCGAATTATCACTCTGAAAATCGTACACAGCAAGCGTCGGAGTGGAGTCGGCAGCCGAGTATATCACGTAGTTTTTATTCAGTTCCTGATGACCCGGAATGCGCTTGGGCATGATGCGGAAGGTGCCGTCGGTCAGCTGTTCTATGCGCCAGAGCTGTTCGTCGGCGCCACTGAACTGCGGAACGGTCACCAACTCCAAATCGGCCGTAGCAGCCAGTGCACGGTCAGTACCCGCAATGACGATTTTGTAATAGGGGCCGCCCAGATAGCCGCCAGCCTCGGCAACAGGCGTTATGGTCCACCGCTGATGGGGGCGGAACATGTAGTCGCTGCAGCGCACTGGGATATTGCCTTCGGGCCAAGTGCCCGCCACATCGGTTAACGACTGATTGGGGATGGACTTCAGCGGCTTCGTCAGATCCATCTGCCAGAAGCGTTCGCGCTCCTGGGGGATGCGCACAAAGTCAACAGCCAGTTCCAGCGAATAGCCGCGACGCTCAGACTCAATCTCGACTGCAACGCCACACTCTGACCCTTGGCCAGAAAAGGTGCCGCCCAGGAAAGGATCACCAGCCACAGGCCATCCGTTGCGCCAGAGCAGTGGACGGATGCCCAGCACGGAGCGCCCACTGCGCTCAAAGTCAGCCTCATAGTGACACGACATCACCTCCACGCCCTCGTCAATGACGGTTCGTCCGAAGTGGCCCGGTCCGCAGACACGATGACCGGCTGCTATCACCATGCGCCCGCCACCTTTAAGCATATCGCGCCCCACATTGTCCAGATAGGGTCCCTCGACGGAACGCGAGCGTCCCACCACAATGTTATAGGTTGAGTTCACACCATCGCAGCAAGTGCCATGGGTTCCCAGCAGATAGTACCAGCCGTCGCGATAGATCAAGGCAGAAGCCTCGCAGTCTATGGCGATATCTTTCTCCACATTGCCTTTGACGCGCTCACCCGTCTTGGGGTCGAGCTCTATCAGCCGGATGCTGCCAAAGTAGGTTCCGTAGGTAGCCCAAAGGCGACCTGTCGTGGGGTCGAGCAACAGACTGGGGTCAATGGCATCACAGTCCTCCATGCCGTCGCTGGAAGCCACCTCTACGGGAGTGGTGAAATGGAAGTCGGGCGACTTGGGGTCAAGCGTCTTATTCCACATGGTCAGAATGCGCCCATTGTGACCACCAAAGAGTCCGCCTCCCGTGGCACCAAATATAATAAGGTAACGGTCGCCAATCTTCATGACGTCGGGTGCCGCACCGCCTCCGGGACGCTCGGCACCACCGTGCCACGACCAGCCATCCTCAGAGATGAGTCCACCGCCACCCGTGCCGAAGGTATAGTATTTGCCGTCGCACTCAGCGATGGTCGAAGGGTCGTGAATGTATGGCTGGCCTACTTGAGCATTGGCATAAAGGGCACTCAGGCAGAAGGATATCAGAAAAAATCTTACACGTTTCATCGTCTTATCGAGTAATCAAAAAGTTGTTAATCGGATTTCCTTTCTCATCAATAAAGCGGACGCAGAAGTCGCTCAGCCCCGGCCCATTGACCAGACAGAAGCGGAGCACATGGTGACCTGCCTTGAGCGTCAGACGCTGTGACACACCATCGTCCTGCACCATGCGGCGGTCGCCGTCCAGTGTCAACACGGGCTGGTCGTCAACCCACCAGCAGGAAGCGCCATTGCTGCCTGCTGCCAACCGCACCTGCTGCAACTCCTGGGGACAGACTATCACGGCCGTTCCCCAGAACAGCGAGTGATAAGGCTCGTGGCCTGTCAGCTCAGCAAAGCGGAATGCACGGACGTTATAAGTCCGGCTCTCTATGGTATGCCACTTGCCCCTTTTCACATTAACCTTAGGCCACTCCTTAGCCACCATGTCCTTCAGGTAGTTTTCCGTCAGGACAATATTTGAGCGGACTTCATGGCGGACAGGCTCCAACAGGGTCCAACGGCGAATGAAGCCATCGGCATCAGGAGCCAAGGGGGCTGCACCTGCCGGGACTGCGGTGAAATAGTCTGGACGGTTGCGCAGTTGCACCCAGTCGACATCCACCGACTCGCCCTCACAAGTCACAGTGACATCGGACACGCCCTTAGGAAGGACAGTCAACGGAGCCGTCAGCGTCAGCCACTGGTTGCTCTGGTCTCTGCGGAATCCGCCTCGCTCAGTGATAACCGTGACGGGAATGCGGGCAATCAGCTTCTTTCCTGACGACAAAGTCAAACTGGTGTTGGCCTTCGCCCTCACCTGCACGACAGCATAGGCACCATCACGGAGCGGAGCATAGTCCACCTCGCCATAGCGCACCCAGCTACCCTTTCCTGGCAGGGCTGCATACCACCCCCTGAAGCGGTTGAGGGTGTCGAGATAAGCAATGGTAGTGCCAGTGCTAGCAGCACTATAGCGGTCTACCTCCATACGGTCTGTGGCTTTCGTCGTGCCCACACCACGAAGGGTTGGCTTTACCTCTTGGATAGTACCGTCCTTCAGGAACGTGACACGCTCGATACACACCGAACGACGCTTGTCCATCCATGGAGAATAGTCGTTATGATGATAGAAGAGATACCATTGTCCCTGATACTCCACGAAACTATGATGATTGGTCCAGCAGCCATTGGCATGCTCCTGCATGAAGACACCCTTGAAGTCCCAGGGGCCTAATGGGGAGCGCGACATGGCATAGGCCAGCGTTTCGGTACCTTTCTCCTTTCGAACCCAGGGAAAGGTCAGGTAGTACCAGTCGCCGCGACGAAAAGCGAAGGGACCTTCCTTGAACCCTTCCGGCAGACCTGCCATCTGCTGTCCACCGACCTTGACCGAGCCGCCCTGGGGAAAGCTAACGGTCTCCAGTTCGCCATCCAACTCCTTCATATTACTTTTCAGCCGGGCACCTCGGATGCCCATGCCACTCCAATAGATATAAGAGGTGCCATCCTTATCGACAAGCACACAAGGGTCAATGCCCATCACACCCTTGATGGGTTCGGGTTCCAGCCGGAAAGGACCTGTGGGTGAGTCGGCTGTAGCCACACCAATGGCAAAGCCTCGCCCGCTCTTCGGGGCGTTGGGGAAATAGAAGTAATACTTCCCACCCCGCTCCACACAGTCAGGGGCCCACATGGAGTAGGCATCGGGCTTGCCCCAAGGCACTTGTTCCTGTGACACGATGACTCCATGGTCCGTCCAGTCTGTCAGATTGTCCGACGAAAAGACGTGATAGTCGGCCATACAGAACCATTCGCCTGCAGGATGACCGGCTATCTCCGTGACTGTTGGCGGCGCAGGAATGTCGTGCGACGGATAGAGATAGACACGGCCATGGAAGACGCGTGCTGTCGGATCGGCCGTAAACTGGTCACGAATGACCGCATTCTGGGCCGATGCCGACAGTGTCGCCAACGCGAGTAATGATAATAGTTGTTGTTTCATCTGCTTAGTCATTTGCAATCAACACGCCTCCGTTTTGCGGAATAGTGATGGCAAACTGCTGTTTCTTGCTGAACTTGACGGTTTTCTTGCTACCTTGCAATTTCGCATCGTCGGCATAGACGGAGAGCGAAGTCCCTTTCTCGAACATGGGCAATGTCAGCGTCTTCTTGAGCGGTTGACTCTCTGCATTGATACCTGCAACAAACCACCGGTTGCCACTGCGACGAGCCAGGATGACATACTTACCCGGATAACCGTCGATGAAACGTACCTCATCCCATGTGGTGGGCACCTTCTTCATGAAGTCGACAGCCCAAGCAGGAGCATCGGTCAGGTTATTGGGTGCCAGGGCAAAGTGCTGAACGGCACTCTGGAAGAGCACCGCCGTGGCCAGTGCATAGACATCGCTCGTACGGCGCACCGTGCCATGCTGATTGTCGGTGCCATAGAACTTATTGAGTGCCGAACCGCCAAAGTCCATCGAGCCGACTGTGTTGCGCACAAAGGTATGGATACAGGCATTGCGGGCCTCAGCATCGCAGGCTCCCTGACCAAAGTGCAGGTTCTCGGAGGCCAGCACAGCCTCTGAGGCGACGTAGTTAGGATACATGCGCTCCCAACCGCGAGGCAACGTACAGCCATGGAAGATGCAAAGCAGGCCAAAGTCGTTGGCATCGCTGAGAATATCCTCATAGAGCTGCATCATGGGCTGCTTGTCGCCACCAAAGAAGTCGACCTTGATGCCTCGGATGCCGTTCTCCTGCATCCATTTCATCTCCTGGCGACGGATACGGCTGTTGTTCATCTTACCGATAGGAGTCTGAGGAGCATCGTTCCAAGCACCATTGGAATTGTACCACAGGAAGAGGGCCACCCCCTTCGTCTTGGCATAGCGGGCCAGTTCTGCCACACGGTCGTAGCCTATCTGCTTGTCCCAATGGGCATCAACGAGTACCGTCTGCCACCCCATGGCTGCCGAGAAGTCGATGTACTCTTTCTGCTCGTCAAAGTTGCAGCTGGAGTCCATGCGGATAATCCACGACCAGGAGCCCTTGCCATACACATATTCCTTGGAAGCCTTGTACTTGGGCTGTACGAGGTCGAAGGGCACGGTGGTCTCGACGATATGGGCCAACGGACCGACCGTAATGGTGCGCCAAGGCGTCACGGCAGGCAGTCCTAGAGCTGGTGTCGTGGAATGCTGGCCATTCAGTTCACCCGGCATGGGGAACCCGATGCGATAGTTGCCACCACCATCGTTAACCAGTCGGCAACCCACATAACCACCGTCGGTACCCGTCTCGCTGATGAGAACCCAGCAGTTCTGCTCCTTAAACAGGCAGGGGAAGGTATAGCCATTGCCCCAACCGTTCTTGCCCATGGGTTCGTCCAGGGTGTATGGAGTTTCGTAACTGGGCATCGTACGGGCAAAACCCACCATCGGTTCAGACTGCGGACAAAGGAACGTCGTGGTACCGTCGGGCAGTGTGAAGCTGCTGGCTTCACGCTCAACGACGCAGACACGACGAGTGTTGCCCATGGGGTCGGGCTTTTTATCGTGCAGACGGTAGCAGAATGCCACATCGCGGTTGCTGACACGGAAGATGATGTCCATCACCGGTTCACCCTTTTGCGTATAGGTGACTACGGCCTCATTGGCACGATAGTCTACATGGCTCTGCTTGATGTCACGCAACTCATAGCTTTCAGTGACCTCGCGGGTCTCAACACCCTTCTGCTCCAACCCTTGGGTAAAGTCACCGATGTTTGTTACCAAACCGAGGGCAGAGGGTTTTACCACCTCCTGACCTTGGTAATTGACACGATAAGAGGGTTTCCCCTGATCTTTTAGTTCCAAAACAACCTGTATGTTACCATCAGGACTCTGCACAGTCTGTGCCTTTGTTACGATGGTCAGGCACAACATGGCCAGCCCCATCAGAAATCTTTTCTTCATGCTATTTATTGTATTATTTCAATGCAACAGGCTCGCTTGCAACGAGATTGCGGCTCATCTTCAACGAGATTACGGCTCACTGCTCACGAGATTACGGCTCGTTTTCTTTACAAATGCATTCTTACTTAAACTGCCACCAGTCCAAACGGATGTCACCACTGGCCTTATCGAAGCACAAATAGAGGTCATGAATGCCTGCCACACTCCGACCTTCAGGTCGGAGAACACCATTGGCTCCCTTAACCTTCGTCGTGAATGAACGGAAGCGGTCGACAGAGCCTGTTTCCTTCACGGTCAGCACACCAATGACAGGACCATCCTGACTGTCCAGACGGAGCGTAACAGTGGCAGCACCCTTGGCGGCTGCAGTCATGGCAAATGACTTGGCACCCTTGGCTCCAAAGTCGACACCACGAACACGGATGTACTCGCCGTCATTGACATCGGTAATGCAGGTATTGCCCACACCCACTATGTTCAGTCCGTAGCCCCACGCCATGGTCTCTGCCTCCACGCGACGATAGGGGTTGAGCGGCTGCAACTGCTTCAGTGGCTGCTGGTCGAGCCAATAGGGAACTTCTCCGACCTGAAGGTCGGAGTGTGGCTCGCAATCTCCGACCTGAAGGTCGGAGTGTGGCTCGCAATCCTGAATGGTACCGTCGGCACTATAGGTGATTTCAGTGGCCGACACTGAGCGACGCTCATGGTGCTCGAAGGTCTCGAGGTGCATCAGGTCGTAGTTCTGACCGAAGACATAGGAATGTCCCTTGTAGTCGCAGATGCCGGGATGGTTGCCGCGGTTGCGATTGGTAGGACGCATGATGTAGCCCTTCGACTTCCATGGGCCCTTGGGCGAGTCGCTCATGGCATAGCCCAATGCCTCTGGACAGCAGGTGGTGGCATAGGCCAGATAGTAATGGCCATTACGCTTGTAGAGCCACGGGCCTTCCTGATAGTGGTCTAAGTGGTAATCGAGCTTGTGGATGTCGCCCTTCACGCTGATCATGTCGTCATTGAGCATCACCCAATAGGTGTTGGGGTTGCCCCAATACATGTATGCCTGTCCGTCATCATCGATAAAGACGGTGGGGTCGATGTCCTCCCAGTGCTCCTGTTGCCACACAAGGGGCTTGCCCAAGGGATCTTTGAACGGACCATAAGGTGAATCGCTGACCAACACACCGATGCCATGACCATGCAGAGGAGCATAGAGATAATACTTGCCATTACGCTTGACAGTCTGGATTGCCCAAGCACCATTGTCTCGGGTACGCCATGAAAAGTCCTTCAGCGAAGCCACTGCACCATGAGCAGTCCAGTTGACCATATCTGTGGTGGACCACAACAGCCAGTCGTACATAAAGAAACCTGCCGACGAGCGTTCGTTGGGGTCGAGAATCTCGTCGGGCGAAGAGTCGTGCGAGGTATAGAGGAACAGGGTATCGCCAACGACCAGGGGTGACGGATCTGCCGTATACTTGGTCTGCACGATGGGCATGTTGACTTGCTCCAAGCCACGCATCTCCCACCAGTCGAAGTTGAAGAGCTTCGGGCCCTTGCGTCCCTTGAAGGCGAAATAGAGGTCGTGGGTGCCACGGACGATGGTGGTCAGGTCGATAGTCAGCGTCTGCCACTGCTGCCAGCCGCCAGTACCAGGCACATGGACTGTGCCGAGGAGCTGACCTTCGAGGCTGTCCACACGGATTTCTATCTGACCGCCACGCAGTCCACTGGCAACACGGGCGCTAAAGGTACGAGGCAGTTTGTTGCCGAAAGCCACATGCTGAAGCTTGATATAGTCGCCATTGTGAATGTCACTGACATAGACACCGATGTCGTCGCCCTGCTCGGTCTTCACTCCACGCGAGAAAGCCATGGTCTCGGCCTCCACACGACGGAAGGGACAGAATGTATCGACAGGCTTCACGCCCTCGTCGGTCGGCATGATGGTCGGGAACGAGCCGTCGGCATTGTATTGGAACTCCTCGACAGCCACGCTACGGCCAAAGCCTCCACCTCCGGGCAACTTACCCGTATGATAGAAGAAATAGGAATGTCCTTTGTAGTCGGCCACACCGCAGTGGTTGGTAAACGAACCCGTGTCGCTCAAAGGCATGATGACACCTGCGTATTTCCACGGGCCTACGGGCGACGGTGCCGTGCTGTAGGAGATGTGTTCCGGCACTCCACCAGCAGCATACAACAGTTGGTACGTTGAACCTTGAACTTTAAACTTTGTCATCGACCCTTGGGTCGCTCTGACCTTGGTCAGAGAACCTTGAACTTTACGTAGCCACGGACCTTCGACATACGAGTCCTTATATTGCTTACCCTTTTCACGCTTGCTCATCATGGGACCTCCGAAGGCTTCCTCGGTCATGTCGAGTCTGCCCAATTCGCCACTATAGGAAATCATGTCACGATTGAGTTTCAGGTAGTACACTTGTGGATTACCCCACATAAGCCAAGCTTGGCCGTCATCGTCTATCAACACCGTAGGGTCGATATGGTCCCACGAGCCATTCTCGAACAGTGGTTTGCCAATGGCATCACGAAACGGTCCTGTCGGAGAGTCGCTGACGGCCACACCGATGGCCATGCCGTTAGACAACCTGGAATGGGCACAGATGTACCAATAGAACTTGCCGTCGCGCTCCACACACTGTGAAGCCCAGGCACGATCGTCGGCCCACGAAAAGCTCTCTAAAGCCAACGGTGAACCATGATCCTGCCAGTTCACCATGTCACGGGTAGAATAGACGCGCCACTCCTGCATCCAGAAGAAGTCAGCCTTGTCCTCATCGTGACCTGTGTAGACATACATAGTACCATCATGTACCATCGGAGCCGGGTCAGACGTAAACCACGTCTGCACAAAGGGATTTTGGGCAATGCCCACAGAGGACATGCCCAGAACCATCATAGTTGATAATAGCTTTTTCATTCTTTCATTTTTCATTTAAACAACAGCGGAGCCATCTCACGCAGCGAACGACGCCACGTCAGGAACTCATGGGCTGTACCTTCTGAAATATAACCCACGGCGGGAAGACCGGCAGCCTTCAGAGCCTCTGTACTCTTACGGATGGCATCAGGACGCTCCTTGGAACCACAACTCTGGAAGATAAGACGAACCTGCTTGGCATCCTTGATGTCCTCGGGAGCATACTGGCCACCACTGAGCAGCCCATAGTAGCCAAACACTTCCGGACGACGCAGGGTGATGAGCTTCGTCTCGAAACCACCCATCGACAGTCCTGCCATAGCACGACTCCACTTATCTTTCTTGGTCAGGAAATGACTGTCTATATAAGGTACAAGCTCGTCGACCAGCACAGTCTCAAACTCCTTGGCGGTGAACTCACCAATCTTGCCAAACTTCACATCATTGGTCATACCATAGGTCATGACGATGATGAAAGGCTTCGTCTTGCCCTCGGCAATGAGATTGTCCATGATCAGACCGGCACAGCCCTGACGGAACCAGCTGGTCTCGTTCTCACCCCATCCGTGCTGAAGGTAAAGTACCGGGAAACGCTCCTGCTTGGCTTTAGCACCCTTGCCCGTCGCCTGTCCATACGTCGGGGGTGTATAGACCCATGCCGTCTTCACCTCTCCCGTGCTCTTCGAGGGGAACAGCACCTGACTGACATTGCCATGAGGCACATCCTGACGCAGCTGGTAGAAGGCCTCATCGGGGGCAGGAATCTCCATGCCACTCTCCCAACGGCATGAGCCGAAGAAGTTGTGCGTGCCAGGGTCGTTGACCACCGCACCGTCAATGGTCAGATGGTAGTAGTGGAAGCCGGGATCCTCAGGGTGCTCCGTGACACCTGTCCACACACCGTCCTTGTCCTTGCGCAATACCGTGCCGCCGCGTCCACCCAGTCCAAGGCTGACAATGACAGACTTGGCATCGGGTGCGTTCAGGCGGAAACGTACATAACCTTGTGAGTTGACTTGCGGATACTCCTGACCGGGCTGGTTCCAGCGGTTTGGCTTGAAGTCGTCCTTAACCACGGCATTGTCTACAGCGGGATTGAAGTTGCGGAGGATGTGATAAACCGGTTTGGGCTTGTAGTTCTCATCAAAGGGCAGCGGGTGGTTGTTGACACCCAGCCATGAGTCACGGTCTGAGAGATTCCAGAACGTCACACAGTCTATCACATCGCGGTGCTTGCGGAAAATACGGAAGATACGGTTATACTGGTCGTTCTGCAAGGCCTGAAGATAGGGTGCCAAAGGTTTGGCCTCACCACGTGAGAATCGCAGTTGACCACCCATCTCGGTATTGGTACGAATGTCAAGTTCGGTGACATGGATGTGCTTCACCAGTTCTGAGTACTTTGTGATAGCATCGTCAATATCTTTCTCCGATGGTCCGTAGATATTATAGTGGCCTTGCATACCGATGCCATGAATGGGAACACCAGCCTGCTGCATTTTCTTGACCATATTATAGATACGGTCGCGCTTGCCTGGGTCACATTCGTTATAGTCGTTGTAAAACAACAGGGCATTCGGATCGGCTTCGTGGGCATACTCGAAGGCCTTGGCTATGAATTCGTCGCCACAGAGTTTCCAGTGCTGGCTCTCACGGTAGGGATTGCCCGGCTGCCACTTGCCGTCGCGAAACTCCCCTCGGGGATTGTCGCTGATGGCCTCGTTCACCACGTCCCAGCAGTAGACCACATCCTTATAGCGGTTCACCACCGTATGGATGTGTTCACGCAGACGCTGATAGAACACTTCTTTCTTGACCGGGCGTCCCTTCTTGTCCTTGAACATCCAGTCAGAGAACTGTGAGTGCCAACACAGGCAGTGACCGCGCAGCTTGATGCCGCTCTGGCGTGCAAAGTTTGCAATAGAGTCTGCCCCGCCCCAATTCCAGACACCTTCGGCAGGATGGACGAAGACGGGTTTCATGTCGTTCTCTGCTGTCATACTGTTAAACTCCTGCCTGACAAGTGCCATCTGCTCGGGAGTGCTGACATTTCGTTTGTTCACTGCGACGCCCACCATGAAGTAATCTTTATAGGCATCTTTCAATCCCTCTCCAACTGGAGCATTTGCCCATGTTTCGGTGGCTGTCATCGCCAAAAGGAGGGTCAATAGGGTTTTGATGGTTTGTTTCATTTGGGTTGATATTTAATGAATGAATAGGTCTTTCCGGCTTGGGTATGGATTTCGTATTCGTAAACGTGCGGAGCCGCCTGTGGATAGTCCACCTGCACAGGACGCAGACCCCGTGCCTTTAGTGGCACATAGGAACGCAGACGCAGCACACCACCTACTGTTGAACGGACTTGTGCACGCTGCAGTTCACCGCCACTCCATTGTTCGTCAACGATAAAGCCGCCACGGGCTCGCAGTCCTTTCACCTGACCGTTCTGCCAGGCATCGGGCAGAGCAGGCAGCAAGTGTACAGCACCGTCGTGACTCTGCAACAACATCTCGCAAATACCTGCCGACACACCGAAATTGCCGTCTATCTGGAACGGTGGATGGGCATCAAACAGATTAGGATAGGTACGTCCGTCTGGATAGTCGCTGACCTTCGAGTCGTCGGGCAACAGGTGCAGCATGTTCTTAATGATCTGGTAGGCATGGTTTCCATCCAACATACGTGCCCAGAAATTAGTCTTCCAGCCAAGGCTCCATCCTGTAGCCATGTCACCGCGCTGCTTCAAGGTTGTTGCAGCAGCTGCGAAAAGGTCGGGGCGGGTAAATGGTGATATCTGACTGGAAGGATACAGGCCGTAGAGGTGAGAGATATGCCTATGCTGGTCGTTGGGATCGTCACCATCCCACAGCCACTCCTGCAACTGGCCATGACGACCTATCTGCATGGGAGGCAACTGCGAGATGGCTGAGGTGAGATGGCTGATGTATGAAGGGGCCTTGCCAAGTATCTTGGCGGCAGCAATCGTCTGCGTCAGCACGTCGTGAACAATTTGGTTGTCCATGGTCGAGCCTGCCGTCACGGTAGTATGCTTGCCTACAGGACCATGCTCAGGCGACACCGTGGGTACTGTCACCAGCCAGCCATACTTTGGATGCTGCTGCATGTAATCTATCAGGAAGTCTGCAGCCCCTTTCATCACAGGGTAGTACTCGGCCAACATCTTCTTGTCTCCAGTAAACAGATACTGCTGCCAGATGTGTGTTGTCAACCATGCGCCACCCGTTGGGAACATGCCCCAGGTGGTTCCATCAACAGGTCCTGCTATGCGCCACAGGTCTGTATTGTGATGGGCCACCCAACCACGGCAGCCATACATCACTTGCGCCGTCTTGGAACCAGTCTCGCTGAGATCACGAATCATCTTGAGCAATGGTTCCTGACACTCCACCAGATTGCCGACCAACGACGGCCAGTAGTTCATCTCGGTATTGATGTTTATCGTATATTTCGAGTCCCAGGGAGCATTCATCTTGTCATTCCACACCCCCTGCAGATTGGCTGCCTGTCCACCCGGCTGCGAAGAACTGATGAGCAGGTAACGGCCATATTGCATCATCGTTGCAACGAGTCCAAGGTCGCTGCCGTCGAAGGTTGCCAGCCGCTGGTCAGTGGGCAGGCAGGACAGGCCAGTCAGGATAGCCGAACTATTTTGACTATTCCCACCAATATTCCCTGAAAGTTCCAAACTCACGCGGTTGTATTGTTCATGGTATCGCTGTTTGTGGCGTTTCAACAGCTGCTGGTAGCTCTTACCGCGCAACTGCGCCAGTTTCTCGTCATTACGCGCTGTAGGGTCGGCACTGACGTCGTGGTAGTTCACATAGTTGGTGGCAGCTACCATGTAAAGTGTTGCCGTGGTGGCATTTTTGACCGAACCACCATCGACAGTTCCATCCGTTTCTATCTTAACTCGGCACTCGGCAGTAAGTCCGCCTTTAATTCCCTCCTGCTCCACATTGTTCACCACTGCCATCAGCAGACCATCGGTGACTTTCAATTGTGCTTTTAACGGACTGTCAAAGTGCACATCAAATGACAAAGCACCCTTCTTTCCTGCCGTCAGTCGGACAACAATGGCACGGTCGGTCAACGATGCAAAGACCGTACGCTCGTAATGGACACCCTGACAGTCGTAGGATGTCATCGCCAATGCATCACCTAAACTCAGCATGCGGCGATAGTTGGTCACCTCTTGATGGCCCAGCTTCAACTTCACGCTGCCCAACGGAAGAAAGCGCATGCCATGCGGACCACAGAAGAAGTACTTGTCTATGATGGCATGGGCAGCTTCTTCCTTGCCGGCAAAGATGGAGTCACGTACTTCCTGCAAGTGCTGACGGGCCTCAGGACTGTTGTTGTCATGGGGCTGACCACTCCAAAACGTCTCTTCATTCAGAGCCAGCGTTTCCACATCAGTACCACCATATACCATGGCACCCATCTGTGAATTGCCCACAGGCAATGCCTCCAACCAGTGTCGTGCCGGCTGATTATACCATAACTGGTAGTTTTGTGCCGTACAGGCCATTGCTGTCAACGACAACCATATTATTAGTAGTCTTCTCGTCATTTCTGTTCTCTCCTTGATAATGGGACTATCTCTATCTGATAACCAGCTCGTTGGAAAACGGGGATATATGCTTTCGTCACAGGTGTGGTCACATACTGTCCACCCTCATAATGGTGTCCTGTATGGTAATCTGTCCAACCACCTTTGGTCTTAGGCAGATAGGTGCGCCACTCAGTGACACCTGGTTCCGTCACCGGACTGATTAAGAGTGCCGGTCCGAACATATACTCATATTTCTGTCGTAGCGCTTCTTCGTCATCGGCGAAGTCAAAGACAAGCGGACGCATCAACGTATATCCTTCATCAGCAATACGCTTGGCACACCATTCCAAATAAGGTTGCAGGCGGTATCGCTCCTTCAGACAGTCGGCGATGATAGCCTGTGCCTCCGGTCCGTAGTTCCAAGGTTCGGTATTGCTCATATAGCCGTGTACCCGCATCAAAGGCAGATATACGGATGTTTCTATCCAGCGTAGCATACGCTCGATGTAGTCTTGATTGGTATATTGGTCTCCCGGACGGAAGAAACCGCCTGCATCATAAGTCCACCAAGGGACTCCAGCAGCCTGCAGGCCCAAGCCTCCTATAATCTGCCGACGGAAGGTTTCCCAGTCGTTGCCTACATCACCACTCCACAAGGCCGAGCCGTAACGTTGAATACCAGCAAAACCACTGCGTGTCAGTATCATGGGAACACGTCCTGCCTTCACCAATCCTTCATAGACTGTTTTGTTGACCAACAGAGGATAGACATTGCGCACCAGTTCGCCACTCCAACGTCCATTATTGACACGACGTCCCATCAGGTCGTCATTCTCTGGTTCGGTAGCATCCTGCCACCAAGCGTCAATGCCCAAAGGCAGTAGCCGCTCCGAGAAATGCTCCCAATAGGCTGCAGCGGCATCCGGATTGAAGAAGTCAATCCAGTCAGTACCAGGGATATAATAGTTACCCGCCATCATCTCACGGCCGACATCCGAGTTGCGGTCTATCTTTGACCATACACTGAGCATCAGCCGGATGTCCATTTGATGCAGACTGTCCGTCAAAGCCTTGGGGTCTGGATAGAAGTCCTCGTCAAATCGCATGGAGTTCCAACCATACTTTCCCCAGTATTGCCAGTCTTGAACCAACACGCTGACGGGCAGCTGTTCCTGACGGAAACGATGGGCGGTCTTCAAGATTTCTTCCTGCGAGTGGAATCGCTCACGACAATGGATATAACCCAAGGCCCAACTCGGCATCAAAGGGGCTTTACCTGTTAGGTCACGATAGGTTGCAATGATTTCATCGGGCGTACCGAAAAAGAGTGTATAATCTACCGCATTGGCTATCGGCGAACGTAATACCGTCTCGTCCTTGACCTTATTATAATATAGCACCGGCTGGTCATGCTCTGTCAGTTCGGCTGTCACCACATGGCGGCCTGCTTTCAATGTGACAATGGTCGATGCCGTCGGTGGCAGCCATACGTTCTGCATGTTGATAATCGTTTGACCATCGATAGTCAGATGATGCCGCCGGGCCATCTTCTGACCGACATCCAACAACAGCGCATAGTCGCCTGTTTGGTCGATGTCAATAGCAGCCACATACAGGTTTTTGCGACGCGTCTCCTGTTTGCCTCCCTCAGTCGACGTGACATTAACCACCTCCACTCCACTTGCTTTGTCCTGTTTCACAAGGGATACTTTCTGGTCACAAGGATTGAACTCCGTCAGCCCGTAGTTGTTCCACAATAGTCCGTAGCCTTTACTGGACAACAACATGGGGATGCTAATCTGCGTATTCACTTGCGTCAGTCGACGAGACAGGCACCGCACATTGCTGTAACCGTCCTGGAACTGTCCCAGTCCGTAGAGGTACTCATCCTGCGGCGAGTTGATGACGAGTGTTGCCTCCCCATGATTCCATTGGTGCTTCGTAGCCCGAAAAACCTCACGTCCAGCTTTGTCCTTAATCCTGACCACACAGTCCTTTATCGTCACCTTGACATCGCTCTGGCTGACCTCGCCGTGTTTTACGTAAAGCCAGTCGGGCAGCGAGTCAACGATAGTGCCTTCTGCATACTGTATGCGCACCGCATTACGGGCCACATTGGTCACTGTCAACTGTCCCTTGCCTAATTTAAACTTACTTTCTGCCTGCACCATCAGGCAGAACAGTAGTAGGCTGGCAAACAAGAATCGTCTCATCATAACATTTACTTCAAGATCACTTTACATGATTACCTTTTTTACTTTTTTACTTTTTAAACAAATGCGGTACAAACTGGCGCAAGCCACGGCGCCATGTCAGCCACTCATGGTCTGTACCCGTGGACTCATAGTAATGGGCATGTATGCCCTGATTGTTCAATTCGTCCACCAGTTTCTTTGTACCAAACATTTTGTCCATACCTTCGGTGCCACTCATCAAGAACAAGTAGTGAATCTTACGGTTGAACTCATCAGGACGAGTGAAGATACCGTTGTAGGCTGTCTTGACGTCCAATCCGAAGATAGCTCCACTGAAAGCACCCATCCACGCAAACAAGTCCATGTGACTGAGTACCACGTCGAAGGTCTGGTGTCCGCCCCACGAGAGACCTGCCATCGCCCGATGGTCACGGTCTCTGAGGGTACTGAACTTGGAGTCTATGGTTGTTATTAAATCGTTGGTCATCACCTTGTAGAACGAAGCACCATATTGACTGAAACCCTGACGGTTGTCACCACCCTTGAACGGAGCCTTGATGTCGCCACTCTCCATGACTACAATCATGGGAACGGCCTCGCCAGAGGCTATCAGGTTGTCCATAATGTGTTGCATACGGCCCTGCTTTGACCATCCCGTTTCGTCCTCTCCCATTCCATGTTGCAGGTAAAGCACAGGATAACGTTTCTTACCCTTTTCATATTCTGCTGGTGTATAAACTAGGGCATGGCGCCACTCTTCGGTCGCTTTTGCATAATAATAGATACTACGCACCTGTCCATGGGCTATGCCCTGCTGAGGGCGGTAATAGTCACCCTCAGGTCCCTCAGGAATTTCGATACCGCCAGCCTGACGGTTACAACCGAAGAAAGTTTCTGTGGCGGGGTCTATCACATTCATACCACCAATATTGATGAAGTAGTAGTGAAAACCTACCACCAAGGGGTCTGTTACGGCACACCACACACCTTGTTGGTCGCGGCGCATATCGTATTTCTTGCCACATATATCTACCTGAACGCGATGAGCATCGGGAGCCACCACACGGAAATAAGCGCGGTGTTCCTTGTCTACCTTCGGGAATTCATTACCTGGAACTGTGGTTTCGGCCGTTACTGCATCAGCGGGTACAGTAAATGGCGAGCGTACCTGATAGCCCATCAGTTCCAGCATTTTCTCACCATAGCGACGACCCAGCTCACGATAGCCCGCAGCATCGAAATGTAATTTGTCTGGACCATTCGAACAACCCGTAGAACTGACCACATGAGCCGTATGCAATGTCTTGGGCAACTCGTCTATCTGTTTGTTCATAGCCACACACTGGCCTTCACCGTTGGCCTGTACAACTTCGCCAGCCAGCAGGGGCACCTCCTCAGGCTTCAGTTGTAGGTCACCCAACAGATGGTCATACACAGACTGTACTTTCTGAGCCCACTCGGGATCACCGGTATTCGACTCGCCCTGATGCATCAGCACACCCTTGATGACACCATCCTGCTGAGCCCGTTTGGCCAACGTTACCAATCGTTCATAAGGATTGTTGCCATATGCCTCAAGCATACCCTTCATCCATCCCGGTGCCGTCTTCACATATTCGGCTATCTGGTCGGGCATGAAGCCCTCTATGCGGATACCGCCAATGGCCACATGGATAATACCCACACGGATATTTTCGGGCAGTGTTTCTATCAGGGTACGTCCGAACCAGTCGGCCGGTGTTAATCCCGTATTAGGTCTGCACAATGGTGCAGCAGCCTCACACCACTTACCCATCGTGCGTCCCCGCTGGGCATCATCAACGGCAGGCATCAGCAGGAACCGCGGCCCAGGGCTCTTCAAATCTTCTGCCTCAGGACGTGCAGCACCCTCCATGTTCGACTGTCCGAAACAGAGGAAAATATAGAAATTGGGATCCACGGCAGCCTGTGCGCTACCAAACATCACGAAGGACATCAGCACCACGGCCGTCCATCTCTTAGGTAAAAAGTTTATGTTCATCATTGTTCTACGTTTTTGCGATATTGACGCTTGCAAAGGTAGACAAAAAACGGCAAAGCAACTTTTTCTGATGTTTCAGATGCTTTGCCGTAGGTATCTCAGACCTAAAAGTCAGAGTGTGGTGTTTGCAATCTTTGATCTTCTGGCCTAAGAAGGCGTGAGATAGTAATACGACAAAACAAAAACAGCAACAGCAGTCCAACTACAACGATAGGCACGGTCATGTACACCATATTCCAATAAGAACTAAACATGTCATTTACCGGACACACCAGAGCTAAACTCCAATCAGTGTCAAGCAGCGGACAATAGAACACCTGACTCCGCTCACCGTTGATAACCACTTCATGACAGCCTCGTTTTCCATTCACCATGTCAAGTCCCAACGTCATGACGTCAGCTTGCTTATCTGGGTCTACACCGTCAAAGATGGTGGTATGCACCAGTTTAGCAGTATTTGGGTGCACAAAGTAGTGCCCCTTATGCCCCAACATAAACGTATATGAGTGAGGAAAGGCTTTATCAGCTGTAATAATACAAGAAAGACGATGCAGCGACAAGTCAGTAGAAAGCACACCAATTATCTGCTTTTGAGCGTTAAAAAGCGGTTTACAATAGGAAGCTATCAGACCTTCGGCCGCCAGCGTACCCTCATTAGTGTCATCAAAAGGGTCTACCCATACAGCCTGCCCGCGGACTTTAGGAGTACTGTACCATACCTTGTCAAAGTACTCGTACGGAGCTTCACGCTGGGTCACCACTGAGTCGGCCTGGCGCACAGAGTAAGCCGAAAAGTAACGCCCGTACTGCGGAAAAAAGTTGGGTTCCATCGTGATGCTGCATCCGTTGACAATAGGGTTCAGATTCACTAAGTGGCGGGTAAACGACAGTAGTGAATCGGGCTGCAAATGGGCATATACCTGCCACTCGGTATGTCGAGTTACCACCTCGACCTCGTTCAGATAGTTACGCACCCTGAGCGCTGTATTGTCAAGCTGCCGCTCGGCATAGCGCTGAGATTCAATCTCCACCATCTGGTAGGTCTGGTAAAACAACAGTCCCAGCACGGCCATCATGAGTATGGCAGTAAACAGCACCACCCACAGACTTAGCCGTGTGGCCGATGTTTGTAGGATGTGATGATTTTGTTTCTGCATTCTCTTATTATTATCAGCGTAGCGCTACATTCTCTGACCTGGGGTCAGAGTGTGGCGTTGCATTCGTCGCCAAAGGTACAACAAAAAAATGGACTGACCAAATAATCAGTCCATTTTTCTTTATCTCTCATTCTTTTGATGCCCAACAGCATTTCACATCTAATTTATCAAGAAAATTTTCTCTTTGCCTTTGTACCTTGCTTTCACAGTAGCACGGCCGTCAACAATTGGGCTGATGCTGAACTCAACAGCGCGCACGGCATTCTCTGACCCATGGTCAGAGTGTGGCGCTGCATTCTCTGACCCATGGTCAGAGTGTGGCGTTGCAATCTCACATGTAGCCTCAACCTTGGAACCGGCCTTCATCGGGGCATAAAGCTGGTAGTGGTTGCACTCGGTATAGCCGTTGGCATTGGTTGACATGAGGGGACGTTCAGGGATGTTTAATTTCTTACCATCTACGGTGATTGTTATCCGAGGGACAAAAGCTGGCTGAACATCTAAATCTGCCTTGGCAAAACCGATGCCGTGGAGATCGAAGAGACCTTGCGGGCGCTGGGGCTCTTGACGACGGCCCCACTGCGGATGCCCATGCTGATCAGGCTGTTTGACTTCAGGTCCCTCTGTCACAAGATAGATAGCGTGTTTACCTTTCAAGCCTTCAAGGGCAGGAACAGGCTCTGAAACCGTAAGAGCTTTATTCTTGGGGAAATCCTCCGGTATATTGAAAACGGCCACTTCCTCACCCTTCCAAGGGTTGTCCAAACGGACATGAATTTTGAAGGCGCCCTTACCACTTGCAGTTAAGTTAATATTCAGCTTAGCGTCATCGCCTTTCTTGATTCCTTGGAAGGCCTTCACACCCATGGCATCCTGTGCAAGACCGCCAAATCCAAAGTATTTGAAACCAATGATACCACCATTCTGAATGCCGGCCAAGTCCATCGAATTGTTCCATACGTCGTGATTATCCTGCATCCAGTTGTTGCTGTTCGGACCATACATAAAACAAGCGATGCCTGCAGAATAGTATGCATAGGGAGGCAGTCCGAAAATATGGAAGCCTTCACTAGTTACCTCAGCACCAGTGTATTCGTTACCATCGGCAGCCTTAGCAGTCCACACATGGTCCTTACTATAAGGATCGTAACCAGTAATCTTCACAACGCCGCCCTTGGCTACGGACTTCTTGTCCCAGGTTATCTTTACCGGAGCCACCATGGCCTGACGCGCATTGCCAAAGCCCCGTGGTGGCCTGTGATAGAACACATACCACTGACCGTTGATTTCCTGTAGTGAACCATGTGTGTTATGAGCGGCATTGGTCGTGATGAGTTTGGAACCATCCTCGCCTAGAACCACACCTCGTGAGTCAACCAGTACGCCACCTGAACGCCAAGGTCCGAGTGGTGAGTCGCCGAAAGCATAGCGCAGAGCAGAGTTGGTAGCACCCTGTCCGTACTCCTGGCCACTATAACCCGAGAATACCATCACATATTTATTACCAATCTGACGAATGGAGGATGCCTCGAAGAAATTGAAGTCCAGCGGATTTTGTCCTTTGTAAAGCGCCTTATACTCGCTGCCCTCCCTGTCTAACAGTTTTCCATCACGACTACTGGCTGGGATGAAGGGGTCAATAAGTTCCGTGCCCTCGCGCCTAGAATACATGGTGTTCTGGTCAAGCTGACAAGCCGTAGAGTGCTGGAAGCCATAAAATACATAGGCACGGAAGCCTTTGTCGAAGTCCTTGTCTCTTTTATTGGTCACCGGTTCAATAAATACCGAGGGGTCGAAGTCTATCAAAGAACCATCAACACACTTGGTTCCGTCGGCAGTCAGGTTGACGGGTACAAAAGGACCATTGGGACGGTCACCCTTACAAACCATCGGCACACGTTGCCAGCCACGACTGTGGGGATAGAGCCAATAGGTCTTCTTACCAGTCTGCTTGTCCGTAATCTCCACCAAGTCGGGAGCAAACATCGTATCCCATTGTCCATTAACGAAATAAGAGAAGATGGGGCCTTCGTCGCGCCATTGTGTCAAGTCTTCTACAGGAGCCGACCACATACGGATGTCATTACCACAATACTGTGTATAATGGGTATCGTGCGAACCAATGATGTAGGCACGCATCTTGCCTGGCTGGTCAGGGTCTTCAAACACACGGGGTTCTCCGTCGGGGACGTGTTCCCACAACGGCAGGTAGGGATTCTGCGCCATGGCGGTAGTGACAGCCGCAGACGCCAATAGCTGAATAATTAGTCGTTTCATTGGATTATTGAATTTGAACATTTAACTTTTTTAGGTCTTTGTCAAGTGAACTGTTACCGCAAAGCACCTCGTATGTACCGGGGTTCACTCGCATGGTATTCGTCTCTGCGTCGAAGAACTCAAAGCTATCCCGTGCCAACGTCAGCTTAACGGACTTCGTCTGACCCGCCTTGATGTCGACACGCTGGAAGGCGCGGAGAGTTTTTAGCGGTGCATCGGGATCGGCAGGATTCTTGATATAAACCTGTACTATCTCCGTACCATCATGCCGACCTGTATTTGCAACATCAACGGATATCATGATGGAACCGTCATCCTTCATGTCTAAATGCTCATTACTCATTTCGAACGTAGTAAAACTCAGTCCATAGCCGAAGGGGAACAGGGCATCGTTGAAATAGCGATAGGTACGTCCTTTCATGGAATAGTCCTCATAGTCAGGTAGTTGGGCATCATTCTTATAGAACGTGACGGGCAACTTGCCACAGGGGTTATAGTCGCCAAACAACACGTCAGCCACAGCCGTGCCACCCTCTTGTCCAGGATACCAAGCCTGCACGATGGCATCACATGTCTCTGTCTCGGGCTCTAAGGCAATGGCCGATCCAGAGCAGTTGACAAAGACAATAGTCTTACCAGCAGCCTTCAGTGCCTTCAAAAAGTCACGCTGCACACGGGGCAGTTCGATGCTAGTGCGGTCACCGCCCTTGAAACCCTCGATGTTGACGGGCATCTCCTCGCCCTCCAAACTGGGAGCAATACCGCCAACGAAGATAACCTTGTCAATGCCTTTCAACTGAGCGATGGTTGTCTGGTAGTCTATGGGCAGTTCACGGGCAATATTGATTTTCATGCCAGCGCCCCACGTCTTGACGGTCTGGAAGCGTACCTCTATCTGGAACTGCTGACCTTGCATAGCCCGCAGCACAGTACGAGTGGGAGTGGAACGCCAGATACGGTGGAATGCCTTGCGCTCTCCGTTGACAAGCACTTCAAACTGACCGGTACCCTCCACGTTCAGCACATACTCGCCGGCTTCTTTAGGGGCAAAGGTAGTCTCATACTTGGCAGAGAAGTCCTCGATGGGCAGGTTGGCAGCAAAGACGTGCATGCCATTGGTAGTCACCGCCAGAGGCTTGGTGTAATACTCGGAGGTAAAGGGCTTGCCCGTCATCTCGGTATTCGTCCAGAACGTTCCCTTCAATCCTTTTTTGCCATCAGGTGCCACACACTCCGTCGCCATGTGACATTCCATCACTTTATCGTAGGTCAGGTCGCAACCGGGAAAAAACACCAGTTTCTTCTGTTTGGCCTTGATTCCGTCGAGAATGGTGACGGTCTTGTTGGGAGTACCATTATAGTTACCCCACATCATGGGTTCATTATGGGCATTGGGACCGATGACGGCAATCTTCTCTGACTTTTTTTTCAAGGGCAGAATATTATTCTTGTTCTGCAACAGCACGATGCTTTGGCGCGCCATTTCCAAAGAGACGTTGGCAGAGGCCTTGGTACTCATCGCAGAATATGGTATTTTCGACCATTCAACCAACGAAGGATCATCCATCTCGCCGAGGTCAAAACGACCTTCCAGCAAACGGATGACATGCTTGTCAACTTCCGACTCACTGATAAGTCCACGACGCACTGCCTCGGGAATGCTCTTATAGGCATAGCCGTAGCCACACTCCACATCGGTTCCTGCCAGCGTCGCCTTGGCTGAGGCCGTAACGGGCGAAGAGGATGACTTGTGGGATGTGTAGAAATCGCTGACAGCACCACAGTCGCTGACCACTAAGTATGGGAAGCCCCACTCGTCGCGCAGAATCTGCTGCAACAAACGGTTTGAACCACAACAGGGGTCGTCGTCCAGTCGCTGATAGGCACACATTACCTCACGGACATGACTTTTGGTAACCAGGTACTTGAAGGCAGGCATATATGTTTCCCAGAAGTCGCGAACTGGAACGTCGGTCAGGTTGGCGGTGTGTCGGGTGTACTCAGGACCGCTATGTACAGCATAGTGCTTGGCACAGGCCCACAGCTTACGGTATTTAGAGCTCTCCGGTCCTTGCAGACCGCGCACCACTGCATCGCCCATGACGGAAGTCAGATAGGGATCCTCGCCGTAGGTCTCCTGTCCCCTGCCCCACCGTGGGTCGCGGAAGATATTCACATTGGGGGTCCATACCGATAGGCTACGCATCTTCATGTCCTCACCTCCGAGATCATACAACCGGTGGTTATACTGGGCACGGAATTCTGTGGAAGCGATATCGAACACCTTATATAATATATCAGGATTCCATGACGCCGCCATGCCTACGGGTTCAGGGAACACTGTCACATTACCCATATTGGCAGCTCCGTGCAGTGCCTCGCTCCACCAGAAGAACTTTTTGATACCCAAGCGGGGAATGGCAGGAGACTCATCAAGCATCAACAGGGCTTTCTCTTCCAGCGTCAGACGCTGGCACAGGTCTACAGCACGTTCACGAGCCGACAGACTCGGATTCTGATAAGGCAGCGTCTGCGCCGCCACACTTTGGACGGCACAGCACACTGCAATCGTTGATAAAAAGTTAAGGAATAATTTTTGCATACTCGCGGCTTTTAGTAATTTTGTCCGCAAAGTTACAATAAAAACACCTGATACGACTTTCCACAACGTAACAAAAACATCGACTAGACGATATCTTGTTGCGCCGTGACACAAAAAACAAAGTCCATGTTACAAATCGCAAAGTGACATACATATATTATATATAAATTTGCATCACAAAAAGAAAACAGCAAAGACTTTTTCAAATCGCTTTATTTCTGAGTAAGCTTATATAGTTACTAAGAGTTAGTAGTTTTGGTATGTAAAACTTTGGATAGGGGGCCGATGTGAATCTCCCCCCTTTTTAAAACAGAAAAGTGTAAAGAACTAAAAATATAAATATCTCATGTATTATCAATTAAAACATTCTGAAGGTTTCTCATCGAGAGTATGGCACATCAATGTGCTGATTATGCTGATGCTGATATTGTGCAGCAAGCCACTTTGCGGACAAAGTTCTTTATCGCCCCTGCACGTAGACGGCCCCTTTCTGGTAAATGCCGAGGGAAGGCGTGTCAATCTGCATGGCTTTGCACAGACATTTAGCCCCTGGTTTAACGAGCAAGGTACTAAATGGACTAATTATGATGTGAACAAATGTCTGTCGTATAACAAAGGTATCATTGACGGTATTATGAATGCCGGCTGGAAAATGACCTTTGTCCGTCAGCACATGGATCCCTACTGGAGCAATACGCCAGGAAAGCAGACTACCGGAGAGAACGACATCTCTGCTTTCGACTTCGAGCGGTTCAAGACCTATCTTGACCGCGTGTTTATACCCATGGCCGAGTATGCCATCCAAAAAGGACTATATGTCGTCATGCGCCCACCTGGAGTCTGCCCTGAGAACATCCAGATAGGCGATGACTACCATCAGTACCTCAAGAAGGTATGGGGCTATGTTGCTCAGCATCCGAAACTGAAGGACAATGGTGCCGTGTTGTTCGAACTGGCCAACGAGCCCGTACATATTAATAATGGTACGCGCGATAGAGACGAGGCGATGACCCAATACATGCAGGAAATTGTAGACCTGATGCGTCAATACTGTAACAACATCCTACTCATACCCGGCTTAGGCTGGCAGTCAAACTACGCTGGTTTTGCCAAACACCCCATCAAAGGCGACAATATCGGTTATGCCGTGCACTGCTACCCAGGCTGGTACAATGGCGGACATGGCGATGATGATGTAGTGGTGAACTATCGCGACTTCAAACGTGGCTGGGATGCACAGATACTGCCTGTGGCCGTCACTAACCCGGTAGTGGTGACAGAGATGGACTGGGCACCGACAAAATACAAGTCTTCGTGGGGCAAGTCGAACACCGGCGAGGCTGGAAAGACCGGTTTCGGCGCCAACTTCATGCGCATAGCCGATGAGACCTGTAACGTCAGCTGGCTTACCTTCACGGGTGGCGAATTGTTAGCACAGTATGACGACTCGAAACCCGACGGGCAGACCTTCCTGACAGACCCCGAGGCTTGCCCGCGTCCTATTTACAGGCGCTACCAGTATTATGCCACACAGGAGTACCAGGACCTTATTAACCAGCCTGACTACACACCTACTATCAAGGAGGAACCGCTGTTCTCGTTGACAAACGAATGGTTCATCCCTAACATCTGGGAACAGGGCACCTTCGACGAGACCACGGGTTGTCTCAAGACCGGACAGTGGGGCTTTGGAGGATGGCAATATCCACAGGGTGTAGACTTGTCGGCTTATAAATATCTTATTGTAGAACTGAGCCAGCCACAAAATGCCGGTGCCTCGTTCCGTATGTTTGACACCAACAATTATTGGACCAGCCCGTACCGTATCAGCTTCGGAAACCAGACGAAGGTGATCATCGACCTTCAGAATATGACAGCCTACAAGGACGATGCTTGCACGCAATTCGACCATCATGTAGATGCAAGCCATATCTACATAGCCGGATTCTGGACCACGGGCAATGCTCCTATCTATATCAAGGATGTCTTCCTGAGTAATGACGGTGTCAATCCGACTGGCATTTCAGAGCACGAATTGGGTAGTTTTGGAGATGCTCCCCACGATGGCGTCACACTTTCAAAGAAAGAATACTACACACTGGACGGCTGCAAACTCGATGGACCCCAGCCCGGATTGAATATTGTAAAAGTAACGGAAACTGGCGGAAAAACAAGGATATTTAAAGTATGTTACAAAATATAAAAACCGTGTTACACACGAGAAAAGGTATTCGCGCGAAACCAAATATCTTTGCAGCGAAATTGCATGACCGAAAACAATTTAACGTAATTAACATAATGTAAAACAACTATGAATCAAAATCTGTCAAAATGAAGAATCTAAAGCAATTGATTAGACAGACCGCACTCATGATGATGATGCTGACGTGTAGCACTTTGCTGCACGCCCAAGGCATCAGTGTCAAGGGTACGGTAGCAGATGCAAACGGGGAACCGCTGATCGGTGCCTCGGTTGTGGTGAAGGGAAACACTTCCCTGGGTACAGTGACTGATTTCGACGGTAACTTCAAACTGAGTGTGCCGTCAGAGCAGTCTGTCATAGTCATCTCATACGTGGGTATGACCGCACGCGAGGTGAAAGTCGGCAAGCAGCGCACCATCAACGTGACGCTGCAGGACGACACCCAGCTGGAAGAAGTGATTGTGGTCGGTTACGGCCAGCAGAAGAAAGCCTCAGTGGTGGGTGCCATCACCCAGACCACTGGTGAAGTGCTGGAGCGTGCCGCAGGTATTACCGACATCGGTTCTGCCTTGACGGGTAACCTTCCTGGTGTTGTCACAACAGCATCTTCAGGTATCCCTGGTGAGGAAGACCCGCAGATCATTATCCGCGGACAGTCGTCATGGAACAACTCGTCACCGCTGGTGCTGGTTGACGGAATCGAGCGTCCCATGTCAAGTGTTGACATCCAGTCGGTAGCAACCATCTCTGTACTGAAGGACGCATCAGCGACGGCAGTATACGGTGTGAAAGGTGCTAACGGTGTTATCCTGATTACCACCAAGCGTGGTTCTGAAGGTAAGGCACAGATTGGTGTATCGGCCAATGCCGTTATGAAGATTCCCTCTATGTTGCCAGACAAGTACGACTCTTACGACGCTCTGGTAGCACGTAACGTTGCCATCGAGCATGAGTTGAACCTTTATCCGGAGAGTTTCTCCAAGATGCAGCCCATGAGTTTCATTGAGAACTACCGTAACCAGACTACCGTCGAACAGCGCGAGCGCTATCCGAACGTAGACTGGCAGCGTGAGATGTTCAAGAAGAGCACGATGTCATATAATGCTAACCTGAACATCTCGGGTGGTACGAAGTTTGTGAAGTACTTTGCTTCTGTCGACTTTGCCAGCGAGGGTGACTTGTTCAAGAGTTTCCCCACAGGACGTCACTACGACCGTTCTATTTCATATAATCGTGTGAACGTGCGCTCAAACTTGGACTTCCAGATTACCAAGAGCACTGTCTTCAAGGTAAACATCGCCGGTTCTAACGGTAAGCAGACCAACCCTTGGGAGCGTGGTCACGAGTGGGACGGCGGCGGCAGCCTCGGCTGGCAGATGTCTCAGATGTGGGCTGGTGTCTACAACATCTCGCCTGATGCTTTCTTGCCACAGTACAGTGATGGCTCGTGGGGCTACTTCCCCAATTCGACCAATGTGTCGAACTCTGCACAGACTTCTTCTATCGGTGGTGTACAAACCATTACCACCACCCGCATCAACACTGACTTCGTACTGGAGCAGCAGTTGGACTTCATCACCAAGGGTCTGTCGCTGCGCGGTATGATTTCGTGGGATAACGTGTTCCGTGAGGACCGCCGCGGTATTGCCGACCTGTATAACGACCCACAGTTGAAGTGGATTGACCCCGAGACGGGTGCCGTACTCTACAAGCAAGCCTACGAGGCCTACGACCGCTTCGACTACACCATGGGTAACAAGTGGAGCACCCAGGGTGGTGAGGTCAACAACTGGGCCACACAGCGCAACTTGAACTATCAGATACAGTTAAACTGGGCACGCAAATTCGGATTGCATGATGTGTCTCTGATGGGTAACTTCGGCCGTCAGGAGTATGCTACAGGTTCTGAGATTGCCCACTACCGTGAGGACTGGGTGTTCCGTGCAACCTACAACTGGGCTAACCGTTACTCGGTAGAGTTCAACGGTGCTTACAACGGTTCTGAGAAGTTCTCAAAGGACAACCGCTTTGCCTTCTTCGCATCAGGTGCTCTGGGATGGACCATCAGTGAAGAGCCCTTCATGGAAAAGCTGCGCGAGAGTCATATCGTCGACATGCTGAAACTGCGTACTTCTTATGGTGCCATCGGTGACGATAATGTCGGTCAGCGCTGGATGTATATGACACAGTGGGCATACGGCGGGCGTACCGTACTGGATGTCACCTCAGGCAATGGCTTCAAAGCTGATGACATGTCAACTCCTGGCTCACCTTACGTATTCTATCGCGAAGCTACCGTAGGTAACGAGAACGTACACTGGGAGAAGGTGAAGAAGTTCAACTTCGGTATCGACTACGGATTCCTGGGCGGACTCATCGCCGGTTCGTTCGATATCTTCAGCGACCGTCGTACCGACATTCTGGTAGGTGGCTCGCAACTGGTTCCCAGCTACTTCGGCCAGCTCCCCGCATGGGTGAACCTGGGTGAGGTGAAGACGCACGGCTACGAGCTGGAGGTTCGTCTGAACAAGGTCTTCGCCAACAAGATGCGTGTCTGGGCCAACATGAACATGACACACGCCGTAAACGAGGTTCAGAAACGTGACGACCCTGCACTCTATCCCACCTACCGTATGCAAGGCGGTTATGCCATCGGTCAGACCCACGCCTTCATCGACAAGGGCTTCATGCAGACCTACGACGACGTCTACGGTTCGCCTAAGCACGACAACAGTGACGATCAGAAGCTGCCCGGCGACTACTACATCGTCGACTTCAACGGTGACGGTGTCGTAGACAACATTAATGATAACGTGCCTTACGGCTATACCGGTACTCCTCAGAATACGTACAATGCCACCATCGGCTTCGAGTACAAAGGTTTCTCTTGCTTCGCCCAGTTCTATGGTGTCACCAACGTGACGCGTGATGTCACCATGATTAGCTTTGCCGACCCCATGCTGGCCAATGTCTACGATCAGGGCACATGGTGGAGCAATGACCACATGAACGCCAAGGTGCTGACACCACGTCTCAACACAAAGCCCTCTTATTACTATGGTACACAGTATCTGTGCGACGGCAGCTACATCCGACTGAAGAACGTTGAGGTGGCATACACCTTCACACAGCCCTGGATTCGCAAGATGGGCATCCACGACCTGAAGGTCTTCGTCAGTGCCAATAACCTGTGGCTCTGGACTCGTATGCCCGATGACCGTGAGTCGAACTTCTCGTCAAACGGTGGCGCTACTGGTGCCTATCCTACTGTGAAGCGTATTAACTTTGGTATCAAGCTCAACCTATAATAATGAAAACGCAATGAAAAAGATAATTAATCAATATATATATATAGGTGTAGCAGCCTTGACACTGGGAATGACCAGCTGCACCGACTATCTGGACAAGACGGCCGACTCCGATGTAAACCCGGAAATGGCATTCATGAATTTCCAGAATTTCCAGGGATTCGTCGAGGAGGCTTACAACTGCATCCCCAACAAGGAGTCGAACTTCTGGTGCTGCACCTTCAACTGGGGTGAGGATGAAATCATGAACACCAGCGGCGGCGACAGTCACCTGACAGCAAAAATCGACCTGGGCGACTACCGTGACTGGCAGAACAACGACCAAACCTATCTGCACCGTGGCGGCGGCAACCTGAATCCTACTTCTAACGACAAGTTTGCCCACTCGCTGGAACACGCTTGGTATGTGATCCGTAAGATGAACCTCGGTTTGGAGAATATAGACAAACTGACCAATGCTACCCAAGAGGAAAAGAACCTTATCAAGGGTCAGTTGCTCTTTATGCGTGCCTGGTGGCATCTGGAGCAGATGATCTACTTCGGCGGTCTGCCCTATGTGGACTATGTCATTCCCGCCGACGGCCCGTTCAATCTGCCTCGTCTGTCATTCCAGGAGTGTGCCCAAAAGGCCGCAGAGGACTTCCGCGCTGCTGCAGACCTGCTGCCCGACAACTGGGATAACACAGCTGCCGGTAAGCGTACTTTAGGTAAGAATGATCTCCGTATCACAAAGGTTTGTGCATTAGGTTACATGGGCAAGGCTCTTCTGTGGGCTGCCTCTCCGTTGAATGAGCTGGGTGCTCAGGTTGGTGCTTCGAAAAACGGCAATACCTATAAGTATAACACTGCGCTGGCTCAACAGGCTGCCGATGCACTAGGCGAGGCTATCAACAACCTTGACAAGTCTCCTTATGACCTGGCTGAATTCAAGTATTCCGACATCTATAACCACGTGGCTGACAAGAGTGCAAGCAGCTGCTTCTCGGACATCTTCTACACCACGGGACAGAGCTGGCGTATGCCGGGTACGGTAGAAGCCATCATGCGTGGCCCGATGCCTGACATCAACGGTTCGAACTGGAACTTTGCCAAGCTGTGGGGACCGAAGGTGAACAACCTCGTAGAGCACGACGCTATCATCCACATGCCAACAGCAAACTACATCAACTATGCTTATGGTATGGATAATGGTCTGCCCATCACTGACCCCGAGTCAGGTTTCGATCCCACACATCCGTTCAAGAACCGTGACCCACGATTCTATCATGACATCATGTTCGATGGCTTCAAGTTCCTGAACACCACCCCTGGTGCTACCGACAAACCCTATCAGTATCTGGAGATGTTCACTGGCGGCAACATGGTTCCTACCGGCAATCCCCAGCGTTCAGCAGACGGCAGCCGTACAGGTTACTTCTGCCAGAAACTGGTTCCCCACCAGTGCAACAAGTACGACGGCATGTACAACTGGGGCGGTGCCCTGCAGACCTATCTGCCTTACATGCGTGTGGCTGACCTCTATCTGATGTATGCGGAGGCATGTGCCGCAGCAGGCGGTGCTACCCAAAAGGGCAATGGCTGCAACCTGAATGCAGTTGATGCTATCAACGTACTGCGCGACCGCGTAGGTGCCGGCCATGTGGCTGACAAATACCTGGGCGACCGTAACAAGTTCATGGACGAGGTTCGCCGTGAGCGTGCCTGTGAACTGGCCTTTGAAGGTTTCCGTTGGAACGACCTGCAGCGCTGGCTGCTGCTGACAGAGGCTCCCTACACCAAGAAGACTCGTCAGGAGTTCTACCGCGTAGGCAACTTCGACTATACCAAGAACGATCCTCGCGATGCTGAGGTGACTGGCTGGGGTGAGTCTGTTATCGTAGAGCGTAACTTCAGTACCAAGCACTACCTGCTGCCGCTGAAGGATGCTGAGACCTATCTCTATTCTGAGTATCCACAGAATCCAGGATGGTAACCTTTAAATGTAAAAAAGTAAAAAGGTAAAAAAGTAAACGTTATGAAACACAAGATATTATATATGTCAGCGCTCTTGGCCGTTACGGCAGTCACACCTGCAACAGCCCAGATTGAGACTGGTCAAGACTCACTTGTCAACGTGGCATTCCGTAAGGTTGCTGCCGATGACGTGCTGGGTGGTGTCTCGTCTGTCAACTACAGAGAGTTGATGAAGAAGAACTACAATACATACAGTCTTGACAACCTGCAGGGTTATGTCGCAGGTTTCAACGGCAATGGCATGTGGGGTTTGGAGGGTTCATCAGAATTCAGTAAGAACGGCGACGATGTCAACATTCCAAATGGTATGCTGGTCCTCATCGACGGAGTCCCCCGTGCAGCCAACAACGTGAAGCCTGACGAGATTGAGTCTGTCACTTTCCTGAAAGGAGCTCAGGCAGTCGTTCTCTACGGTAGCCGCGCCGCCAAGGGTGTTGTGCTCATCACCACCAAGCGTGGCCAGGTAACTGACGGCCTGAAGGTGAACGTCCGTGCCAACACTGGTTGGAACGTGGCAAAGAGCTATCCTGAATACCTGGGCTCTGCCGAGTATATGACCCTCTACAACGAGGCTCTGGCCAACGACGGAAAACCTGCCCTGTACACACCGGAGGACATCTTCAACTATGCCAGCGGCAAGAACCCCTATCGTTATCCGAACATGAACTTCTACTCGTCAGACTTCATCAAGAAGTCTTACAACCGTACTGACGTCACTGCCGAGATTGAGGGCGGTAACGACCGTGCCAAGTTCTATGCTAACGTGAGTTACTACCGTCAGGGCGACTTCATGAACTTCGGTGAATCCAAGAACAACCATGTAGACCGCTTTAACGTTCGTGGTAATGTAGACATGAAGATCAACAACTTCATCACGGCTTACGTCAATGCCAACGCCACCTACTATAACTCACGCGGTACCAATGGTGCCAACTTCTGGTCACAGGCAGCTTCGCTGCGTCCTAACCGTATCAGTCCGCTGATTCCGCTAAGTTATATAGACCCCAATGCAGTTGCAGCCAAGACAATGCTGAGCAACACGACCAACATTATCGACGGCCAGTTCATGGGCGGTACGCTGACTGACAAGACCAACGTGTTCGGCGACATCTATGCTGCCGGATACAATACGTGGACATCGCGTCAGTTCCAGTTCGATGCCGGTGTCAATGTAGACCTTAGCTCTCTGCTGAAGGGACTGAGCTTCCATGCACTGGTAGGTGTTGACTATGCCACGACCTACTCCACCTCGTTCAACAACGAGTATGCTACCTTCATCCCCACATGGACTACTTATAACGGACAGGATGCCATCGTAGCCCTGAACAACAATGAGACCATCGACAAGAAGTCGGGTGTTCAGAACATCAGCGGTTCAACCGACAACCAGACCATTGCCTTCAATGCTCACTTTGACTACAACCGTACGTTTGGCGATGTCCACAACATCAGCGCCCTGGCAGTGATTAACGGCTACCAGCAGAGTGTGTCGGGTGTCTACCACAAGCTGAGCAACGCCAACCTGGGATTCGAGGTGGACTACAACTACGACAAGCGCTACTATGCCAGCGTAGCCATTGCCACTCCTTGGTCAGCCCGCCTGCCGGAAGGACATCGTGCTGGTGTTTCTCCCTCGTTCACATTAGGTTGGAATATTGCCAAGGAACAGTTCATGCAGAACCAGAACATCTTCGACGAGCTGAAGCTGAGTGCTAGCTACAGTGACCTGAAGACCGACATGGGTATCAACGAATATTACATGTATCAGGCAACCTATGCCAGTGGTGGCTGGTGGGACTGGAACGGTGAGACTGGTCACAGTGCCGTACAGTCAAAGCGTGGCGGTAACGACGAATTAGGCTACCTGCACCGCAAGGAGTTCTCTGTCAACCTGCACACAGCCTTGTTGCAGCGCTCGCTGACTGCAGACTTCTCGTTCTTCACCAACAAGATCACTGGTGGCATCATCACTGCCGGAAACCAGCTGCCCAGCTATTTCCGTGTTTACTATCCTGAGTCGTCGTTCATCCACAACATCAACTTCAACGAGGACAGCCGTACGGGCTTCGACCTCGCTCTGAAGTACAAGAAGGACTTTGGTGACTTTGGTTTCCAGGTTGGTGCCAATCTGACCCACTACACCACCAATGCTGCCAAGCGCGACGACACCAACTTCGCCGACAGCTACCAGTATCGTGAGGGCCAACCTCTCGATGCCATCTGGGGATACCGCTGTCTGGGCTTCTACCAGCAGTCGGACTTCGATGCCAACGGCAATCTGAACGCTGACCTGCCTCAGCCCAAGCTGGGCGAGACGGTACGTCCCGGTGACCTGAAGTATCAGGATCAGAACGGTGACGGTATCATCGACACGAAAGACCAGGTGAACCTGGGCAAGGCCGGCTGGTACGGTGCTCCCACTACTTTGGGACTCAACATTACCCTGAAGTACAAGAACTTCACCCTCTTCATGCTGGGTGTCGGCGGCTTCGGCGGTAACGCTGTCAAGAACAACAGCTACTGGTGGGTGGCCGGCAACGGCAAGTATTCTGCTGCCGTACGCAACCGCTGGACACCGGAGACAGCCTCAACAGCTACCTATCCTCGTCTGACCACGGGCAGCGGCTCGCACAACAACACCAACTCTGATTTCTGGCTCTACAGCACGTCACGCTTCGACCTGGCCAAGGTACAGCTGACCTACGAGTTGCCGAAGACTCTGTTCGAAAAGGTGAAGTTCATCAAGGGCGCCTCTGCATATGTCAGCGGCAGCAATCTGCTCACCATTGCCAAGGAACGTGAAATCCTGGAGATGAACATTGGCAGTGCTCCGCAGACCCGCTTCTACAATCTTGGTATTAACGTCGCTTTCTAACCTCTAAAAGACTCAAGATATGAAACTCAATAATATGAAACACTTATTTGTTGCAGGTCTGGTCTGCTGCGGAACTACTGCAGTCCTTACCTCCTGCGACGACCTGACAAAACCGGCACTGGAGAACATCCAGGACATCTCAGAGATGTATAACGACCCGACGTTTGCCCGTGGTCTGATTGACAATGCCTTCCTGGTGCTACCCTACGACGGTTCTTCTGTCAGTGACGTAGCCACCGACGATGCTGTGTCCAACGACAACAGCAACAACTACAAGAAGATGGCTACCGGTAGCTGGACATCGGAGTCGAACCCCATCAACCAGTGGGAGACGCGCTATCATGCCATCCAGTACTGTAACCTCTTCCTCGAGAACATCGACAAGGTGAAATGGGACTATACCAGCGAGGCCTTGAACCAAATGCACATGGACCTGTACCGCGGTCAGGCCTATGCACTGCGCGGTCTGCACATGTTCTATCTGCTGCGTGCACACTGTGGCATGGTCGGCGGTCAGCTGATGGGTGTGCCCATCCACTTGACCTCTGAAGACAAGAACTCTGACTTCAACCAACCCCGTAACACGTTCAAGGATTGTATCGACCAGATTATGGCCGACTTCGACGAGGCACTGGAGTATCTGCCTACCAAGTTTGGCGACGTTTCAGCTGAACAAGTTCCTGCAGAATACAGGGCTCTTGGTGCTACCGATGCCGAGTACAACCGTGCCTTCGGCAATCTGCAGCGCGGCAAGATTGACGCCACCATCATTGCTGCCTTCAAGGCGCAGGTAGCCCTCTTCGCTGCTTCTCCGGCTTACGCTTCTGCAGGTGCCATGACCATGGAACAGGCTGCCAAGTATGCTGCCGACTACCTGAAGCTTCGCGGCGGACTGGCTGCCGTTGACCCCACAGGATGGAAGTGGTTTGCTGACAAGGACTACATCAACAACTTTAAGTTCACCGATGCCGATCGTGCCGAGGTAGTATGGCGCGGCAACGTAGGCGACAGCCACAATCTGGAGCAAGACAACTATCCTCCCTCACTGCAAGGCAACGGACGCATCAACCCCACACAGAACCTGGTGGATGCCTTCCCCATGGCCAACGGATATCCTATCTCGGTTGCTGCTTCTGGATATGATGCTTCCAATCCTTACGAGAACCGTGACCCGCGTCTGCGCACCTATATCTTGGTAAACGGCGATGCCATTGGTGTTAACAACAAAGTCATCAACACGCAGGCAGACTCTGACCCCAAGATGCTGGATGGTCTGAACAAGGAGAACGGACGTTCGACAACCACTGGCTACTATCTGCGTAAAACGCTGCGCAGCGATGTCAACCTCAACCCCGTTACCGACCAGCGTCACTTCGGCATACGTATCCGTACTACCGAATTGCTGCTCGACTATGCAGAAGCTGCCAACGAGGCCCAAGGGCCTACTGCTCAGGTGGGCGGCGCCAACTACTCTGCCTACGACATCATCAAGGCCATCCGTGCCCGCGTCCACGATGCTGGCTGGCAGGATCCCTATCTGGAGAGCATCAAGGGCGACCAGGCCAAGATGCGTGAGCTCATCCGCAACGAACGCCGTCTGGAACTGTGCTTCGAAAACCAACGCTTCTGGGACCTGCGCCGCTGGAAGGCAAACCTGAACGAGGGTGCCAAGGGTGCGAGCATCACTTCTACGGGTGCTGGTGTTACCAATTACAATATCATTAGCGTAGAGCCCCGTCAGTATCAGGACTACATGATCTATGGTCCTATTCCCTACTCTGAAGTGCTGAAGTGGAGCAACCTTCAACAAAATGACGGATGGTCAAAATAATAACAATGTAAAATTCTAAAAGACTATGAACAAGAAAATAACATATATGCTGAGTATGCTGCTGGCCAGTGCACTATTCACCTCGTGCAAGAACGGTAATGCAGATTTCCCTGACTACGAGGCAGGCACCACAGTCTACTTCGCCTACCAGCACCCAGTCCGCACCATCGTACTAGGCGATGACGAGTATGACACCACGCTCGACAAGGCACATAAATGCAAGATTCTCGCCACATTCGGCGGTTCTTATAACGGAAGCAATGGTAGCGTTCAGGTTGCTGTCGATCCTACATTGGTCAATGGTCTGACCTTCGAGAACGGCACACCTATCAAGGCTATGCCCGAAAGTCATTACCAACTGCAGACCACCAACTGGGCATTTAACGGCACCATGAACGGCGGCACCGAGGTTCAGCTGACCGATGCTTTCTTCAACGACCCTGACGCCGTGAAGGAAACTTACGTCATCCCATTGGTCATTGCCAGCCAGACCGGCTTCAGCCGCATTCTCAGTGGTACACTAAAAGAAGGTGGACAGACTATTCGCACCGATGCCTCACAGTGGGAAGTACAGCCCATGGACTATGTGCTCTACTGCGTCAAGTACCAAAACAAGTACTCTGGCTACTGGCTCACCAACGGCACAACCTCTACTGATAACATTGAGAAGGCTCAGACGCGCCAGATAGAGACCCGGTCGATGACAAGCTGCGTCTATCATGCCACATGGACCACCCATGACTACTGGCAGTACAAGCGAGACAAGGATGGCAACAAGACCAGCGAGACTGAGAAGGTGTCGAAGACCTACAACTTTGACCTCGTACTCACGTTCGACGGCAGCGAGCACTGCACCATCACGTCGTCCGCCGTCACCGTCTCGGGCAGTGGTACCTGGACCGACGACGGTGCCAAGAAGTCATGGGGCAACAAGGACCGCGACCTGATGGAACTCAACTATCAGATTCCCGCTATTGATACCGACGAACTGGGCAACGTCATCAATGCCAATGTCCAGGAGAAACTGGTCTGGCAGCGCAGTGGTGTGAAGCTCGAAGAGTTCTCACCTATTTATACTAAGTAAAAAAACTTAAATGATGGACACAATGAAAAAGACTATCATTATATCAGCACTCGGAGCCATGTTCATGGCTTCGTGTGCCGACGAGTTCAACACGAACAACTATACGGTAGACCGTCCGGCCAGAACGGAAGCGTATGCCTACCTGAACGACTACCAGCCGCTGAAGAATTACGTCGACCGCACAAAGTATCCGAACTTCAAACTGGGTATCGGTACCACAGCCAGTGACTACCTGAAGAAAGAGTTGGTCTACTCACTGGTCAACTCCAACTTCGACGAGACGGAGCCTGGCAATGCCATGAAGATGGCATCGTGTGTCAACAGCGAGAACGGCGAAATGAACTTCGGCACAGTCACCGAGTATGTCAATGCCGCTACTGATGCCGGTCTCTCGGTTTACGGTCACACCCTGGCCTGGCACGCCCAGCAACCCGTCAAGTGGCTCAACTCACTGCTGAAGGACAAGGAACTGGACATCGACCCTGATGCCAAGATAGAGAATGAGGTCTACAAGCAGGACTGGACAAAGGCTGGCTCCTACACCATGTGGGGACAGTTCCCAGAGGCCATCAATGCCAAGGCAACAGCCACGAGCGACGGCCTCACCGTCACGACGACAGGCACCATACCCAATTTCTGGGAGTTGCAGTACATGGTTGCCGACGGCATTTCGTTGGAAGAGGGTGCTGAGTACGTGATGCGCCTCGAGATTCAAGGCAACCCCGCCAACGACAACCTGCACTATGTCATCGGTGCTTGGGGTAACGACATCAAGACTGGTGTTCTCGACTTCAACGCCAACATGGAGACACGCGACATCAAGTTCACCACCACTGCTGCCGTCACCGGCGTACACATGCTGTTGCAGTCCGGCGACTATGCCGGCTCATACACCATCAAGAGCGTAGCACTTTATAAACTCGAGAGCCCCGCTGTCGAGGTAGAGAAGGAAGTCAACTTCTACACCTACGAGAACAAGCCCGACGGCGGCTTCCCCCACTACGTTATGGGTGGTTGTGCACCTCCCATCCAGAACGGAGCCCTGCACTATGAGCCCAATGGATCCTGGAACCAGTTCTTCGTGGTTCCCGGCGGTGACAACCAGCTCGACGAGGGCGACTACGTATTCTACGTTGACATGAAGTCCGACAAGGAAGCCGCTGGCATACAGCTGACCGTCCAGAACGGCTGGGGCGGCGACGCGCAGAACTTCACTGCCGCCATCCCCGTCGAGGCAGGTCGTCACACCTATGCCCTCAAGTTCCCCGGACTCACAGGCAGCCCCAGCAAGAACTACGACTGTATCCTGAAGCCCCAGACGGCTGACGCCACCCTCGACTTCTACTCTTTGAAGGTATGCAAGGTTGAGAAACTCAACTCTATTCCTCTGACTGACGAGGAGAAGAAGGACACCCTCACCTGGGCTATGGAGCGTTGGATTAGCGGCATGATGGAAGCCTGCGACGGCAAGGTCAAGGCTTGGGACGTTGTCAACGAGGCCATCTCGGGCGGCAATCCTGATGCAGAAGGTGTCTATGCCCTGCAGCACGGAACACCCGAAAACAAAGACGACTTCTTCTGGCAAGACTATCTGGGCGACCTCGACTATGTCCGCACAGCTGTAGCTTTGGCACGTCTCTATGGTCCTGAGGACATCAAGCTCTTCATCAACGACTACAACCTGGAGAGCGATTGGGATCAGAACGGTAAGCTGAAGAGCCTCATCGCCTGGATTAAGCGTTGGGAAGCCGACGGCATCACCAAGATTGACGGTATCGGCACACAGATGCACATCTCATGCTACGCTAATCCTCAGACACAGGAGAGCAAGAAGGCTGCCATTGTCAACATGTTCAAACTGATGGCCGCTTCAGGCAAACTGGTTCGCGTCAGCGAGCTTGACATGGGCTATGTCGATGCTAACGGCAATCCCGTCAAGACTGGCGACATGACCGAGGAACAGCACAAGCAGATGGCAGAACACTACAAGTTTGTCGTCAAGGCTTATCTGGAGAACATCCCTGCCAACCAGCAGTGGGGCATCTGCCAGTGGTGCGCTACCGATGCACCTGGTGACAGCGGCTGGCGTAAGGGCGAGCCCGTTGGACTCTGGGATAAAGACTACTACCGCAAACACACCTATGCAGGCTTTGCAGACGGTCTGGCTGGCAAATAAGCCATGCGGTAAACCCATTACCCCCAAGGGTAATTTTTAGAACTTTACATGTGAAGTGTCGGGCTCGGGAGAGTCCGACACCTTTCGTTAGAAACTATCGGGCTCGGGAGAGTCCGACACTTTTTTAGAAAGTGTCAATTTTTGTGCAAAGTGTCACTATTTAACTTAACTAACAGATAGTAAGCACGTTAGACTTAGTGTAAGTTTTTCTTAAAGTTACACTACTATTTTATGACAGTAAAACAAGTTGTTTTACCATGTAAAATGGCACTTCTTCAGTATTTAAAGGTACTTTCTTCTATACCAAAACAACTTGTTTTACTTTTTTAGCAGATATCTCTTGTTGTCAAAGCATGCAACTTTTATTGCGCTCCCTATGTCTATAAATCCGAGAAAGTGCTTCGGTGCACGGGTCGTGGAGAATACCATCATCATTCACCCTCAGCGAACCCATCAATCTGTAGCCGCTTTTAGAATTTCTCCCAGAGTAGGATGGATGTGTACCATGTCGCGTAATTGAGTGATGGTGGTATCACGACACATCAGTACACTGACCTCTTGGATGATGTCGGCAGCATGAGCGCCATAGGCGTGACAGCCCAGGATGCGCTCACGCGAGTCGGCAAAGAGTTTCAGCATTCCCTCGGTCTGGTTCATGGCCATTGCCTTGCCGTTGGCTCGCCAAAAAGCCTTGCGGCACAGGTAGTCGTCGCCATTAGCCTTAAGTTCGTCCTCACTGGGCCCTACGCACGCTGCCTCTGGATCCGTGAAGATGGCTGCCGGCATGATGTCGAAACGGATGCCATCCTGACGACCTAAGATATGGTTGACAGCGCGTACCGCCTGCATCTCGGCAGCATGTGCCAACAGCTGACGACCGTTAACGTCGCCAATGGCGTAGATGGGAAGAGAAGGGAGAAGGGTGACTTGCATATTGTCGTCGACGGGGATGAAGCCACGGGCATCGGGTGTGATGCCAGCAGCCTGCAGGTTCAGCCCTTCGGTATTAGCCTGGCGACCAGTGGCTATCAGAATGGTGTCAGCATCGATGTCGGCCAACTGTTGCACAGCAGTCTTCATGCGGAACGCGATGCCACGTTTCTCCATGAGCTTACGCAAGCGCTTGGCTATGTCGCTGTCCACCATGGGCAGACACTCTTTCATGAACTCGATGACGGTTACCTCGCTGCCAAAACGGTTGAACACCGAAGCGAACTCCATGCCGATAACACCTGCACCAATGATGCAGAGCCGGTTGGGTCGCTCCGTCATTTGCAACAGTTCGGTACTGGTGACTACACGAGGATCGTCAATATCAGCAATGGGAGGAAGCTTAGCTGTGCTACCAGTGGCAATGATGATATTCTTTGCGGAAACTGTATCGTCACCTACAACCACGGTGTGGGCATCCAAAAAAGAAGCATGCCCCCGGAGCAGGGTAATGCCTGGAGCAGACAGGATGCCCTCTACCCCACTTCGCAACTGCGCCACCACCTGCTGTTGACGCTCAACGGCCTCAGCGAAGGTAGCACTATGCACATAGGTCTTGGTGGGTATGCAGCCCCGGTTGAGACAGGTGCCTCCCACCTCCTGCTGTTCGACGATAGTCACCTGCAAGCCCTGCTTGGCAGCATATTCAGCGGCGCGGTAGCCTCCAGGCCCCGCGCCGATAATCATCAGATCAGTCTTTGTCATTGAGCAGCTGTTTATAGGTTACGATAGGATGCTTGGCGGCCAGCACGTCGTCCACACGGCCTATAGGCGTGTTGTGAGGTGCAGACTTGACCACATCCGGATCCATCTTAGCCTCCTCGGCTATACGGCGCATCACACTGATGAAGCCGTCCAGCGTTTCCAATGACTCGTTCTCCGTAGGTTCTACCATCAGACTCTCGTGGAACAACAGCGGGAAGTAGATGGTCGGTGCATGATAGCCATAATCCAACAGGCGTTTGGCCACGTCCATCGTGGTGACACCCGTTGATTTCTCTTTCAGTCCGTCAAAGACGAACTCATGACAGCAAAGTCCGTCAATAGGCAGTTCATAGACATCCTTCAGCGACTCCTTGATATAGTTGGCGTTGAGTGTAGCCAAGGGGCCCACCTCCTTTACATGGTCACGGCCCAAGGTCAGGATATATGCCAAGGCACGCAGCATGACAGCAAAGTTGCCATGATAGGGAGACACTTTCGGGAAGAACTGCTGCAATCCCTCACGCACACCAACGGGACCGCTGCCCGGACCACCGCCGCCATGAGGCGTCGAGAATGTCTTGTGCAGATTGATGTGCATCACGTCGAAACCCATATCGCCTGGACGACAAGCACCCAGCATGGGGTTCAGATTGGCTCCGTCGTAGTACATCAGTCCACCACATCCATGAATCAGCTTGGCAATTTCAGGAATCTGTCGTTCGAAGAGTCCCAACGTATTAGGATTGGTCATCATCATGGCTGCGATGCAGTCGCCGCATTCAGAACAGAGGCGGCGAAGGTCTTCCAGATCCACCAGACCGTCGGCACCGCTCTTTACCTCCAGGATTTCCAAGCCACAGACGGCAGCCGAAGCAGGATTGGTTCCATGAGCAGAGTCGGGTACGATCACCTTCTTTCGCTGCATGTCCTGGCGCGAGCGATGGTAGTTGTCAATGACCATCAAGCCCGTCAACTCACCATGGGCTCCGGCATAGGGCTTGAAGGTGAAATGAGCCAAGCCCGTCAATGCACAAAGCATCTTCTCCAACATCACAATAGCAGCCTGTGCGCCCTCGGTGGTAGTGGAAGGCTGCAAAGGATGCAGGTTCTGAAACTCAGGAAGGGCAGCCATTTCCTCGTTAATCTTGGGATTGTACTTCATGGTACAAGAACCCAACGGATAGAAGCCGCTGTCTACACCAAAGTTATTCTGTGACAGGTTAGTATAGTGACGGACTACGGTCAGTTCGTCACACTCTGGCAGTTGTGCGTCTTCCTTACGGCGCAGTTCTGCAGGAACTTCGTACTGACTGAACTTATTGCGAGGCAGGCTGTAGCCCCGACGGCCCTCATGTGAGAGTTCGAAAATCAGGTTTCCGTACAATCTGTTGTTCATAGGGCTGCTACTTTTATGAGGTTATCAATTTCTTCCTTGGTGCGCTTCTCGGTGACCGCAAAGAGAATACCTTCATCCAAGCGGATGCCACCCAATATGCCAGCTTGGACAAAACGCTGATAGAGTGTATCGACATCACCGTCGTACTTCACATAGAACTCGTTGAAAAACGGTTTCTGGTAAACCAACTGGAAACGTCCAGTCTTCTGCAGTTCGTCACACAGGTAGTGGGCAGCCGCATAAGAACGCTCAGCCGCCTCCTTCACACCCTCGCGGCCCATCAAGGCCATATAGATGGTCACGAAGAGCGCCATCAGCGACTGGTTAGAGCAGATGTTGGAAGTAGCCTTCTGACGACGGATATGCTGTTCGCGGGCCTGTAACGTCAACACGAAAGCACGCTGGCCCCGATTGTCGACCGTCTTGCCGACAATGCGTCCCGGCATCTTGCGGATCAACTTTTCCGTGCAGCACATATAGCCCACATAGGGGCCTCCAAACGACAGGGGAATACCCAGCGACTGTCCGTCGCCGACAGCGATGTCTGCTCCCCACTCGCCCGGTGTCTTCAGCACGGCAAGGTCTGCTGCCACACTATCCACCACCAGCAATGCCTTCTGCTCGTGGCAGGCGTCAGCAAAGCCTGTAAAGTCTTCCACAATGCCATAGACATTGGGCTGCTGTACGATGACTCCGGCCACGCCACCTTCTGCCAGACGTGCCTTTACGTCATCCAGACTGGTGGACCCTTCACGAATCGGCAGTACTTCCAGTTCTATACCTTGGTGCAGAGCATAGGTTTTCAGCACGTCAAAGGTATTCGGATTCAGGCATCCAGACACCAGCACCTTGTTAACCTTTTTGCCTGCAGCCACAGCCATCATCATGGCCTCTGCCGTAGCCGTAGCACCGTCGTACATGGAGGCATTGGAAACATCCATGCCTGTCAGTTCAGCCATCATGGACTGATACTCAAAAATATAGTGCAGCGTACCCTGTGAGATCTCCGCCTGATACGGTGTGTAACTGGTCAGGAATTCCGAGCGTGACAACAGATGAGGAATCACGCTGGGGGTATAATGGTCGTAGGCACCCATGCCGGCAAAGCACACGAGCTGGTGGTTCTTAGAGCCTAACAGCTGGAAAGCCTGTCGCACCTCCTGTTCGCTGGCACTCAAGGGTATGTCATAGTCACCACGAAAGCGGATATCCTCAGGTATCTGGGCATAGAGATCGTCCAGGCTCTTGCACCCGACTTTCTCCAGCATCGCCTTCAAATCCGCCTCGGTATGGGGAAAATACTTATACATTGAACTTTGAACATTATTTCTCACAAAAAGCAGCGTATGCCTTGGCGTCCATCAGGTTGTCCAACTCTGAAGCGTCAGCAATAGTCACCTTGATAATCCAGTTCTCGTAGGCATCGTTATTGATCAGTTCCGGCTGGTCTTCCAAAGCCTCGTTCACCTCCATCACCACACCTGTCACCGGTGAAATCAGGTCTGAAGCAGCCTTCACACTCTCCACGGCACCAAACTCTTCGCCAGCCGTAACCTCGTCGTCTACATCGGGCATGTCTACATACACCACATTGCCCAAAGCATGCTGGGCATAGTCTGTGATGCCAATATAACCATAGTCACCCACTACCTTTACATACTCATGCGACTCGCTGTAATAGAGTCCCTCCAATACTTTTGCCATAATTCTGATTGTTTTTAGTTATTACTTGATGTTGTTATTTCTTATAGTGCTTGTCATAGAAACGCTTTTTGCAGACCACTCCCGGGAAAGTCTTCTTGCGGATTTGTATCTCCACCTCCGTTCCCAATGCAGCACAAGAGGCGTCAATGAGTGCCATGCAGACACTCTTATCCGTAGAGATGGTGTGGTAGCCTGTAGTCACTTCACCTATGGGCTGTCCGTTCTTCAGTACTGCATATCCGTGACGTGGAATAGCCTTGTCCTGCAACTCGATGCCTACCAGTTTCCTCTGCGGGCCTTCTGCTTTTTGTCGGGCCAAGGCATCACGTCCGATGAATGACGGCTTGTCCAGCTTGACAAAGATGCCCAGTCCAGCCATGATGGGGGTGATGTCAGCAGACAACTCATCGCCATAGAGAGGCAGACCAACCTCGAATCGCAGCGTGTCACGGCACCCCAGTCCACAGGGCTTCACGCCTGCAGCCATCAGTTTGTCCCAGCAGTCATTGATATACTGAGGGGTGGCGTAAATCTCAAAACCATCTTCACCCGTATAGCCCGTACGGCTGACGATCACGGTAGAAGGAGGAGGGAGAAGGGTGGAAGGTATGGTCTTAAAGGTATAGAATGACAACTCCTTGCACGCAAGTCCTAAGACTTCTTCCATCACCTTTTCAGCCTGTGGTCCCTGCACAGCCAATTCGCCATACAAGTCGCTCTGATGCTCTAAACAGACGTCAAAGCCTACCGCCTGCTCTTGTATCCAGGCCCAGTCCTTGTCAATATTGGCAGCGTTGATGACCAAGAAGAAGCGGTCTGCAGCCATCTTATATATCAACAGGTCATCCACCACACCACCATCTTCGTAGCACATCATGCCGTAGAGAATCTTTCCCACGGGCATGTCTCGCACGTCATTGGTAAAAATATGGTTGACATAACGCTCGGCATCGACCCCTGTAATAAGCACCTCGCCCATGTGGCTGACATCAAAGACACCACATGACTGACGTACGGCATGATGCTCGTCGACGATGTTTGAGTACTGAATAGGCATGATAAAGCCTCCGAAGGGCGACATCTGGGCCCCCAGGGCGACATGTTTGTCGTAAAGACAAGTCTTTCTCTGACCGTTAGTCAGAGTGTGGCATTGCAATTTGTTAGTTTGTTCCATGTAATTATAGTAAGTGTATGAATTCGTTCTCAAGATATTGCTGTTCCACTTGCTCTATGCCTGCCACCTGGTCCGGAGTCAGCCGACAGCTGTCCTCACATAGCGTGTGGCGGATATGTGCCTTCACTTCCTCAAGACTCAGCGACACATGGTCTTTCAAGAGGGTAATACGTTGGCGCACGCTCTGTATGCCCTTTTTCTGGAGTTTGTCCGCACTGGGGGTGATGGCATGAAGCATGTGCTCCATGTTGGTGTCGTAGAGCAGCGTACTATGAACGATGCTGCGATGGGGCAAGTGATAGAAAGCGGTGCCACAGACCTTACGGTCACCTATCATGACATCGTTATGGCTGGTACTGGTTGCCTGAACCCCCAACTGCCTGAGCGCCAGGAGCATCATTTGCAGAAAACGATGGAAGACCACGCCCACCTGGTCATCAGCCGTTACGTATGACAGCATCACATTTGACTCGTCTGCATAGACACAGCCACCTCCGCTCTTACGGCGATAGAGTTGTATGCCGTGCTGTCTGCAGTAGTCCACATTGACCTCACTCTCCATTTGCTGGTTTCGTCCGAAAATCACGCTGGGTGCCACCTGCCACATGAAGAAATAGTCGCCAGACGGCATTGTCCGTGCAACATATTCTTCCATCGCCAGATAAAACGAGAGGCGCCGCGTCTGGTCTGCAGGCATATCGATATAGGTCATGCGTTTTTAGTTATTGCTCTATGATGATTGCCTTGCAAAGTTATGAAGAATTTATGCAATAACCAAGAAAAAAACAAAAAATTTGGTTTTGTGCTCACTAATTCGTACCTTTGACTTACATCGAAAATACTCACGCTCGACAAAACTCAAAATATTTTTGGTTTTGTGCTCGCTTATTCGTACCTTTGCACACAAAATATATTTCACAGTGGAATTATTACAAAATATCAAATACCCTGAAGACCTCAGAAAACTGGCTGTCGACCAGTTGCCACAACTCTGCCAAGAGCTGCGTGAGGACATTGTCAAGGAATTGTCTGTCAACCCGGGCCATCTGGCTTCGAGTCTGGGTGTAGTGGAACTGACAGTGGCCTTGCATTATGTCTACAATACCCCCGAAGACCGCATTGTATGGGACGTGGGACATCAGGCCTACGGTCACAAGATACTGACTGGACGGCGCGAACAGTTCTGCACGAACAGGAAACTGGGCGGACTGAAACCTTTCCCGTCACCAGAGGAAAGCGAGTACGACACGTTTATGTGTGGGCATGCCTCGAACAGCATTTCGGCCGCCTTGGGCATGGCTGTCGCAGACAAGAACAAGCAGCGACAGGTGGTGGCTGTCATTGGCGACGGTGCCATGTCGGGCGGTCTGGCCTACGAAGGACTGAACAACGTCTCTTCGTCGGACAACGACATCCTGATTATCCTGAACGACAACAACATGTCGATAGACCGTGCCGTAGGAGGCATGCAGGAGTATCTGCTGTCGCTGTCGACCAACGAAACTTATAACGCCCTGCGATTCAGGGCTTCGCGCTGGCTGCACAAGGTGGGCTTGCTGGAGGACGACCGCCGCCGTGGCTTGATTCGTCTGACCAATGCCGTGAAATCGGCCATCTCGCACCAGCAGAACGTTTTCGAGGGTATGGACATCCGCTACTTCGGGCCTTTCAACGGCCACGACGTAAAAGCATTGGTACGCATCCTGAAACAAATGAAGAGCATGAAGGGTCCCAAACTGCTGCACCTGCACACCCAGAAAGGCCACGGCTATGCACCTGCCGAGAAGGATGTCACCGTGTGGCACGCTCCCGGGCGGTTTGACATGGAGACTGGTGTGAGACAGGAAGAGGGAAAAGGGAAGAAGGAGAACACCCCGCCCCGCTATCAAGATGTGTTTGGCGAGACGCTGCTGGAACTGGCCCGCCAGAATCCGAAGATTGTAGGCGTCACACCAGCCATGCCCACAGGCTGCTCGATGAGCATCATGATGAAGGAGATGCCCGAGCGCACTTTCGACGTTGGCATTGCCGAGGGACACGCCGTGACATTCTCCGGAGGAATGGCCAAAGAGGGACTGATTCCTTTCTGCAACATATACAGTGCCTTTGCCCAACGGGCTTACGACAACATCATCCACGATGTAGCCATCCTGCGGCTGAACGTCATCCTGTGCCTGGACCGCGCCGGCCTGGTGGGCGAAGACGGACCTACACATCATGGAGCCTTCGACATGGCGGCCCTGCGCCCCATCCCCCATCTGACCATTGCGTCGCCCATGGACGAGCATGAGTTGCGCCGGCTGATGTATACGGCACAGTTGCCCGACAAGGGACCTTTCATCATCCGTTACCCCCGAGGCCGCGGCAAGCTGGTAGACTGGCGCTGTCCGCTGGAGGAGATTCCCGTCGGAAAGGGACGTAAGCTGCGCGACGGAGAGGACGTGGCAGTGGTGACCATTGGCCCCATGGGCCATACGGCTGCCGAGGCGATAGAGGAACTCGAACATCAGACTTCAGACAACGAACAAAAGTTCAATGTTCAAAGTTCAAAATTCTCCATCGCCCACTACGACCTGCGATTCTTGAAGCCACTGGACGAGGAACTGCTGCAAGAGGTGGGTCGTCGCTTCAAGAAGATAATCACCATCGAGGACGGTGTACGCAGCGGTGGCATGGGCTCTGCCGTACTGGAATGGATGAGCGAGCACGGCTACAGTCCGGTCATCCGACGTCTGGGACTGCCCGATGAATTTGTAGAGCACGGCAAGGTCAGCGAACTGCAGGCCATCGTGGGCATAGACAAAGACAGCATCAAACGAGCCATACAAGAACTACTATGAAGATTATCATTGCCGGAGCAGGTGCCGTGGGTACTCACCTGTCGAAACTACTGTCGCGCGACCATCAGGACTGCGTGCTCATTGACGAAGACCCTAACCGTCTGGGCGACCTTGACAGCCGTTATGACATCATGACGCTGCAAGGGCGTACGGCCAGCATCAACACCATGAAGGAGGCTGGTGTGGAGAATGCCGACCTCTTTGTGGGCGTCACTCCCGACGAGAGCCGCAACATGAATGCATGCATGATAGCCCATGCCCTGGGAGCCAAGAAGACGGTGGCCCGCATCGACAACTTCGAGTATCTGGACCCAACGCGCAAAGAGCTCTTCGAGCGGATGGGCATCAACTCGCTGATTTTTCCAGAAGTGCTGGCAGCGGTAGACATTGTCAACGGTTTGAAGATGTCGTGGGTGCGCCAGCGGTGGGACGTCAACGGAGGCGACCTTGTCATGCTGGGCATCAAGTTGCGCAACACCTGCGAAGTGCTGAACCAGCCGTTGCGGACACTCTGCGGACCTGACGACCCCTACCATATCGTTGCCATCAAACGAGGTGGCGAGACGCTGATACCCGGTGGTAACGACGTGCTGCAGGAGAACGACCTGGCCTACTTCATGACCACACGCGAGTATATCCCCTATGTACGGCAGATCAGCGGCAAGGAGCACTATGCCGATGTCAAGAACGTCATCGTGATGGGTGGCGGACGGACAGCAGTGCGAATGGCCAAGATAACTCCGGACTACATGAACCTGAAAATCATCGAACAGGATGCGGCACGTTGTGAGAAGCTCAACGAGAAAATGGCCGACCGCGATGTCATGATTATCCATGGCGACGGACGCGACCTGGGTCTGTTGCAGGAAGAGGGCATCCAGAACACGCAGGCCTTTGTGGCACTGACCGGCAATGCCGAGACGAACATCCTGGCCTGCCTGACCGCCAAGCGGCTGGGAGTCCGCAAGACGATAGCCATGGTAGAGAACCTGGACTATGTCGATATGGCAGAAAGCCTGGATATCGGCACCATCATCAACAAGAAGACGCTGGCAGCCAGCCACATCTACCAGATGATGCTCGATGCTGATGTCAGCAATGTGCGCAGCCTGATGCTGGTCGACAGCGACGTGGCGGAATTCACTGCCGCCAAGGGGTCACGCGTGACCAAGCACGCAGTGAAGGACCTCGGTCTGCCTACTGGTGTCACCATTGGCGGACTGGTACGCAACGGACAGGGCATCCTGGTCAATGGTAACACACAGATTGAGGCTGGCGACTCGGTCATGGTGTTCTGCCATGAACAGAACCTGAAGAAAGTGGAGAAATACTTCAAGGAGTACACGCTATGGTAAACTTCCCGCTGATATACAAGATCATAGGTTCCCTGCTGTTCCTGCTGGGCACCATGCTGGCCATTTGTGTGGCCATATCCTTGTGTTATGGCGAAGACGACATGTTGCCGTTCCTCACAGCCACCCTGCTGACAGTGAGTGCGGGCTTCGTATTCAAATACATGGGGCGCAATGCCACCAACAACCTCAGCCGTCGCGACAGCTACTTTCTGGTCACGGCCAGCTGGGTGATCTTTACCTTCTTCGGCATGCAGCCCTTCCTCATCGGAGGCTATATCCCCAGCGTCACCGATGCCTTCTTCGAGACCATGTCCGGCTTTACCACGACAGGTGCCACTATTCTCGACGACGTAGAGTGGTTGCCTCATGGCATCCTCTATTGGCGCACGCAGACGCAGTGGATAGGCGGTTTGGGAATCGTCTTCTTCACCATCGCCATTCTGCCCTCCATGGTAGGCAGCGGCAGTGTGAAGGTGTTCTCGGCCGAGGCCACAGGACCGATGCGTTCCAAGATGCATCCGCGACTGTCCACCATGGCCAAATGGATCTGGACCATCTATCTGGGTCTGACCATTGCCTGCGTACTCTCGTTCTACGCATGTGGCATGAGTTGGTTCGACAGCATCAACTACGCTATGACCACTACGGCCACGGGCGGTTTTGCCACGCATAACGACACGACGACCTATTTCAACTCCCCGGCCATCGAGTACGTTTCCGTGCTGTACCAGTTTCTGGCAGGCATCAACTTTGCCATGCTCTACATGGCCATCTTCAAGTTCAAGGTGGGCAACCTCTTCAGGAGTTCCGAGTTCAAACTATACATTTTTATCATTGTGTCGGCAACCGTCTTCATAGCCTACCTGCTGATAACCCGCAACGGATATGGGCTGGAGCGCGCCTTCCGGTCCTCGCTCTTCCATGTAGTGTCGTTCATGACCACTACGGGCATCTTCAACGACGATGCAGCCATGTGGCCGCGCATCACCTGGATTGTCCTGGGCTGTCTGATGTTCATCGGGGCCTGCTCAGGGTCTACCACGGGAGGCTTCAAGTGCATCCGACTGGTCATGGTGTTCAAGGTGTTGCGCAATGAGTTCCGACGCATTCTCCACCCCAACGCCATACTGCCTGTCAAGGTGAACGGCCAGACGGTATCCCAGCAGAAGTTGTCCACCCTGCTGGCATTCTTTGCCATCTTTACCTTCATGGTGCTCATCACCGCTACCCTCATGGTGATGGCAGGCATTGACTACACCAACTCCACGGTGATTTCACTGAGCTGCATCAGCAATGTGGGAGCCTCGCTGAGCACGGAGATAGGGCCCGTCCTGTCGTGGGGCGAACTGCCCATACACATCAAGTGGACCTGCTCGTTCCTCATGCTGGTAGGCCGTCTGGAAATCATGTCGGTGCTGGTACTCTTCACGCGGGCTTTCTGGAAAGACAACTAAGTAAAAACCGATAACCAATCGTATCTCATGTAAAGTAACATACAAAACAAGCACTGCTAATGATAGAATACATATGATAAACTACTACAAGTTCACACCTTTGGTGAAAACCCTCATCTGGGGCACGGAGAGCTGGCAAATCAGCGGTGTCCCTGGCAATGAAACGCCCTGTGACGGGCAAAAGCTCAACGATTTGGTCAAGGCACTCAAGGGACAGTTGGTGGGCGAAGCCAACTACCAGCGCTTTGGCGACGAGTTTCCACTGCTCATCAAGTTCATTGACGCCCATCAGGACCTGAGCATCCAAGTACATCCCACCGACGAGATAGCCCACCGACAGGGCAAGCCCCGAGGAAAGACGGAGATGTGGTACGTCATGGATTCACAGCCTACAGCCAAGCTCTACAACGGACTGAAGATGCAGATTACGCCAGACCAATACAAGGAGATGGTAGCCAACGACACCATCTGCGACGCACTGGCTCAATACCATGTCCATGAGGGCGACTGCTTCTTCATCCCTGCTGGTCGTATCCATGCCATTGGGGCAGGGTGTTATCTGGCAGAGATCCAACAGACCTCGGATGTCACCTACCGCATCTACGACTACAAGCGGCGCGACAAAGACGGCTACCTGCGACAGCTGCACACCCAGGAGGCTGCTGAGAGCATCAACTACACCGTCCTGCCGGACTATCGGCAGCACTATACTCCCCAGAAGAACGAGGGTCAGTTGCTGGTGGAATGTCCCTATTTCAACACGGCGGTCTACGACCTCACCGAACCTATGACCATCGACTACTCCGAGCTTGACTCGTTTGTCATTCTCATCGGTCTGAAGGGCGAAGGCTTGCTGAGCGTCGACGGCGAGGAAGTGCCGTTCCGTGCCGGCGAGACACTGCTCATCCCTGCCACAGCCAGGGAGGTGCGTGCCGAGGGGACTATCAAATTTCTGGAGACTTACGTGCTGTCGTAAAATACTGCTCCAGGTCCTGCCGGATACGCAGGAACTGAGGCGACAGCTGATAGCCTGTATTCTTCTTCAGCGACTGACGGATGTCCTGCAACGAGTGTTCGTAGCAGGACATTTCGTTGCGCTTCTGCATGTGGTGTCGCGCCGTACGGGCTATCTCGTCCTGACGTTCCTGACGCAGACGGTTGCACACTTTGTTTAGAATAGGCACTACCACATTGTCAAACAATTGGTGTCCCTGTATGTAGAGGTAGGTAGTCTGCGCTGTCACTCCCAAGGCCTTGATGCTCTCCTTGGTCTTCAGGAACTCCTCCTTGTTGTCGGGATACTCAGCCTGCAGCTGGCGCACCTTCACAGCGACCTTCTTGCGCAAGTGGTCAATGCTGTGCTGCGGTTCCTGCACATTGAATCCTCCGGGGTCGACTATACGGCCAAAGTCGGTCAGCGAGAACCGGTTGTGCCTGCCCGTACGGTAGAACCATACTGACCATACGAACAGTGGGAATATCGCATCGGAGTACAGGCGCAGATACTCCTCGAAGTCGAAGATGCGATGGTCGTTCAGAGTCACTGCCACACACGTCTCGTGCAGCGAAGGGGCATAGCACTGCAGATTCTCGATGGCATAGGCATAGGTGTGGAAGACATAGGGGCTCTCCAGCACTTTCTTCGACTGCGGTGTGGCTCCCTGCAGCAGATAGTCGAAGTCTGCGTCGACACAAGCTATCATGTCCGGTCCCACATGGTCGCCAACAAAGTTCATCAGCACCGACTTCTTGCCGCGCTCCAGCTTCTGGTGCGAAGGTAGCATCACCTCAAAGTAACGCTCAGCGTTCTCAAACGGACTGAGCACGGTGCGCCAGAAATAGATGTCGTCGTAGCTCTCTACATAAGCCACGATTCTGCGCCGTGCCTGCTTCGATTTCAGGCGGTTCGCCGCCTCGAAGTACTGCGAATTGAGATTATCCTTCAGCCGGTTTGCCATAACCTTGCAACTTTCACCGTTAACCGTTCACACCTCTATGTCACTCACTTCCGTCACCTTGTCCAGCCATCCGTTCATGATGACGGCTGGCGAGTGGGTGGTCAGAATAATCTGCACATTGGGATTCAACTCTACGATGAGGTCGATGAGCCGTTTCTGCCATTCTATATGCAGACTGACCTCCGGCTCGTCCATGAACAGCACATACGGCTGCTGGTCCTCCACCAGCACCGTCAGCAGTATGGCCAGCATCTGCTTCTCGCCACTTGACAGCTGGTAGGGCACCAGCGTCTCACCAATCTGCGAGAAGCGTATCTCGTTCTCCGTACGGACTATTTTCTTGCCCGTCTCTTCAAACAGGTCGTCCACCATGTCCTGGAAGCGCTTCTTCGATTCTGACAGCAGCTGGGCCTCCTCCGTGTGCCCCTGCTGCAGCGCTGAGATAATCCTGTTGCCGATGTTCACCTGATAGTCCAGATACTTGCGCTGCAGGTGGTACAACTGGAAGTCCAGGGCCGAGCGGATGCGCGAGTCCACCATGTTCATGGTTTCCGAGTCCAGCACCGGCGAGTCCAGCGAGCGGATGATGTCAAACCTGATGTGCGTAGCATCCTCAGGCTCTACCGTGATGTGTACCCCCTTCAGCAGATGGTTGACCAGGTCACCATTGGTACTGACACTGCGAAACACCTTGTTCAGGATGGTACTCTTGCCCACCCCGTTGATGCCGCTCAGAATGTTGACATGCGGGTCTAACGTCCACAAGATGTGCTTCTTGCCGCTCCACAGGGAGTCTATCTCTATCTGCTTGATATGGTTTGCGTACTTCATAGTTTCCAAGTTTTGCTGCAAATATAGCGATTATTTTTCAATTAGCCACCGTTTCAGACGAGTTTTTCGTCAGTTTTGTCATACAGACTTTGCAAAGAGGCAGGCATACATTAAATAATCATTAAATTTTTCACCTTTCACTTTTCACTTTTCACTTTATTTTGTATCTTTGCAGCATATTAATAAGTAAATTGTTAAAACGTAAATTAGTATGGCATTTTTAACCAACGACAAACTGACCATCGTCGGCGCAGCTGGCATGATTGGTTCAAACATGGCTCAGACCGCTCTGATGATGGGTCTGACAAGTGAAATTTGTCTCTATGACGTATTCTCTCCCGAGGGTGTAGCTGAGGAGATGCGCCAGAGTGGCTTCGACAACGTGAACATCGTTGCCACCACCGATGCCGAGGAGGCATTCCGCAACGCCAAGTACATCATCTCTTCCGGTGGCGCTCCCCGTAAGGCTGGCATGACCCGTGAGGACTTACTCGCAGGCAACTGCAAGATTGCCGAGGAGCTGGGCCAGAACATCAAGAAATACTGCCCTGATGTCAAGCATGTTGTCATCATCTTCAACCCCGCCGACCTCACCGGTCTGGTTACCCTGCTCTATTCTGGCTTGAAGCCCGGACAGGTCACCACACTGGCTGGTCTGGACACCACCCGTCTGCAGTCTGCACTGGCTAAGAAGTTCGGTGTCATGCAGAGCGAGATTGAAGGTTGCGCTACCTACGGTGGCCACGGCGAGCAGATGGCAGTCTTTGGCAGCCACGTAACCATCAAGGGCCGCAAGCTGACCGACATCATCGGTACTGACGAGTTCCCCGCTGACGAGTGGGAGCAGATGAAGGTGGATGTCACCAAGGGTGGTGCCAAGATTATCGAGCTCCGCGGACGCTCTTCGTTCCAGAGCCCCTCTTACCTCTCTGTCGAGATGATTCGTGCCGCTATGGGTGGTGAGCCCTTCCGCTTCCCCGTAGGCACTTATGTGAAGACCGACAAGTACGACCACATCATGATGGCTATGAAGACCACCATGACTGCCGAGGGTGCCAAGTTCGAGGTTCCTCAGGGTACTGCTGAGGAGAACGCCAAGCTCGACCAGAGCTACGAGCACCTGTGCAAGATGCGCGACGAGCTGGTGACGCTGAACATCGTTCCCCCCATCTCTGAGTGGAGCAAGATCAATCCAAACCTCTAAAAAAGTGTAAAAAGGTCTGACAGCAAACCTTTTCGCTATAAAAATCGGGGCGTTCGCAGAATATTCTTGCGGACGCTCTCTTTTTGTGCTACCTTTGCAGTGTCAAAAAGAAGCAGAGGCTTAGATTCATTTCTGAATATGACACAGGATTCATACGTTTAAATATATAATAAGGTTAGTAGTTTTTTCATGGTAATTGGATTGGTCGCCGCCCACAGCATGTGAATGCCCAGGGCGGCGATTTATTTTCACGATGCTGTTCCAAGTCTCTTGATCTTCCACCCAAGGGCAGCACCAATGCCTATCAGTGCCACGCCAATGGGTGAGATTTCTGACAAACTTTCCCGCAAAAAAACGAAGTCTCATTTGGACTAACGGTTATAGATGACGTCCTTCTTGCGGCGGGCTGGGGTGACACGGAGATTGACGACCTTGCCACCACGGAGCTCAGCCTCGACGACGGTGTTGTGCGAGGCGTGAAGGCGGATGCGCACATCCCACTGGCGGGGCCAGGAAGGGAAGAGGTAGATCTTGTCGTCGACCTCCTGCAGGAGCATCTCCTGCATGGCAATCATGCCCGAACCGCCCCAGTTGTGGTCGGGTGTCCAGTCGTAGCCTGGTCCCCAGAAGGCGGGGAAGCGATGAGGACCGTCGCCCATCTTGAGCGTGACGAGCCGCTGGGCTTCGCTGGTGAGTCCGAGGCAGGCTGCCCAGATAGCGTCTTGCTTCCACCCGACATGTGAGCGGAACTTCAGTGCCAGTGTGTCGCTCTGGTAGGTCCGGCGGGCTATCTGCAAATCAGGACGTCCCACGCCGTACATGCGCCAGGGAAAGACGGGATAGAGCTGGGTGGTCTCGACATTCTGCACCCGTTCGTAGTGTAGTGCAGGCTGCAGCCTGCCGTCACGGACGGTGATGGGTGGAATACGAGAGGCAAGAGGCTGGAGATAAGAGGTAAGAGCTGTGTCCTTTTGCTCCTTGGCATAATCCATGAACGCCGCTGTCACGGTGCGCAGGGCGGCAATGGTGGAGGTGGAGTTGTAGGCTCCCTTGAAAGTCTCGCCTCCAGAACCGGGATAGAGCACCAGATGGCCGTTGGCGTCGAGCCGCTTGGCACCCCGCCGGTTGGCAAGATACTGGTAGTGCTCGTCAAAAAAGCGAAGGCAGGACTGTATCATGGGGATGTACTCCGTGATGTCGCAGCCGCTGTAGCGATGGACCTCGAGTGCCATCATGCAGAACTCCAGGCACGTGTCCCACTCGTACTCGAGCCATGCATTGCGCTCCATGCCGGGATCGAAGCCCTCGGGGCGCTTGGTTCCGTACTCAGGATAGCAGGGCAGGCCGTAGTTCTCTATCTGTTCGGTCAGGCAGGCTCCCTCGTGTCCCCAATAGAGGCGCGAGCGTTCCTCGGCATTGCGGTAGATGTTCAGATAGAAGTCGAGCTGTGGCTTCAACAGGTCCCAGTCGCCGTTCTTGAGCATGGGCCAGTAGACCAGCCGCTGGTTCTGGGCTGTATGGACTCCCCCACCCCAGTTGCGGAAGTCGGGTGAGAGGTGGTATTCTTCAGCAGGGTTAACGTACTCGGGGTCGAAGGTGAAGAGTCCACCATTGAACTTGGTAGGCCACTGGCCTCTGCTGTTGCACCCCAGCATATAGCGGAACAGCTGGTAATTGCGAATGAGAGACTCATACCCTTGAACTTTGTCATCGACCCTTGGGTCGCTCTGACCTTGGTCTGAGAATTTTTTCATCGAACCTTGGGTCGCTCTGACCTTGGTCTGAGATTGCATCGCCACACTCTGACCAGCGGTCAGAGAACTTTGAACTTTGAACTTTGAACTTTGAACTATTTCAACGTAGCTGCGCTGCCAGAAGCCACGCCACCACTGGCGCGAGACCTCACGGTCGGCATCGTGGCGAATGCTCTGCTCGGTCGCTGCCAACTGGGCGTTCCAGTCAGCTACGGTGCCCTGCAGACGGGCAAGTGTGATGTTGAGGTGAAACTGCTTCTGAGGCTGCGGTGAGACATACATCCACCCCTCGTAGTCGCTGCTGGCATAGTGTCCATCGACCTTGTCCATGAACACCAGCCCCTGTCCGCTCATGCGCCCACCGAAGACGAGGTTCTTCAAGGGATTATACAAGCGGTCCTTCACTGCGTCCATGCGCTGCTGGCTGACAGTGGCATCGAAGATGGTCGTAGCACCATTCTGGTGCATGAACGTGACGCACTGGTCGGTAGTCACAATGCTGTCGGCACGGGTTCTCAGTCCCTTGGGTGCGGCAAACTTATAGCTGGTCTGGAACCGCTCGCGCTTGGTGAGCTCGATGTCACGGGTTCGCCAATTCTCGTAGGTGGCAGCCACCACCAGCCCGGTATCGGGACTGACGATGTCAGCATGGACCACAGGTTTGCTGACATCAGCCCACAGCTGGACGCTGATGTGCCCGTCGGTAATCTCGACATAGCCCTCGCCCAGGTGCAGAATCTGGCGGAAGTGCTTCATGTTGAGCCCCGGCGAGAGACTGATGCGGAAGCGGCCTTGCTTGAGCAGGGTGTTGTTCTCGTCGAAACATCCGGAGCGCGACACATAGAACAGGATGTCGCCTTTCTCCACCCACACATTCATACCGATGTCTCCACCTCCGCAGGGCATCGACCCGCTGGCGTTCTCGCTGGGCGTGCTCCAGACATAGTCCTTGGGTTGTGCACTGACAGGCAACAGGGAAAAGAGATAAAAAACTAAAAATACAATGTGTCTCATATCTTCTATGACGAAAAATGATTGACTTTGACATCAGAGATGGCGAAGATACTCCGTTTCGCCTTTCTTTCTCCACGCTCTATCTTGCTATACATTGGCGTGTCTATATCCAGTGCAGCCGCTAGTTTCCGCTGCACCATCCCATGTTCTTCTCTGAGTTCTTTTATCTTCTTACCGAATATCATACGCTTCCTTTTAGTCTTTTCTAACTTTCCGATACTT
>ONLU01000047.1 GCA_900318795.1 uncultured Prevotellaceae bacterium | reverse complement strand
CTTCAAGAAGGTTGGTTCAAAGTGTGCCAACGTATCTTTTTCTCCGAACAATCCCCAAATTCGATCTTTGAAGTCGGGATTGCAGTTATTGAATTGAATAGCCTCCAGTTCTGCAAACTCTTCAATCAATGTCTCATCAATGACAAAGTTCTGATTGCCGTCCTTTCGAGCTGATTTGTATTGATGCTCACCAATACGCTGTTTCAGGAACTCCGTCATCTGGAAGTGAGGATTACCGAGCAAAGCAGAAACACCCACAACAGGAGCCACCATCTGAGCATAGAAAGATCCACAACTATTGCCAATCAGGAGGCCTGGCTTCTCACTGTCAATCAGTCCACGAATAAATTTGACAGCCTCTTTTGGGTGCATCGGCAAGTCAGGTGTGATAACATCTGCTTCACCCTCAAAAGCCTCTCTCAGTGCAACAGCAGGTACACACTGACCACTGGCATAGAAACCGTGAAGGAACAGAATCTTCTTCATAACACATTTCTTATTCGTAGGCATATACAAGCCCGTACTTCTCATGCAGTTTGCGAAGTGAGCCATCTGACTTCATCTGACGGATGACATTGTTCACCATCTGTAGCAAGTCCTCCTGTCCTTTCTGCATCAGGACACCAATCTCGCCATGAGTAAAGGGGGCGTTCAATAGTGGGGCTGCAAGTCGGGTGTCAGTCTGCACATAATAGGCTTCTGGTGAACGACTATGTTAGCGTGAGTCAGGTTCTCATTGGCAAACTTCTCATTCAGTCCACCGGGATTCACCATAACTGTCACTTCGGGCTTGTCTATGTCAGCCAACGACTTGTAGCGGTCTGCCTCTGAAGCACGGCATAGGATAGTCTTGCCGTTAGCCAGATAACCGTCGCTCATTAGCATAGTTTCCCGTCTGGTATCTGTTATAGTAATCCCGCCAATGGCGAGGTCGAATAACTGAGGCTCTGCCAATACATCTGCCGTCAATGTAGGCCATGAAGTCTTTTTGAACTCCACACCAACGCCTATCCTTTTTGCAATCTCCTTTGCCACCTCAATGCCGAAGCCCCAATAAGTTCCATCGGGTTCGCAGAATGATAATGGTCTGTAGTCACCAGTAGTACCAAAGAGAATAGTGCCTCGATCCAGAATCTCCGCAACCTTTCCATCAATGGGAATGTCTGTGTAGGTTGACAGGATGAAAACGGAGTATTGGCCGTTCTCCTTTCCGAACAGGAGCGCACCTTTCAGGTCATTCTCTGGGAATAGCTTTGTACTGTCGAAATAGTAAAGTCCGTCCTCACTGTTATACCAACCGCCTACATATCCTTCATGCTGCAAGGCATGGCTCACAACCTTGTCAAGCTGGTCACGCGAATGGCAGTTTAGGGTTGCTGCATAACTGACGGCGATTCCCTCCATCGGCTCAGTCATCGTGCGGATGTCAATAGTGAATCCGTCAGGGTGGGTCTGGCTGAAAGCCCAAACCTTATATCATATTAAAGAATAATCTCCATTGTCGTCTTTTGCACTTTCATCCCCATATTCCTATAGAAACTCAATGCAGGGTCGTTGCCTTCCCATACATTCAAAACACACTGCAAAGGTACTCATTTTCCCTTTATTATTCGTATCTTTACAGCTCACGCAGATGGTGGCTAACCAAAAGAGGTTCTGGCGAGTGTGCTGGGAAATTAATGATAACATAGCGTTCAATTTTTTGATTATATATGTTTATATCGATACCGTTTAGAGGAAGTAGTAGGCACCGAAGCTGATGCCGTGGAACAGATTGAAACCGAACTTGTTGCTGCGTGCAACATCTTTCATCCAAGTGTGGTTGTAGTAGAGACCATCGCCGATGTGAGAAGCCAGTGTTACCTTGTCAGATACGCTGTAGGCGACAGCAGGGATTACGGTTACGCTGAACTGGTTGAAGTTGTTCTCAATGCCCTGAGCGTGAGCGATTCTAAACTTCAGACCGCTAATAACGAAAAACGCGAAATTACAAAGGTGTAGCAGGTATAAGGATTGATGCTGAAGGCGTTGACATTCGAGAGCGTCATACCAGTCATGCCGTACTTACTGCCATCGACATTGCTTGTATGACTATAACCGAGGGCGAAGGCAACGCTACAGTTATCGCTCAGAGTGTAGCCAATATCAGGAGCAATATTGAGCTCTATAGCGGAGTGGTCACTGCCATTGGTGTGATTGGTGGTGAAACCTACCTCACCACCAATCCATACCTGAGCTTTCACAGTAGCAGCTAATGCAAGGGCTGCAAGAGATAGCAGAATCTTTTTCATAACTGCATTCCTAATTGTTATTAAACATGAAGCACAGTAGGGTTACTACTTTTTTCCAGTCCCTTATACTGTAAAATAATCAAAGCCCATAATGGTGTCGACGAAGCGATGGACGTAGTCGGCTGCAGTCGGAGGCCACTGGAATCCGAGGCGGTAGAGCACCTGGGTGGTGTAGTCGTTGGCCGAATCGATCCAGCGCGTCTTATGTCCAGTCCCCATATCGTAGGCCATCAGCGGACGCAGCAGGGTCACGAGGCCGGGATTCTCCATCACGCTTTCGAGGGTCCGCTGGAACTCTTCGGGCTCAACACGCTTCAACGTGATGCCCGCCTCGGCGAAGCCAGTGAGGATGTCGGACATGAACTGGCGATGAGTGTTGTAGGGATGGAACACCGTGCAGTCCTTCGGTGTCTGCGCCAATAGCATGATGGCATGCGCCACCTCGTCGACGGGCGAGAACTCGAAACGCTGATCAAGGGCTTCGTAAGGCACCATTCCGATGATCACGTAGGCACGCAACATCGCTAAGAAATTGTTGGTGTTGAAATTGATCTGGAATTCGCCGTCTTTCTGGCGTGCCGAGAGGTTGCCCACACGCATGATCTTCGCATTCAGACCGTGGTGGGCAATAGCGTCGAGCACCAGTTCCTCAGCCTTGAACTTCGAATAGACGTACTTGTTGGCATCAATGTTCTGCCCAATGTAGAGGTTCTGCTCCGTCAGTCTGACCTCTGGCCCGGGGACATTGTCGATGCTGATGCCGGCAATGCTGTTCGTCGAGATATGGATGAGACGCGACCCCGTGCGCAGACAGAAACTGATGAGATGGCGCACCGACTCGATGTTCACCATCTCGATGTCGTTGCCGGCAGAGAAGTGCTTGACATTGGCCACGCAGTTGATGACCGTCAGACCACGCTTGTCGATGCCTTTAAGTGCATCGGGCTTTGTAATCTCAGCATCGAACACTTCCACTCGCTCTTCAAAGTGGCCAAAAGCCTCTGTTTTACCAAAATAGTAGTAATGGAGGGTCTTGAGGCGCTGCATTGTGTCGAAGCCCGGCTTACTGCGCAACGGACATAGGATGTGACCGTCATAATTCGTCAGCAACTCATGGAGGATGTGGATGCCCAGATAGCCGGTGGCACCGGTCAGGAGCACATTGCCGACGGGCTGTCGCTCGCCATCGCGGAATGTGTTGAGGATGTTTTTGTCCAAAACGGGAATGAGGGCAGCGTATTCGGGATGGTCCATAGGAGTTGGCTGATTCGTCGGGACAGACGGAGTAACCGCGCCTGTAGTATCCTTATTGCTACTCACATATACGGCGAGGGCCTTCGGGGTTTTCAGGTTGAAGAGGTCGTTGAAGACAATCTGCACGCCGTGCTTGCTGGCCTCCACAATCACCTTGATGGCATTGATACTGGTACCGCCAATCTCGAAGAAGTCGTCGGTGGCACCCACTTGTTCAATATTGAGCACCTGGGAGAAAATCTGGGTGAAGAGTGTCTCCGTCTCGCCTTCGGGAGCCACATAGTCGTTCACTCGCTTGATCTCCGGAGTGGGCAACGCCTTGCGGTTTATCTTGAGGTTGGGCGTCATCGGCATCGCATCGAGGCGCATATAGGTGTCGGGCACCATGTATTCAGCCAACGATGTGCCGGCAAGTGCTTGGTGGATATCCTCATCGGTGAGTGCGCAGCCCTCTTCCACGGTGTAGTAAAGCACCAGATGTTCGTTGCCCATCACTTTGCGCACCTCAGCAGCAGCCTGGCGGATTCCACCGACGTTCAGAGCCTTGCTTTCAATTTCGCCAAGTTCGATACGGAAGCCGCGCAATTTCACCTGCGTGTCGATACGACCCATATACTCTATCTGGCCGTCCTCATTCCAGCGGCAGAGGTCACCTGTGTGGTACATACGGACAGGACGCCCCCAGCGGTCTTCTCTGACGAACGGACAATCGACGAACGACTGTGCCGTGCGCTCGGGCAGTCGCCAGTAGCCGCGACCCACCTGAATGCCGGCAAAGCAGAGCTCACCCGCCACGCCCTGTGGCACGAGGTTGCCCGCTGTGTCGACAATGAAGTTCCAGTTGTTGGCAACACTCTGGCCAATGGGAATATTCTCCACCCTCCGGCCTGGAGCAATGCTATAATAAGAGGTATCGTCGGTACACTCCGTCGGTCCATAGACATTGATAATCTCGATGTGGTCACTATAGACGCCATCCATCTTCTCGCCACCACCCGTGGTAAAGCGGATAGGCAGGTCGTCGAAGGTGTTGAGCAGCAGACAGGTCATGGCCGTTGAGTAGCCGCCGCCTGTGCATTGATGGTCGATCAGGAACTGGCGGATGGCTGCCAAGTCCTTACGTATCTCTGTCGGCATGATGTGGAACGAACCACCCAGCGTCAGCACGGGATACATATCCTCGATATGCGCATCGAACGAGAACGAACGGTGTCCGCTGATGCGGTCATTGGCCGTCAGTTTCTCCATGTCGATGACCACAGCAATGAAATTACGCAGACCAGCCTGATGGAGCATGGCTCCCTTAGGTTTACCTGTAGAACCAGAGGTGTAGATCATGTAGGCCAGCCCATCGGGTGAGGATAAATCGATGGGGGTGTCGGCGACAGAATCGCTGACCACACTATCCATGAAGTCGTCGATGAAAAACGTCTTGGCAGCAGCGGTGCTGAAATTGCCCTCTGCCTGCTTGGCGGCCAGCACATCGTGCGTGGTGATGAGCACCTTCGACTCTGAATTCTCCAGCATATAGCTCAGACGCTCATTGGGATATTCGAAGTCCAGCGGTGTATAGGCCGCACCGGCCTTGTGGATGGCCAGTACGGAGAGTGGGAACTCCTTGAAACGGTCGAGCATCACGCAGACGAAGTCGTTGGGCTGTACGCCAAAATCTATCAGCTGGTGGGCCAGCGCATTCGAATAGCGGTCCATCTCACCATAAGTCAGCAGGCTGTCCCTGTCCACCACGGCGGGTGCATTGGGTGTTTTTTGGGCCTGCTCCGTAAAGAGGTTGGCAAAGGTCTTGCTCAGGTCCACGTCAATCTCCTTACCCGTACCCATCTTGATGATACGCCCGGCCTCCTCGTAGCTGACAATGCTGATGCTGGTCAAAGCAGCGTCGGGCTTTGCCATCATCCTTTCTACAGTCACCTTCACGGCATCTGCGAGGCTTTGCATCAAGCGGGAGGAATACTTGCCATTATCATATTCCACACAGACACTGGGCTGCCCGGCCACCGGAGCAATGAAGAAAGTGATGGGGAACTTGGGTATCTGTAGTTCCATATTCTCTATCTCCAACGGGGCTCCCTGACAGACGTACTGGCTGTTCACCCCCAATTGATAGACATACTGTATCTCGGCCGTCAGTCCATAGTCAGCGGCAATCTGTGCGAACGGATAGTTCTCATGGCGCAATGTCTCGTCGAAGTTTTCGCTGACCTCCTGCAAAAATTCTTTCACGGTTTGCTTTCCGATGGTAGCACTGAGGGCCAGCGTGTTGACAAACATACCTACGGTGTTGCGGATATGCAGGTTGGAACGACCGCTTGAGACGGTGGTGATACAAACCTGCTCACTGTTGGCAAAGCGCGACAGCGAATAATAAATAGCCGTGAGAATCAGATGGGCAGGTGTCATGTTGCTCTTGCGACAGAAGGCATCTATAGCCTCGATGTCAAGAGCGGCGACAGCCTTGCTGATAGTACCCTTGAGGGGATTCGGCAGGTCGGGACGAACCTCCGTAGCGGCTTCCACCACAGACAGCCGCTGTTTGAAGAAGTCCGCAGCAGCCTGATATGCTGCCCCGCCCTCGGCGGCCTTCTCTGCTGTCACGTATGCTGCATAATTCTGGTCTTCGTCTTCGATCGTCTCACCGTTCATGATGCTGCATAGTTGTTGCAGGAAGATGTCGGAAGAGCTACCATCGAACACAAGATGATGCACATCCATCAGCAGATAGGTCTGCTCGTCTGTAACCACTATCTCAAAACGATAGAGCGGACCTGTGCTGAGGTCGAAGGGCTTCACGAAATCCTGTCGATACTGCGTCAGTTCCTCCTCGCTCATCTGTTTTACGGGTATCTCTACAACCTGCTCCAAATCAACGGTCTGGCTGATGCCTTCTTGGCCATTACCGAAATGAACAGCCAGCTGGGGATGCGCCTTGACGAGCGTCCTGACGGCTTCGGCAAGTGCTGTTGCGTCCGTATTCCTCTGGAACTTGATGCAATATGGGATATTGTACAGCGTCGATGTGGGATTCTTCAGACAGTCGAAATAGACACCAGTCTGGGCGTAGGAGAGGGGAAAAGAAGCCTCCCCCCCAGTCCCTCTCCCAAGGAGAGGGGAGTGATTACCTTTGCTGTCGATATTCTCTGCGGAAGAAGTATCTACTCCCCTCTCCTTGGGAGAGAGGGCGGGAGTGAGGCTTCTCCATATCTTATTTTCAATGCTTTGCAGCGTACCGTTCTTTACCAATGATTTCGCATCAAGCGTAATGCCATAGTGTTTGTTCACCTGTATGGCCAACTTGATGGCGGAGATAGAAGTCAGACCAGCATGTCCCAAAACGGTAGTGATGCCAAAATCGGTATTGCCGATGATGTCGGCAACCATCTCATGCAACTCTTCCTCAAGCAGATTCATGGGCACATTAGCTGATGGCTGTTCGCTGTTGTCTATTGGCTTTTCCGGCTTGGGCAAGGCACGCTTGTTCACCTTCTGGTTTTGGTTCAGCGGTATCTTGTCTATCTGCATCGTCAAGGCTGGCACCATGTAGGGCGGTTTCTCCTCCAGGATAAAGTTGTTGAGGGCATTAATGTCAATCTGCTCATCGCCGACGATGTAGGCCGCGATGAACTTACCGCCGTTAGGATCATCGAAGGCCTGCACCGTGGCATCCTTGATGCCGGGGAACTGGCGGATGACGGCTTCCACTTCCTTCAGCTCGACGCGGAAGCCACGGATCTTCACCTGGCCATCCCTGCGGCCAATAAACTGGATGTCGCCCGATGGCAGGTAGCGCACAATATCGCCTGTACGATAGGCACGGATGTATTTCTCCTCGGTGGTAAATGGATTCTGGACAAATACTTCTGCGTTTTTTTCCGGACGGTTCAAGTAGCCGAGGGCCACTTGTGGTCCGGCAGCCCACAATTCACCCAAAGCACCCACAGGCAGACGGTGTCCATGCTGGTCGACTACATAAAGCCGCACATTGTCCATAGGCTTTCCAATGGGCACGTCCGTATCTTTCTTTGTAATAGGATAGATAGTGATGAGAATGGTGGCTTCCGTGGGGCCATAGCCGTTGTGCAACTGATAGCCCTGAGGCGGAGCGATACTGGCCAGTTTCTCGCCCGCCACCGAGAGGTGCAACAAGGAGTGGTTCTCGATATTCGTTGCAAACTGATAGCCCACCTGTGTGGTCATGAAGGTATGGGTGATGTGTTCGCGCTCCAGGTATTCGTTGAGCGACACAAGGTCCAGGCGCAGTTCCTCAGGAATGATGTGTACGGTGGCACCGCCCGACAGTGGCGGATAGATACCCTCCTGGTGCACATCGAAGCCATAGCTGGCATACTCAGCCACGTTGTGCTCTGGCTTCAGGTCGTAATATTTCCAGTACCAGTTGCAGTAGCACACCAGATTGGCATGCGTCAGTTGGCAGCCTTTGGGAACACCTGTCGATCCACTGGTATAGAGCAGGATGAAACGGCTGTCGGGGCGGGGCCCGGCCGGCAGCTGTGCAACAGCAGGACACTTGGCGATGTCTTTCGTCAGCAGCACCTCACCCGAGTATTCATCTACCAATTCTCGCAGCGATTCGTCGGCAATGAGCAGTCTGGCAGCAGCATCTTTCACCATGAAGTTCAGACGCTCCTTAGGATAACTGGGGTCCAGCGGCTGATAGGCACAGCCAGCCTTCAGAACGCCAAGCGAGGCAATAGCCATCCACTCGCAGCGGGGAATGATGACCGACACGGCATCGCCCAAGCCCAGCCCTTTGGATGCGATATAGCCTGCTAAGCGGTCACTGATGTCGTCCACCTGGGCATACGTGTAGCGATGGTCCTTGAAGACGACGGCTTCGGCATCTGGCGTCGCCTTGGCCTGGCGGCGGAACAGCGATACCACCGTCTGGGTGTCGTCGTAGGGCCTGTCTGTATCGTTGAACGCGTCAAGCAGTGCCATCTGCGATGCGTCGGTAATCCGGATGTCCGAGAGCTTGGTCTCAGTAAGTAAACCCTCCACTACATTCTCATAGCTCTCCAGGAACTGGCTGACCAACTGCTGTGAATATAGATTGGTCTTGTACTCTGCCTTCACGAGGTAATGGCCGTCCTGGATGAGTGCCTTCACGAAGAAGGGTACTCCCAAGGTGGTGTTGCACAGCTGTTCCGACTGCACGTGCTTACCGCCAACCTCTACATTGTCGAGCACAAAGCCGTGCCAGGCAAAATAGGTACCTATCTGCAGGTTCAGGTCGTTCACCGCGTCGGTATATGCATATAGCCCGTGCTCCCTGCAACCCGTCATCTGCTCCTGTCCGGCCTTCAGGAAATCGAGCACGGTCGTCTCGTCGGTGAAGTGTGCATACACGGGCACTGTCTTGACCAGCATACCGACCGTCTTTGCCGTCCTGCGGTCGTTGCGACCACTGACGATGGTGCTGAACAGCGCCGCCTGCTCGTTATTGTATTTAGCCATCAGGAAACTGTAGGCCGCCGTGAAGAGGGTGCTCTTGAAGATGCCATGCTCGCGGCAGAAGGCATCCACGCGGGCACTGTCCACATTCATGCACCGCGCCTCCAGACCGTCCGAGTCCTCAGTTCCGTCAAGGTCGGGCAACAAGGTAGAGAAGCAGTCGCCGCAGTCGTACTCCCGTCCATACCACTGCTTGTCCTCCTCGAACTGGGGCATCTTTCGCTGTTCCTCTTCTTCGAGGGCCAACTCGGCCATCGTGATTGTCTCTGGCGCCAGTTCCTTGCCCTCGTAGGCTGCCCCTATGTCGTCCAGGAGCACCTTCAACGTCGAGCCGTCGCCAATGATATGGTGGATGTCCAGGAGCCAGTAGTAGTGCTCATCGTCTCGCAACATCCGCATGCGGAAGAAATGGTCGTTGTAGATGTCGAACGGCTGGATAAAGCCTTCGATGGCAGCCCTGATATCCGTGACCTGCTCAACCTCCCCTAATGTGATTTTCTCGCTGTCATCGACCGTCTGTATCGGGTCGCCGTGTTCATCCACTCCTATGCGCGTCAGGAGAGTAGGATGGGCGGCTACTGCAGTTTCTATAGCCGTCTTGAGCCTGTCCTCGTCCAGACTGCCGTCGAACGTATATATATAAGGAATATTGTAATACGCCTCGCCCGGGTGCTGCGCGCACTCCACATAAAGGCCAAATTGCGATTTTTTCAAAGGGGCAGAAGTCTTCATAATCAATTTTATTCTATTGTTTAGTATCTGTTAATTCAAACTTGACATGTGTCATCTTGTGGAGCACGAAGATGGCCACCATCTCAATGATGTAGGCAGTCAGGAAGCCATACCATATCCATTCTTCAGCAAACAGGGAAAACAACCACAGCACGGGGATGACCGTCAGCGACAGGGCGAAGGAGATGAAGAGTGCCATGTGGTGATGGTTGTAGAGTTTATAGACAATCATGATGGTGTAGATGTAGCAGAAGGGGATGAGACTGACAGCGAAGATGCGCAAGGCACGGCATCCTTCGGAAATCATATCGCTCTCGTTGGCACCAAAGAGCATCACGATGCTCTCGGGCCATATCCATACGTAAATGCAGGTGATGGCCATCGCTACGGTAATGAAGTTGAACGACTTGCGCAGCACCAGTGTAAAAGCCTCGTTGTCGCCCTTCCCCACTTGGATGGAGCCCAGCGACTGGATAGTGCGGCAGACGCCACCCAGGAACAGGTTGTATATCAGCAGCAGGTTCATGCAGAGGGCAAAGGCATAGATACCCGTACGCCCCAAGGATGACAATATGATTTTGTTGGATGCAAACATCAGTACGGTCAGACAGATGGAGGCGATGGCCAGCGGTGCGCCCTGAGAGATGATAGAGCCGAGAACCGGTTGCTGGCGCCCAAAAACAAGTCGCAGATGATTCTCCTTGGAAAGGAAATGAATGGCCATCATGGCGATGCCAACAACGTGACCGATGACGGCAGCCCATGCGCTGCCCTCGATGCCCCAGCCGAAATACTTGATGAACACCACGTCGAGCAACAAGTGAAGGGCATTGTCCACCAAGATGGATACAGACACCAGGCGCGGACTACCATCAACGCTGACCATCGTGTCAAGGCCCCACATCAGCAAGTAGGCCGGTGCTCCTATCAGCGTCACCCGCAGGTATTCGTATGTGGGTTGATAAAGTTGCTCGTTATCACATAGTAGCCGTGTTGCGACATCGGGTATCAGCACGCCGCATGCTGTCAGCACTAAACCTGTCAACAGACAGGCCAGCATCGAGATGACAAAGATGTAAGATGCCCGCCGTGTGTCCTTTTTCCCTAATTCCATACCTACCAGCATGCCCGCTCCCGTGGCCAGCAGCATGTTGACAGTAAACATAAACTGAAGGAAAGGCAAAGACAGGTTGATGGCACTCACAGAGTCCTCATCAATCAGGTTGCCCACAATCATCGCATCAACCACATTTCCCAAGCAGGCTGACAATCCGATGAGGGTTGATGCCCACAAGAACCTCCAGAACTGGACGTTAAACTCTTTTTTCTCTTTTGTATTCATCTTGTATCATATTTTTATAGTGAATCAGAATCCTGTCAGAACTGGTATGCGGCTGCTATCATCAGGTTGCGGCCTCTCTCGTAATAGGGATACATGATCAATGCGGCTCTCGACAGGAAGCGGTCTGTGTCCGTCAGGTTCTCGCAGTCTGCCGATAGTGACAGGCGTTGGTTGAAGGTGTACTTGATACCGGCATCGACGGCGAAGGTACTGTTCAGGTTATAATATTGCGGTTCTTCTAATTCTATTCGTATTGGGTTATAGTCGGTCTTTGACATCGTTTTGCAGCCGGTGAATTTGGCATTGCCGTAGATTTTCAGTTCGTGCTTGCCGTTGTTCAGCAGTTTGTAGGCAATATTCAGGTTGGCTGTCATCTTAGGCACGGCCAGCACGGCATTGTCGTTTTCGCAGTAGTGGTAGTTGTCTGCCTTGACAACTCTCTGCCAGTAAAAGCAGGCACTGGCTGCGAGGCGACGGTGGCTATAGGTCAGACTGGCTTCAAGCCCGACACACTTGTACACGCCAATGTTTGTAATGGAGTTTCTTTCAAACATATCGCTGAAGCTCAGGAGGTTGTCGTACTTATTATAGAACAGGTTGAAGTCGTAGGCGAGGCGGAGCGGGGCTATTCTTCCCATGAAGGTGAGTTGGACGGCCGTGAGATACTGTGGTTCGGCAGCGATTGGATTATCCCTTTCCTGTATCCGCTGTTCGTAGGACTTATCGACGTATGCTTCCGAATAGGACAGCTTGACGTTGAACGCTTCGTGTGGTGTGCAGATGAGTGCCAGACGGGGAGAGAGCTTTCTGGCTGTATCTTGGATGAAGCGGTAGCGCAAGTCGTAGCGGAGCCCGGCATTGAGAATGAGTTTAGGCATGAAATAGTGCTTGCACTGGGCATAGAACGACCAGCTGTTTTCGTGCTTCAAGCCACTAAGATAGTCATAGCCTATGCCTGACTGCAAGTCGCCCGTATAGTCTTCGCCGGCCCCGTTGGAATAGTCGGCAACAGAGAAGTGCTCGAACTGCACGCCCGCAAGCAGGTTTCCCTTCATGCTGCCAGCTTTGTAGCCTGCGCTGGCCTGTATGCTGCCGCCCAGCGTTCTGTCAGTCGATTTGCCATAGACGAAAACACCTTTTGAAGCACTATACTTTGTGGTGCCCTCAGAACTTAATGCCACAAAGTTTTCCCCATTATGCCAGTCGCCATAGACCGAGGCTTTCAGCGTGGCCGGCCCCATCTGTCGGGCATAGCTTAACTGGAGGTAACTCGTCTGTGTCAGCCATCCGGGACGGATGCCGTTGATGCTACGGTATTTGTCGTAGTCGTAATAGCCGTACTCTCCATATTGCGTCAGTTTCTTGATGTTCTTCCTTGACATCATCAGTTCGAAGCCTTTGTACTGGATAGTCATGCCGAGGTCGTAGGTTGGCGTGTCGCGATAGCCGTCAACGTATGAGTAGTAGTCACTGGGCATAGGTTCATTGAACTTGTCTTTATATTCTGCCGCATCGCGTGCAGGGCGATGCTGTCCGTCACTCTGATAGAAGCTTCCCCAGACGAAGATGTCGGCATCCATGAAGCGGGTGCCTATGCTGGCGTCGGCCTTGTGGGTATGGAATGCCCCATGGCCGTATTTCAGTTTCACGCCGTCCAGCTCGCTACCACTCTTGGTGATGATATTGACCACGGCCGACAGGGCCACATTGCCATAGAGCGAGGAGGCAGGGCCGCGCAGCACCTCAATATGGTCTATCTTGTCGGTGCTGATGTCATAGTCCATCGCGTAGCTGTTGTCCATGCGGTTGTTCAGGCGGTGTCCGTTCTCCATGACCAGAATGAGTTCCTGTGTAGTGCCGTAGGCACCGTGCATCGACATGTTGAGTGTCCTGTTACGATAGGCCTCGTTCATGCCAGGCACGTATGTGGCCAGTATCTGCCCGAGGCGTTTGTTGTAGCCGAGGTTCTCAATCATCTCTGCGGTGATGATGGTGACGGGGGCAGGGGCCTCCTCAGCGGCCTCCTTGAAGCTGGAGGCAGTGGTGACAGAGAGGTTCGCTCCGCTTTTCACCTTATTAATGATGTCAACAAAGGGTTCCGGGTCACTGGCTGAAGGAGTGTAATAGGGGTTTTCCTGCAGCAGGAGTGTGGCATATTGCTCTGTCTGGTCCGTATCGAAGCGTGCCAGGTAGGTAAGGGCTATGAGTCGGAGCGCGTTTTGGAGCGACTGGCCGCGGAAGGCGTCTAAGTGGCTGAGTAGAGAGTCGCGTGCTTGTTCTATCCGTCCTATTGTGTAGTCGTTTTCTGCCTGCGTGTAGATTTGGCGTATGCTGACATCCGTCTGCGCAAGCACTGGTGCTATACTGAGCAACAGAAGGATGATATGTAATAGCAGTCTTTTCATATTTTTTATCTTTTCAGTTTAGGCAGTGTGACGGTAAACTCCGTGTATTGGTCTAAGGCAGACTCGACGGTAATGTCGCCACTGTGGTTTTGTATGATTTCACGGCTCAAGTAGAGTCCTACACCCGCAGCCTCCTGAGTGGTCTTGGTAGTGAAGAAGGGGTCGAAGATCTTGGGGAGAATTTTCTCTTCGATTCCGATGCCGTTGTCACGAATCCTGAGGGTGTAGTGATGGTCTGTGGCAGTGGCAGTGAGCGACACCTCGGGAGCGTATGATATATGCTGCGCCTTCTTTACCACGGCATGGACGGCGTTGTTCAGCAGGCTCATGACGGCCCTGCTGAGCATGTCAGGATTGCCATGAAGGGGCATCGCCTCTGTCGGCAGTCGGACCGAGAAGCTGATGTGGTACTGCTCCTTCTCCTTGGCGAAGGAGTTGTTGAACATTTCCTCATTCCGCTGAAGCACAGGCAAGAGGTCCATATCCACATAGCCGCCTGTGCGGTCTTTCAGTATTTCTCTCATGGCTTTCAGCATGTGGGTGGTAGACTGGCCGTTTTGCTCCACATGCTGTAGGTTTTCCGTCAGCATGCCAAGCATGTCGAGCGTGTCGTCATAGTCGTCGGCGCTGATACGCTCTTTGTTGCTGTCGATGTTTGTCTTGATGTCGCTGAGCAGGTCATTGCTCATCTTCGAGAAATTGATGATAAAGTTCATCGGGTTCAGGATGCGGTCAATGAGTCCCTCGGTCAGTTTTCCCACCGTGGCCATCTTCTCCTGGCGTATCAACTCATGCTGGGCACTGCTCAGGTCGTCGAGGGCTTTCTCAAGGCTCTTTGACTTTTCCTCGATTTCGTCTTTTTGCCTGACGATTTCATCCTTCTGCTTGACAACCTCCGAGGTGCGCTCCTCAACGATACGCTCCAGTTTTATCTTGTCTTTTTGCAGACGCTTCAAGCGGTAGCGGAACAGCAGCCAGACCAGATAGCCTGCTAGCATGAAGTAGAGCACCACCATATACCAGCGCATCAGAAGCGGATAGACAATACTGAAGCCAACCGTCTCTATTTCAGAGAGTTCGCCGCTGGCCTGTTGGGCCTGCACGCTCAACGTGTAGGAGCCGTATGGCATGTTCAGGAATTCTATGTCCTGCTTCTCCGTCCATTCACTCCAGTCGCCCGAGTTGAGCCTGTAGCGGTACAGTGTCTTGCCCGACAGTTGGGCGTATGAGAGTGCGTAGTAGAAATGCAGGTGACGGTTGTCGCTATCTATCTCTTTCAGTCGTCTGGGCATCTCACCGTAGCCGCCCCAGAGCACGCTGTCGCTGCCAAGGACGATGCTCGTGAAGCGCACACGGCTGCCGACTGTCAACTTGCCCAACTGCTGCCGGCTGGTGTCTGTCACCACCACCACCTCGTCGCCTCCTATCCAATATTGTCCTCCATAGCGGAACTGGGCTTTCACCTCAATGTCGCTCAACGGTTTGAGCAGATAGTCTGGCAGTTCCTCTATTGGCTCGCGAAGCTTTCCCTGGTCATCGCCTGATGTCTCACCGTAAACATTCTGGAGCCACAGGTGTCCATGACCGTCACTGCGGATATCCGTCGCCAGTGGCAGGCCGGCTGCCTTCGTCCGTTGAGCGAAGCTTCTTTGGTACAGCCATACGGCGTCGGCCTCGCCTGCATACACCTTGTCGCCCTCCACCAGCAGTGCTGTCGTGGCATTCGACGTGAGCCTGCTGACGCTTCCACCGCGCCCTATACGATAGATGCCGCTCGATGTGGCGGCAAGCATGTAGTCGCCTTGATGGCACAGCGCCCAGCAGATGTTGCTGACGGCCTCCATTCTCTGGCATTGCCGAGAGCTGATGCGGTAGAGTCCGTTCGTGCCTCCAACGTAGAAGTCTCCGTCGAAGGCCGTGATGGCATAAACCTCACCGGCCAGTCCGTCTTTCCCCAGTATGTAACTGTAAACCGATGGCATTTCAATAGCAAAGACGCCATGCGAGGTGGCTCCCCAGAGCATGCCGTGACCGTCGTAGGCCACATACGCCACCTGATCGGAGCAAAGCCCGTTGGCCTCACTGATTGTGTAGAGTTCACGGTCATCATCGTCAGTAATTATCAGGCCTTTATTCATAGATACTTTGACCCGTAAACCTCCGTCCAGTTCCTCTGTCTGGGTGATATCGTCCAGGATGACATCTTTTTCGCCCGCTAAGAGCTTATCCAACGATATGATGTCGGATTTTGCGCCTATATGCAGGTCTGTGTTGGCACGTTTCTTCTGTGTGACGGCGGGCGTGCCGCTGCCGGATATGCTTTTTACTTCGTAGATGTAATTGTCGCTGACCAGGAACTGCAGCGAGCCGTCGCGCTCGAAGATTTCCTTGACTTCGCCCTTGAACAGGTTTGGCTCTCCTGCCTGTTGCATCAGCAGTTCGCCATTGTCTTTTCGCCGTAGGCGCGCAAAGTAGTTGTAGCCGCCCACCCAAATCGTATTGTCACTTGCACGGTATACCTCAGTAACACGGGTCATGTCGGGTGTGTTAATGATGCGCCAGCGACTACGGTCATAGTAGAGCAGTCCTTCAAAGTTGGCCACAAATACCGTGCCGTCTTCACCTATTTCTATATCGTAGCATCGGTTATGTGCCCCATATTCCGTAGCGGTGTAGTTACGAATCAAGGGAAGTCCCTGAGCGTGTAGAAATGTAGAGTGAAAAGTGAAGAGTGAAGAATGCAACGCCACACTCTCAAAGAGAGAATTTGCTACCGCACTGAAGAGCAGCAGCACTGTCAGTGCCGCGCGCCTGCTGATTCTCTTGATGCCGATATACTCCATAGCACTATTCATTCTTCATTCTTTTAACTCCCTATAGGGAATGCCCTTCCCAACGTAGTAGTTCCACTCATCCCTCGTAAAGTTGCGCTTGACGTTTTGCTTCAGCCGCTGGGCAATGAGAGGCAGAGAGATCAGGTATTGGGAGATGGTGCCATTCGACTCTCCCGTCCAGAAATAGTCTTTTTCCTTATCTTGTGTGAAACAGGTAATCCAGCTGCCGGCCTGCAGGAGTGTGATGGGTTTCACCTGATTCTCGCCGGTCATCCAGAACAGCAGCTTGCCGTCATAGCTGGAGGAGTAGAGCCTGCGACCTATGATTTTCAGCCTCGTCACCTGAGAGAGGTGTCCCACCAGTCTGTGGGTCTGTCTGGCCTTGTCGATGATGTAGATGGTTCCGTCCATCATTCCGTATGCCGTAAGTCCCTCTTGCTTATTATCGGTATATGCTGAGACGGTTCCTCTGACTGGCACCTTTTCATCTCGGATGTCGTCGATACTGTTCACCAGGTGCATGTGTCCTTTATTGTCAAACAGTAGTGGTTTGTTGTCACGTCGGCTGGCACTGATGATATTGAACCCCAACTGCCTGGTAGCCGTCACTTTGTGTGTGGTCAAATCAACCAAGGCCAGATTCCTCTCGCCAATCACCAGCAGTTGCCGCCCGTCGTGCATGTATTCCATCATGAAAGGCTTGGTCAGGTTTTCCAGTCGTATTATTTCCGTCTTTTCCGGGGTGATTATCAGCAGGTGGCCCGTATGGCTGAGTGCACAGCCCTTTCCAAGTTTTGTTGCTATGACATCCCTGAAACAGTAATTCTTGTTGCTGAATAACTGTTTAGTCGTGAGATGCCCGTTTTTCATTTCGTGTTGTATGATTTCGCCACAGGTGCTAACTGTCAGCATGCGATGGGTGCCTGGGAAGAAATCCATATCCATGACACTGCCGTTGTGTATGCTCCAGCTTCTCCGTCCGCCAGCCGACTGTATCAGTGCCTGGAATACGGCCGATGCATAGAGGTCGCCTCCATAGTCGCGGGTGAACAGATACGAGGCGTAGGCCAGCATGTTGCCAATCTCCGTGTCGCCAGTCCGGTAGATGGAGAATGACTGTGAGCCGAGTGTGCGCCCCAGCGAGATGTAGTTCAGCGTGTCGGCCACATGCTTGGCGTGTACGGCCTGTCGCCGTTGTTCGTTGGCCTCCTCTCGCTGGCGTTCGGCCATCTGGTACGAACTGATGGCCTCCTGTGCCGACTGCTCGGCAGCAGCCTGTGCCCTGAGCGCGTTATGGCGTTCTGCCTCTGAGCGCAGCGTGGCGGCCTGTGCTATCTCCGACTGGCGGATGGCTTCACGACTGCGTTCTTCCGACAAGGCTTGCTGGCCGTTGGCTATTTCTTCCAGCTGCTTGCTGACCTTACGGTCCATGGCCGACCGGCGTTCTTTCACCTGCAGCTGTTCAATCATACTTTCCAGTTTCCTGATTCTTGCACCATCGCTATGGTGCACATAAAGCCCTGCCGAAATGGATAATGCCAGCAGTATGCCCATGCAACCAATGATGATGTCCTTTCTCCCCATAACGGCGTAAATTCATTTCTCTTTTCTCCTAAACCCGCTTCACCACCAGCATCGTGATGTCGTCACTCTGCTCGGCATCTCTGACAAAATCAGTGATGCCCCGATTCACCATATCTATCACCTCCTGGCAGTTGCGGTCTTTGCAACCTGTAAGGATGCCCGTCAGGCGTTCATTGCCTAATTCCTCCCTGTCTGGATTCATGGCTTCGCTGACTCCGTCGGTGTACATAAACAGCGTGTCACCATGATTCAGCTGTATGCTGTCCTCCTTATATTGCGCAGCTGCAAAGAGTCCTAACAAGGGACTTCTCGTGGAAGGTATTTGCTCCGTCGAGCCATCGCTCTTGATCAGATAGGGATATGTGTGACCGGCATTGGAATAGGTCAACAAACCGGTGTTCAAATCATAAATGGCATAGAATACGGTGACAAACATGGCATCCACTGAGTAGGCACTGAGCAGTTTGTTCGATTCCAGCATACATTCGGCAGCACTGGCATCTACGGTGCCCTTCGAGCGTATAACCGTACGGCTGACAGCCATGAAGAGTGCGGCCGGAATGCCCTTCCCGCATACGTCGGCTATCACCAAGGCGATACGGTCACTGTCCAGACGGAAGAAGTCGTAGAAGTCGCCGCCGATATTCTTGGCGGCTTTCATGGAGGCAGCGATGTCTATCTTGTCACAAGCCTCGGGGAAGGGTGGAAACGTCTGAGGAAGGATGTATTGTTGCAGGTCGCGGGCCACAGCCAGGTCGTTTTTCAGCGACTCCAGCTGGTCATGCTCCTGCTGCGACTTGCGTACGTATTCTATCTCGGCAATCGCCTTCTCGATGGTCAGGCTCAGGTCTTCCATGTCGATGGGCTTCGTGGCAAAGTCGAAGGCACCCTTGTTCATGGCTTCACGGATGTTGCGCATATCGTCGTAGGCACTTACCATGACGACCCGCTGGGCAGGATTTTTCTTCTCGTGAATCTTGGACAGCAGTGTCAGACCGTCCATCTCTGGCATGTTGATGTCAGAGAGGATAATATCTATGTCAGGACGTTGAGCCAGCAGTTCAAGCGCCTCCCTACCGTTATAGGCAAACAGGAATTCGTATTCACCACTGCGGATCTTCCGTCTGAAGTACTGTCTCATCAGCGACGCCATCTGCTGCTCGTCATCAACACTTAGTATCTTTACAGCCATTTCTTAATCGTCAATACGTTTTCATTGTCAGTGCGCTCATAATTCACAGCATCCATCTTCTTGAGCATAATGAATATGCCCAACCCGCCTATCTGGCGCTCTTCCATAGGCTTGGTGATGTCTGGTGTCTCGACTTCGAGGGGGTTGAAGGCCACACCTCCATCCTTCAACCGGATTGCGATGGCATGCTCGTCCTTCTCAATCTCCACGTCCAGATAGCCGTCAGTACGGTCTGGGTAAGCGTAGTCCACTACATTCACGACCAGTTCCTCACAGACCATGCGCACGTCACCGAACACTTCTTTACACGATGCCACCTCCGGCGTGTGGAGGATGGTGTCGAGTATGTCCAGGGCCTTGCCGGCGATAGGCTGGAAATGCAGTTGCCTCATAAGCGGGGGCTATTTGTTCACAAAAGTAATCTGATCCTGTATGCCCACCATTTCGAACACGTCGCGGATGTTTTGGGCGCAGTTGATAAACTCTATGGCTGGGTTTCCGGCCACTTTCTGCTTGGCGTAGTAGATGGCACGGATGCCGCTACTGGCAATGTAGCTCAGCTTTGTGGCGTCGAACACCACTTTTTTCACACCCGTTTCACGATAGTTGTTGATTTCCTCCATCAGCGCTGTTGCGTTGGCCGTAGCCAGTTCTTCACCAAGTTTGATAGTCAGGATAGTTCCTTCCAGTGCTAATTCAAATTGATTCTCCATGTTGTTTATACTTTTTTTCTCTTATGTATTCATCAGCCTTTCTGTCATGTATACAGGTTCCCGTCCCGCAGCCTCCACCCTTGGGCTTCGGCATTCTTACTTCCCGATGGCAGTAAGCCAGCAAACTGGTACGGTTCCGAAAACACTCCTATATAACTAATCTCTGCAAGGTGTTATAAAATGCCTCTGCTTTCGGTCAGCCGAAAAGTTTGCTGCAAAGATACGAATTTTTTAGAAATATGTATCGCTTTATCAAAAAAAAATATAAAATAGCCTTTCACAATCATTATGAGACCAGTTTTTGGGCGAGAAATAGCAGAAAAGACGCTAAGTAGGATTTGCTATTTCCTATAGTCGGCCACAGAAGCCACTCTGATAGGACGGCGTTCGAGCATGGCGTAGTCCAACCCGATCTGCTTTAGTTCGCTGAGGAAGGCGTTGAGGTAATTGTCCTCCGCAAACATCTGCATGAAACTGATACAGAACGAGCCGCCCGCAGCGCTGACCTCTACCAGAATGGCATGCA